>DAOUAI010000092.1:0-14683 GCA_034433775.1 Dehalococcoidia bacterium
AACTACCTCGACCTTATAGTTAAAGTTTCAGGGTTCTCCTTCCGATTCGTCGATCTCCCGAAGCGAGTGCAAGACGACATTATCGCCCGGACAGAGTTCGCCGTCACCTGAGCCTGATAATTTTTACAGCAACTCCCGATTACCTTTTAGCTGTAAATACATCGCGGATTTCGCGGGGCTGAAGCTTAAATATCGCCTGAAACAGCGAGTACAGTAAACGCCCTCTCCAGAGGCATCGTTCAACATACCCACACACTGGCATAATTTACGCCGCCAAGATACCAAAAACAGGAGCAAGACCAGCACCGGTCGCTAGTCTGCTCAAGCAGTGGTAGCATATTGTCAACCAGCCGGCGCTTTTTTATAATGCTATAAAAGACTATTCGTACAGGAGGGAGGGAATGGATATCGAGAGCAAAATTAATTTCGTGGACAACTACGAGCCAGGAGATGATGCCGTTGTAGAACTGAAAAACGGCAGGTTTATCGATGTCATTAATGGACGCTACTATCCACCAGAAACTAGGGTTCTGATCCAGAACAAGAAGATTAAAGCCATGCCCGGGCTCCCCGGTGAATCTACTCAAATCACCCCTGACTTCACCATTGACCTGCAAGGTAAAGCTGTTTTCCCGGGTATTTTCAACACACATTGCCATGCATCCTACACCATGACCACTGTAAGTCCTTCGCTAAAAGATAACAGGTTGAGCAATAAATATCGTCAGCAACAGATTGCTAAGAATATGACGGAGTGTCTCGCTCACGGCATCACTCATATCAGGGACTGCAAAATCGATGATTTGCGTATCCTGCGCGACTGGAAAGAGAAGATATCCCGTGGAGAAGCAAACGGACCCCGCATCTATCAGGCAGTGGTTGTCACCCAACCGAAAGGCTACTTCTCACCCCCGATGACACTCACCTGGCGGCTGTTTTCCATGGCTCTGGGCATACCTGTCATCGAGTATGATAGGAGCGAAAGTGGCATAGTGGTATTCCCTATCGACGCTAATGAGCAACAGGTTAGGGACGCCGTCGACCGGGCTATAGAAGAAAGAGGAGCAGAATATATCAAAGTTGGTGAACAGCGGGAAGACCTGGTCTCCTACAAGCCTGTAAATACCATAATGACAATGAAACAGCTTGAAGTACTGGCTGACCAGGCACGCCGCAGGGGACTAAAAAGCACCATGCACCACATGAGTGTAGAATCGTTCCGCCGCGGAGTGAAAGCAGGCATATCATCACTGGCACACATTGCTATGGATGCTGAACTCAACGAGGAGGACATCAAGGCTTTCATTGGGGCTAAATGTATGCTTGAGCCTACAGCCTCAGTAATTTACGATGTGGTCTGGCCGGTAAAAGGGCACCCGTCAGACGGTCATCCCGAGGTACTCCGCATAAAAGAGTTTAGAGAAAGGACCATAGCCGCTCTAGCCGAGGAATTTTACGTACCTGAACTGAAAGACAGTGTGCTTGAAAGCCACCAGCGTATCTCCAGAGGTATCATGAAAACACTCGGTATCAGGGACAATACTCATTTGTTCCGGTACTATGCTCCAGCGGGCATTCACGGCGTGCGCAACTTCAGGATGCTCTTTGAGCATGGCGTCCGTATGGGATGCGGCAATGATGGCGGCATCCCACCTTGCACTCCCGCCGCTATCAAGTACGAAATCGAGATGTCCGATCTGTTACTGAACACCGGTGAAAAGGGCAGGCACTTCACCGGTGCTGATGCGCTGCGGCTATGCACCATAAACAGCGCCGAGGCTATGGGGCTGGAAAACCGTTTTGGCTCCATTCAGACCAACAAGGTGGCAAACCTGGTCGTTGTCGATGGCGACCCTCTCACTGACACGCGTCTAATTGGTAGCCGTGTTGCCGCGCTGTTCTACGATGGAAAACTAAAAATAAACAACTGCGAACTCAGGGTGGAGAAGAGCAGAACACCCTGATACCCGAACCCAACTCGCTCAAGTTGCGCCTTTTTTAAATACGGGCGCCAGTCCAACCGCCCAGCGGCTACTGCCACAAAATACTGTCCCTGAAACCAGACAGCACATATTGTATAATTTTAGAGCAGACAGGAGAGGTGTCCGAGTGGTTGATGGAGCCGCTCTCGAAAAGCGGTAGGTGATGAGCCTCGTGGGTTCGAATCCCACCCTCTCCGCCAGGCATATATGGAGAGGTGCTGGAGTGGACTATCAGGCGCGCCTGGAGAGCGCGTGTCGCCTTACAGCGACCGTGGGTTCGAATCCCACCCTCTCCGCCACACAATCCACAAGACTATCCTAAACACCTTTTGTCTGCTTTGTCTCCCTGTGCTACAATGTCTCAGCTTCAAATGTCAGGCGCTGAAGAACTGAAATACTGGGTCGGTTTCTCTAAAATACCGGGCATCGGTCGGGCGAAAATACACCGCCTTAAGGAATATTTCCCCACACTGGAGCAAGCCTGGAAGGCACCAGCTAGAGAACTGGAGAAAGCCGGGCTCGATCCCAAGTTAGCTGATGCCATTGCCAGTCTGCGCCCGAAAATAAACCTCGATGCCGAAATGGAACGGCTGCAGCAATATAAGGTAAAGGTGTTGACCTGCGAATCGTCAGAATACCCATGGCGGCTTAAAGAGATCTATGATTACCCACCGGTACTCTATATCCGGGGCAACTTTCTTCCCGAAGACGAGGTCTGTCTGGCTGTGGTCGGCACACGAAGAGCCACTGTGTACGGTCGTCAAGTGACTGAGGAAATCGTCAGCGACCTGGCACGGAACAGAATAACCATCGTGAGCGGGCTCGCTAAAGGCATAGATACCATAGCCCACCGCACTGCGCTTGAAGCAGGTGGCAGAACTATCGCCGTCTTCGGCTGCGGACTGGACATCGTCTACCCGGCAGAAAACGCCAAGCTGGCGCGCGATATAATGGAGCACGGTGCGCTTATCAGCGAATACCCTCTGGGTACCAAACCCAAAGCTGACAATTTCCCCAGGCGGAACCGGATAATGAGCGGGGTAAGCCTCGGTGTACTAGTAATCGAAGCTGGTGAAAACAGTGGCGCCATGATAACTGCGGAACAAGCCCTGGAGCAAGACCGTGAGGTCTTCGCCGTGCCAGGAAGCATAATGTCACCAGCCAGCCGCGGCACCAACCGCCTCATCAAAGAAGGTGCTAAGCTGGTGCAGAGTTATGTGGATATACTCGAAGAACTGAACCTAACTATTATCGCACAACAGCTTGAGATGAAGGAATTCATCCCCGCAGACGAGACCGAGTCTCGCCTGCTCAGGCAGATATCCCACGACCCCATCCACATAGACGATATCTGCCGCGCCAGCGGGCTGACAGCACCAGTAGTCAGCAGCACCCTCGCGATGATGGAACTAAAAGGAATGGTGAAACAGGTCGGCAGTATGAGCTATATACTGGCTAAAGGAGTAAGAGAGGTAGCCGATGAAACTGGTTATCGTTGAATCACCAGCAAAGTCCAGGACTATAGCCAGATTTCTGGACACCGGTTACACGGTCAAGGCATCCTTGGGGCATGTCCGCGATCTGCCCGAAAAAGCGCTGGGTATAGACATCGCTAATGGCTTCACTCCGACATATATAATAATCCCACGGAGAAAACAGGTGGTAAGTCAGCTTAAGAAGTCCGCTGAAGATGCCTCGGCGGTCTACTTGGCTACCGACCCTGACCGCGAAGGCGAAGCGATTTCCTGGCATCTGGTCAAAGCCCTGAGGCTGGATAGTAATGGCAAGCCCATACATAGGGTAGTCTTCCACGAAATTACCAGAGAGGCTGTGGAGGAGGCTTTCCAGCATCCCCGTTCCATCGATATGAACTTGGTCAATGCACAGCAGGCACGCCGCCTCCTCGACCGGCTCGTCGGTTATATGCTAAGCCCGCTACTATGGCGAAAGGTACAAAGAGGACTATCCGCTGGACGCGTCCAGTCTGCTGCTCTGAGAATGGTCGTTGACCGCGAGCGCGAAATTGAAAATTTCATCCCCACCGAATACTGGCTGATAGAGGCTGAAATAGCTAAGGCACCGGCAGAAAAGACCAGCCCGAGCTTCAGGGCACTGCTAGTTGGCTTTACTGACGGCACAAAACTGGAGATACCGAACAAAAGGAAGGTTGAAGAGCTTGAAGCTGACCTAAGCACAGCCCGGTATTATGTCAGATCAGTGCAGACCAAGGAGGCGCTACGCCAGCCAGCGCCGCCATTCACCACCAGCACCCTCCAGCAGGAAGCCTGGCGTAAATTGTTTTTCACCGCCCAGCGCACCATGTCCATTGCCCAGCAGTTGTACGAAGGTATACCCCTGGGTGATGAGGGTCCGGTGGGGCTCATCACCTATATGCGCACCGACTCCACCCACATCGCTGCCAGTGCCCTGGCTGAAGCCAGAGAGTTTATCCGGGCTAAGTTTGGCAACAATTACTTGCCGCCGCATGCCCGCACTTTCGAGAAAAGCAAAAAAACCAAATGGACACAGGAAGCACACGAGGCCATCAGACCGACAAAGATTTTCCGAGAACCTGAGCTTGTCCGACCCTTCCTGACATCAGAGCAGTTCAAGCTTTATGAGCTTATCTGGAAAAGAATGGTGGCAAGCCAGATGGCTGCTGCTGTGCTAGATGTCACCACAGTAGAAGTAGAAGCTAAAGGACAGAAAACAGATAAAGACTACCTCTTCAAGACGACCAGCTACGTGGTGAAGTTTTCCGGCTTCTTGTCACTGTATAGCGAGGATAGGGACGAGGACACCCAAGATGAATTCTCCGGAGTCCTCCCGCTCCCCAGCCTGGCACAAGGCGACCCCCTGATCCTACTGGGGCTCTTCCCCGAACAACACTTCACCCAGCCGCCACCTCGGTATACTGAAGCCACATTGATAAAAGCACTGGAGCAAAAAGGCATCGGACGCCCCAGCACCTATGCCTCTATCCTGGCTACCATTCAGGAACGCGGCTATGTATACAAGGAAAAAGGCAGGTTCCGCCCCGATGAAATAGGTATATTGGTAAGCGACCTCCTCACCCAGCATTTTCCCAAAATCGTCGAACTCGATTTCACTGCCAGAATGGAAGAGGAGCTGGATGATATCGCCCGTGGGAAGAAGCAGTGGGTATCCGTAGTAAAAGAGTTCTATGTGCCATTCGAGAAGATGCTGACCCGAGCCCAGAAAAATATAGATAAAATCAAGGTAGTTAGGCCCACAGAGGAACTCTGCCCGGAGTGCGGCAGCCCCATGGTCATCAGGGTCGGTCGCTACGGTAAGTTCCTTGCCTGCAGTAACTACCCGAAATGTAAAAAGACCATGCCCTTTCTGGTCAAGACAGGCGTCTCTTGCCCCATGCCCGGTTGCGACGGTGAGATAATTGAAAAAGTCAGTAAGAAGAGACGTCGTTTCTATGCCTGCACAAAATATCCTGACTGCAATTTCACCCTCAACCGCAGACCATTAGCACAGCCTTGCCCGAATTGTGGTAACATACTTACCACCTGGCGAGGAAATCTGGTAAAATGCATCGCCTGCGAATATAAGGGAAAACTGGACGAATTAGAAAGAGTGGGGACAAAGATATGAAGAAAATTCTGGTAGTCAACGGTCCGAACCTCAACCTTCTGGGAAAACGGGACACACGCCTTTACGGTACCAAGACCCTCGCCCAGATCGAGAACGCATTGAGGATCGAAGGAAAAAGGCTAGGTGTTGAAGTTGTTTGTTTTCAGTCCAACAGTGAAGGTGCTTTGATAGACTTTATCCAGGAGAATTACCCCGAAGCAGCAGGGATGATAATCAACCCCGGGGCACTGACCCATTATAGTCTGGCATTACGGGACGTGCTCGCTGATGTTGGACTGCCCTGCATCGAAGTCCACCTATCAAACATCTACGCCAGGGAAGAGTGGCGACAAAAATCAGTCACTGCACCGGTCGTCATCGGACAGATAAGCGGACTGGGCTGGCAGGGCTACCTGCTGGCACTACAATACCTCGCTGACCTGCTTAAGGACAAGAAACGAAAATGAGCCGACTGAAAAAGTTGCGGCAAAGTCTGACAGAGCACGGCTTGGACGCACTACTTGTCTTCCAGCCGCAAAACCGTCGTTACCTTTCCGGTTTCTGTGGCTCCACAGGTTGGCTGCTCATATCCCAAAACAGTGCCTCGCTGGCTGTCGACTTTCGCTACGTGGAGCAAGCTAAGTCGGAGGCAACGGGCTTCGAGATAGTCCACATAAAAGGCGAACCGGCGAACTGGCTGCCAGACCTGGCAGCAAATATGGGAATAAAAAAGCTGGGCTTTGAGTCAGGTTATATCCCACACGCCACTTACCGTAAAATATACACTGCTTTGAGAAAACACAACATCCAGTTTTTACCCACAGAAGACCTTGTAGAATCACTCAGGGCTGTCAAGGACGAAGACGAGATAAAACACATCTCCGAAGCAGCAAAATTAGCCGATAGTGCCTTCGATTACGCCAGGTCAATTATCCGCCCCGGTATGAAAGAGAAAGAGATAGCCTGGGAAGTAGAGAAATTCCTCCGCAGCCATGACAGTGAAGCCCTGCCTTTCGACATTATCATAGCTTCAGGACCTAATTCAGCACTGCCTCATGCCAGAGCATCCGACCGAGCAATACAGGAAAATGAACCGATAGTAATTGACCTCGGAGCCCGCATAAACGGTTACTGCAGTGATTTAACTCGTACTATTTTGCTGGGCAATGAGGATGAGACGTTCTCTAAAATCTATGACATCGTCCTCGGAGCACAGTTGACCGCTCTAGCTACAATTACCGCCGGAATGACCGGTGACGAGGCGGACTGCCTCGCCAGGACCGTTATCAAAGAGGCTGGCTATGGGGACAACTTCGGACACGGCTTGGGACACGGGGTAGGTTTAAGCCCCCACGAATTACCCCGTCTGACGCTAAACTCGTCCGATGCACTGCAGGACGACATGGTGTTCACCATTGAGCCCGGAATCTACATACCTGGATGGGGTGGAGTAAGGATAGAAGATATGGTAATTATGGAAAATGGCAAAGCTAGACCGATATCCCGGTCTGATAAAATAGCCAACGCTACATCAGGAGGTCTGCTTATCAGATGATCGATGCTGGAGAATTAAAGAAAGGCATGGCAATTGAGCTGGATGGTAATCTTTATCAGGTGCTCGACTACCAGCACATCAAAATGGGACGGGGCTCGGCACAAATCAGACTGAAGCTCCGTGACCTCCGCGCTGGTTACATAACAGAACGCTCTTTTCAAGCCAGCGAAAAGTTCACGCGTGCCTTCCTGGAACATCGTCCCGTCCAGTACATTTATAACGACGGGCATCTTTACTACTTCATGGACACAAAAACCTTCGAACAGATACCTTTAGACAAGTCGATACTCGGCGACGCCCTTAACTATCTCAAGGAAGGCTCGAACCTGGAAGTGCTAACACACAAAGGCAAAGCAGTAGGAATTGAACTGCCGGTATCGGTGGAATTGCAGGTGGTGGAGACAGGACCCGGATTCAAGGGGGACACTGCCTCTGCAGGTAGCAAACCGGCAAAACTGGAAACAGGCATCACCATTAAAGTCCCGCTTTTCATCAATACCGGCGATATTATTAAGGTGGACACCAGGACAGGCGAATACCTGGAGAGAGTAAGTTGAGTCGGATAATAAAAGCTGACCTCCATCTCCACACTTGCTATTCCATGGACTGCGCCATGAGCCTGGAGCAGATAATCGACCGTTCTCTCAAAATAGGCATTAACTGCCTTGCTGTGACAGACCACAATACAATCGAGGGCGCTTTGCGACTAAAGGAGCTAGCCCCCTTCCCGATAATCGTGGGCGAGGAAATTTTGACTACAGGCGGTGAAGTCATAGGGCTGTTCCTTACCACCGAAATCCCCAGCAGGCTTTCGCCAGATGAAACAGTGGGACGTATCAAGTCCCAGGGTGGGCTGGTATGTATCCCCCACCCCTACGACACACTGCGCCTTTCCGCTTCCAGAGACTCCATGTTCGAGAGCCTGATGCCAGAGATCGATATCATCGAGGTCTTTAACGCCCGGAGCCTTTTCCCCTCAGCCACCAACAAAGCCTGGCAACTAGCCCAAAAGTATGGCAAGCCGATGAGTGCCGGCAGCGATGCCCACTCACCTCAGGAAATCGGCAATGCTTATGTAGAAATGCCACTTTTCGGCGATAAGGAGACATTCATCACTTCACTGGAACAAGGGAGAATCGGTGGTAGCAGGTCGAGCCTAATAGTCCACTTTCACAGCACCTGGGCAAGACTGAAAAAGCAATTGTTTTAGTGCACAAATGCTGATGCTGGACTTGGGTTGGTTTTCTACCGGCAGAGACGAAGCAGCCAGGTTGCTCCTCGAGACCGTATACCGACACATCCAGAATGGCAATATAGTCGCCAGGATCTCCTTCGTCTTCAGCAACCGCGAGCCCGGCGAATCGGAACAAAGCGACCTGTTTTTCCAGTTAGTCAACAGTTACGGTATTCCGCTAATCTGCGTATCGTCACAAAAATTCCGCGCACGTTGGAACAGTAACTCGACGAACAGGGATAAAGACTCGTCCGCCTGGCGTTTGGAATACGACCGAGAGGTGATGGCGCACCTGTACACGTTTAAGCCAGACCTCTGCGTGCTCGCCGGTTATATGCTAATCGTCGGCGAGGAGATGTGCCACAAATACAATATGATTAACCTGCACCCCGCAGCACCGGGCGGTCCCAAAGGCACTTGGCAAGAGGTTATCTGGACACTTATAGAGAACAGAGCAAAGGAGACCGGCGTAATGATGCACTTGGTAACACCAGAGCTGGACAGCGGTCCTGTAGTCACCTATTGCACATTCCCTATTGTCGGTGCCCCTTTTGACAGACTCTGGCAGGAATTGACCAAACGCCCGCTATCTGAGATAAAAAGAGAGGAAGGAGAAAACAACCGGCTATTCCGAAGCATACGAGAGCAAGGTGTCGCCAGAGAACTGCCTCTTATTGTCGCAACACTGAAGGCATTCGCTCAGGGGAAAATAAGAATAGCGGCCGGAAAGGTGCTGGGAGAGAACGGAAAACCTATACCCGGCTATGACCTGAGCGACGAAATAAATAAGGCAATAAAGCTGAAATGAAAGTAATCGCCTTTGACCTTGAGGGACCCCTAGCTACTCAGGACAACGCCTATGAATTGATGAAACTCTTCCCCGGCGGTGCCAAAATCTTTGAGATAATCAGCCGTTACGATGACCTGCTCACGCTGGAAGCCAGACCGGGCTATGAACCCGGCGATACCCTGGCTCTCATTGCCCCTTTTCTAATATACCACGGCATCGAAGAGGACGATATTTCAGCGCTGGCTCGGGAAGCGACACTTGTCAACGGGGCAGCCAGGCTCATTTTCCAGCTCAATGCCGCTGGCTGGAGAGTCTTCTGCATCAGCACCAGCTACCAGCAATATGCCCGCCATATCGCCTACAGGCTCAACATCTTCTCCCAAAACATCGCCTGCACTTCCTTCCCCGTAGATAAGCTGAAGCGCTTAGTATCCACTGATGATCTCACCTATGTTGGAACACTGGAAACCGAGCTGCTCCATCAGCAATCCATTGACGACCCCTGGATCAAGGACAGACTTGACCGCTTCTATTGGCAAGAAATTCAAAAAACAAGCTTAGCCCGAATAATGGAAGAGGTCAAACCCGTGGGTGGTAGCCGAAAAGTTGAAGCTTTGAAACGCTTCGCCGAAGCCCACAAACAACCGCTGTCTAACTGGGTTGTAGTCGGCGACAGTATAACCGATTTCAAAATGCTTCAAGCTGTAGAGCAGGCTGGTGGACTGGCTATCGCTTTCAACGCCAACCAGTATGCACTACCTTATGCCACCATGGGGCTAGCGTCCACCCACCTCGATGACTTGTGGCAGATTCTGGAAACCTGGATAAAAGGCAAACGCGCAGCGGTAGAAAAACTGGTTATAGAAAAAGAGAAAATAGGTGGCTCTGACAACAGGAATTTCTTCCACTGGTTGTCAGGGAGAGAGGATTTCACTAAACCTCTTGAGATCCATCAAAAGATACGACGCTTGGTCAGACAGGAAGCAGCTAAACTGGGGTGAACATTGACTGAAAAGAGCGAACCGGCGGTAATCGGCTTCGGGGCTATGAACCTCGATTATATATGCCGCGTTGAGGAGACGCTAAATGACGGCGAAACGATGGTGACCGATTTCACCCCCTCCCCTGGCGGCTCAGCCGCCAACACCATCTACGGGCTTGCCAAACTCGGCATTAAGACCGGATTTGTCGGCGCTGTAGGTAACGACGCTGAGGGCAAAAGTCTTGTCCGCAACCTCAAAGCTGTAGGCACAGATACGAGTCACATCTGCGTTAAAAAAGATGCCAGGACAGGACTGGCATTTTGTTTCAGCGATAAGAGAGGAAGACGCGCCATATATCTGTTACCTGGAGCTAATAACTTGCTGGACAGCCAGGACATAGATATTGCCTACCTCAGCCGTCCCCAAATAGTCCATCTCTCTTCTTTCGTTCATGACAAGCAGCTCCGCCTGCAAATAGCGGTGACAAGTAATTTAGAAGGTTCTACGAAGCTCAGTCTCGCACCGGGTACACTCTACGCTTCAAAAGGATTAAAGGTACTTACACCACTACTGGAACGAGCGCACATCATTTTTCTAAACCGCGAGGAGATAGAGTTACTTACAGGAAAAGACTTCAGAGCAGGCGCTAAGACGCTCCTTGCACTCGGCTGTCATATAGTGGTGGTCACATTGGGTAGAGGCATTGCCCTCGGTGATAGTAAGAAGGCAACCAGCTACATTCGTACTACAGAGACAGAATATCAGATAACAAGCATAGACGAAGTGCCCAAGGATATTGAGTCTACCGGAGCAGGAGATGCCTTTGCCTGCGGATTTCTCTTCGGAATGCTAAAAAACAAGACCCCCAACGAATGTGGTCTTCTGGGCGATATTGTAGCGCGCTTCGTAATTTCAGCACCTGGTGGCAGAAAAGGCTTCCCCAGTCTAGAACAACTACTGCGAGTTTACCTCGACCGTGCCGGTAACCCCCTGTAGGCTACCTGTGTGCCCTCACTTCTTTGCCGCCGATTGCTTATCGCCAGGCCTCCTCAGGATTTCATCGATGATGCCATATTCTACAGCCTGTTCAGCGCCAAGATAGAAGTCACGGTCAGTATCATGGGCAATCTTCTCCATAGGCTGACCCGTATGCTTGGCTATTATGTTGCGGATCAACTCCTGCAGCCTCATAATCTCCCTGGCAGCTATCTCTATATCTGCCGCCGCCCCTTGTGCACCACCTATCGCCTGATGCATATGAATAGTGGCGTTGGGCAAAGCATACCGCTTCCCTTTCGCCCCGGCACAAAGAATCAGTGTCCCCATACTTGCAGCCAGCCCAACACAAATGGTCGATACGTCCGGGCGAATTAACTGCATGGTGTCATATATTGCTAACCCAGCACTGACAATGCCGCCAGGGCAGTTAATATAAAGATTTATGTCCTTATCAGGGTCTTCGTGCTCCAGATAGAGCAACTGGGCAATGATAAGATTTGCCACCTGATCGTTGATAGGTGTGCCCAAAAACACAATCCGCTCTTTGAGAAGCAAAGAATATATATCAAAGGCACGCTCCCCGCGAGCACCGGTCTCAATGACCATCGGTATTATGTCCTGAAATCTCTCCATTTTCATCACCTCCTGTTAATAGACGACAGATCACTCAGGCTTCACGGTTGAGAGCTCAAGCAGTCTGTCCATAGCCTTGCGGCGTTTGAGGAACCACCGCACTGCCTCCCGCCTGTCCTCTGAACTGAAAGCCTCCCGCACATTTTCAGCCTTTGCTCTAGCGCCTGCAGCCATGCTCTCTACCTCCTCATCGACCTCGGCATCTGTTACGTCGACATTCTCAACATCAACAACCTTATCCAGAATCAGCGAGTGCACCACACGCTGAGTGGCTTCAACACGCAACTCCTCTCTATGTTCGTTCATCGTCTTATTGAGCGTTTTTAAATACCTTTCCAGACCGGCAACCCCTTCGGCAAAATATCTGGCTTCATCAATTAACAGTCGATCAATCTCTTTTTCCACCAGCACCGGTGGATACTCCACCTCGCTCATACCCACGAGCGCATCCATGACCTTTTTTTCCATCTCCAGGCGTGCCAGCGAGTCTTTCCTCGCTTTGATCGCGTCTGCTATTCGCGCCCGCAGCGAGGCTAAGTCTTCACTTCCCAGCAATCTGGCAAATTCATCGTCCAGCTCGGGGAGCTTTTTCTCTTTTATATCTTTGACCCTCACCCTGAAGATATGCTCCTTCCCGGCAAGTTCTCCTATCTCATAATCATCGGGATAGGATAAGATGATATCTTTTTCTTCACCTTTTACCAGACCCACGAGCTTTTCAGCAAAACCCGGCAAGGGCAACCGCGACCCCTCCCTCACTTCATAAACAAGGTCTTTACGGAGCGGCGTGGACTTGCCCTCCCTTACCTCCTCGATATCCATGGTCACCTCATCACCAAGACTTACCGCGCGCTCAACAGGTGACAATATGGCACGCTCTTGCTGAAGCTGCTGCAATACACCACCTATTTCATCTTCTGTGACCTCAACCGTCTGAGCCTCGACCTTTATCTGAGTATAATCCCCGAGCTTAACCGTGGGCTTAAGTGGCACAATCGCCTTAAAAACCAGCGGCTCGGTCTGGACTATCTCAAATGAAGGCTGAGCAATAGGTTCAATTCCCTGACTCTGCACAGCTTTAGCATAAGCTTCCGGAAGCAAGTCTTCAAGAGCCTCGCGGTACAGAGTGTCCTTGCCCACATAACGGGTCAGCACCTCCTTAGGCACCCTACCCTTACGGAATCCAGGAACAGATACCCTCTTCACCAGACGGTTATAAGCCCTGTCCAAATACTTATCTATCTCATTGCTCTCCATCTCAATGTTGAGCAACATCTGGCTGTTCTGCATTGGCTCAGTGGATACTCTCATCTGCTGCTGGCTCCCTGCGTCATTAGATTATACCAGTTTGTTTGAATTGCCGCTCACACTTCTGTCCTGTTCATATCTTCTGCCTTAACCACTAGGTGAAGCTCATCGAGCTGTGACTGGGGTACAGGAGATGGTGAACCACTCATCACATCGACCGCGCTCTGGTTCTTAGGAAAAGCGATAACCTCTCTTATGTTTTCAGCCTTTGCCAGTAACATGACCAGGCGGTCAATACCAGGAGCGATCCCGCCGTGTGGAGGCGCTCCGTAATCAAACGCTTCCAGAAGATGACCGAAACGCTCTTCAATCTCGCTATCGTTGTAACCGAGCAAGTGAAACACCTTCTCCTGGAGGGAACGTGTATGTATCCTGATGCTACCACTGGAAAGTTCATACCCGTTGCACACAATATCATAGTGGCGCGCCCGCACCTTGCCCGGCTCTGTATCCAGGAGAGGAATATCATCCTCGCACGGCGCGGTAAAAGGATGGTGCATAGGTTCCCAGTGCCCTAATTCCTCGTTCCACTCTAGTAGTGGGTAATCAGTTACAAAAAGAAATGCCAGCAGGTCGCTATCAGCCAGGTTCAACCGTCGCCCCATCTCCCGCCGCATCTCATCCAGCACCTTATTAACTACTTTCAGCTCGTCAGCTACGAGGATAATAAGGTCGCCCGACTTCGCTTCGCACCTCTGCAAAATTGCCCTCAACATCTCAAGACCCAAATATTTGCTCACCACCGATCTGACTTTGTCAGGCGACAACTGCTCAACGTTTTCACCTTGAGGTAAAGCTAAAGTTATCAGCCCCTTAGCTCCATATGACCTGGCGAGTTGTGTAAGCTCCTCGATCTGCTTACCCGAGTATCCAGCGCAACCAGGCAAACAAATGCCCTTCACTTTGCCACCACTCTTGATGACAGAACGGAACAGAGAAAAGGAAGACTCAGCCACTATGTCAGAAATGTCTTTCAGTTCCAGCCCAAACCTTATGTCTGGTTTATCAGTGCCATAGCGCTCCATCACCTCAGCGTAAGTAAGACGAGGAAACGGCTTTATAACTTTCATGTCCGGCTTGACTGCTTCCACCAGAGAGGTGAACATTTCTTCAAGCAATTGTAATATGTCCTCTTCATCAACAAAGCTCATCTCTAAATCGAGCTGCGTAAACTCCGGCTGCCTGTCAGCCCTCAAGTCCTCATCCCGGAAACATCGCGCTATCTGGTAATACTTTTCGAAACCCGCTACCATTAGCAACTGCTTCAGTTGCTGTGGCGACTGTGGCAAAGCATAGAACTTGCCCGGATAAAGCCGGCTCGGCACCAGATAGTCCCTCGCTCCCTCAGGTGTGCTCTTTATCAGGATAGGTGTCTCAATCTCGACGAAACCCTTGGCATCAAGAAAATCACGTATGAACTTGACCACTTGATGGCGAAGTAAAATATTGTCCTTCATCCTGGGGCGCCGCAAGTATAGATACCGGTACTTCAGGTTCAGGTTCTCATCTATAGGCACATCTTCATTTATATAAAACGGAGGCGTCTTCGAAGTGCTAAAAATCTGGGCCTGTTCAGCGATAACCTCAATTTCCCCG
>DAOUAI010000093.1:0-21720 GCA_034433775.1 Dehalococcoidia bacterium
GCAATATAATTGCTCTTTTGCAAACGAATATTAAGCGTCTTCTCGGTTATTCCAGCATTGCCCAAGCTGGCTATCTTATGGTGGGACTGGCAACAGTAGGCGTGGCGACCGGTGGAGACAAAGTAGTGCAGAGCGGACTCCTTTTCTTTCTGATGAGCTATACCGTGACTAACTTGGGGGCTTTTGGCGCGGTAATAGCCATCTCCAATAAGGTAGGCAGTGACCAAATTGATGACTATACAGGCATGGGCAAGCGTGCACCCGTACTAGCATCAGCCCTGACACTCTGTCTGGTCTCTTTGATCGGGCTACCACCTACCGCCGGTCTCATCGCTAAAATATACATTTTCAACGGCGCGGTGCAGCATGGTTTACTGTGGCTGGTAGTTATAGCTGTGATAAATAGCTGCATATCAGCCTATTACTATCTCAAGGTTGTGAGGGTTATGTGGTTGGGTGCTCCTGCTTCGCCAGAAAGTGTACCCTCCTCTTGGGCATTGCGCACAGCGCTCTTGCTTTGCTGTCTTTTTGTACTCATCTTGGGCATTGTGCCCGGCAGCTTTGTCAGGATAGCTGAACTGGCAGCGAGGACTTTAGGGTTTTAGTGCTACTTAGACTCATTGCTATTGCTTGACACTATTCATCTAGTGGTGATAGACTCAACTGACCGTGAAGCAAGTTGGCATTCTATATCATCCCAGAATTGAACGAGCTAGGGATGTCGGCATTGAGCTGGGCAGGTTTTTAGAAGCGAGGGGCGTTCTTTTCTGGATTTGTTCAGCTTGGGATGAAGAGCAAGCAAGAGCTAAAGTGCCGGGCTCTGGTCTTATTTTGAGCGTCGGCGGCGATGGAACGATTCTACGGGCCGTTCGTGCTGTTGTCCCTCATGTGGTGCCGGTAGTGGGAATAAATCTTGGTCATCTGGGGTTTATGACTGAACTTACAATGGAGGCTGCGCTGGCGAAATTACCTGACTTATTGCAGGGTGGGGGGTGGATCGAGGAGAGGGCTATGATTCAGGCAGAGTTATTATCGAGCGGTAAGGTCTTGCATGGCTTAAACGATGTCTTTGTGGGTCGGCGCAGTTCGGTGAGATTGGTCAGGATTGAGGCTAAGGTCGATGGGGAATTGCTGACTACTTACCGAGCGGATGGTCTCATAGTGGCTACAGCGACGGGAAGTACGGGTTATTCTCTTGCTGGTGGGGGTCCTATTCTTTATCCCGAGGCAAAGGAGATGATAGTTAAGCCGGTATGCCCTCATTTTTGTTTCGATAAGACATTAGTTTTACCGCCCCAGTCGGTTGTCGTTTTGAAGGTAATGACTACGCACGAGGCAGTGTTTAGCCTTGATGGACAGGTAGAGATGGCTTTAAGCAATGATGAGGAAGTCAGGGTTAGGCTCAGTCCCTATGTGGCGCGTTTCTTAAGGATCCAGCCCAGAAATTATTTCTACGCCTCTCTGGAAGCCAAGCTGAAGGGTACGAGGGTTTAGCATGAAGGTGGAAAAGGCTAAGATAGGAGATGCCCAGCGGATACATGAACTGGTCAACAGTTTTGCCGAGCGGGGTGAAATGTTGCCTAGGGCATTAAGTGAAATATATGAGAACTTACGTGACTTTTTTGTCATCAGAAACGAGCTGGGTGAGGTCATCGGTTGTGTAGCTTTACACATAAACTGGTCAGATCTAGCTGAAATCAAGTCGCTGGCAGTAAGCGGAGATAAGCAGTCTCAAGGACTGGGTTCCAAGCTTGTGAAAGCATGTCTCAAGGAGGCGAGAGAACTGGGGATACCGACAGTGTTTTGCCTGACATATAAGCCAGCATTTTTTGAGAAGCACAATTTCCGCCGTGTTGATAAAATGGAGCTGCCGCGAAAGGTGTGGTCAGAATGTTATCGCTGTCCTAAGTTCCCAGATTGTGACGAGGTGGCTCTTATCTACCGGTTTGGTGATATCACCGACCCCAGAGTTTAGCTAAGTATATGGCATTAGTCGGGGAATGGTAATGAGGGAGAAAGTAAAGATGGAAAAGACCCTGTCGAGCCAGCGTGTGTTTGAGGGACGGGCGGTGAGGTTGCGCATTGATACTGTATTGAAGTCTAACGGCAAGTCAACAACTAGGGAAATAGTAGAACACAGCGATTGTGTAGCAGTGGTAGTTTTGGACTCCAGGGACAGGGCTATTTTGGTGCGGCAGTACCGGAAAGCTGTGGATAAATATTTACTGGAGATTCCTGCTGGTAGCATAGAGCCCGGAGAACAGCCCATCGAATGCGTTCGTCGCGAGCTGCAGGAAGAGATAGGTTATCTGCCCAACAGAATAGAAAGGTTGGGTGGATTTTATTCTGCCCCTGGATATTGTACTGAGTACTTGCATTTGTATCTAGCCACGCATTTAATACCCAGTCGAAAGCGCGCTGAAGATACTGAGGAGATCGAGGTCGTCCGGGTGCCGTTAACTAATATTCCTGATATGATTGCGTCAGGTGATATTTGCGATGCCAAAAGTGTTGCTGGTTTATTGCGTGTTATCTTTCTGGGGTTGAGAGGGAGTCGTTGAGTGACATTGGGTTGTACTGGTAAACGACCGGGTTATTTTTAGACATCCGATTTTACACAATACTTAGCCTTGCCTTCCTCATAGAGGTCACCGCCATAGATGTCATTGATTACAGTTACAGGAAAGTTTTCTACCTCTAGGCGGAGAATAGCTTCCGCTCCAAGGTCTTGATAGGCTATCACCTCTGCCTTCTTAATGGCTTTTGAGGCAAGAGCTCCAGCGCCACCTATTGCTGCGAAATACACTGCCTTATACTTCTTGATAGCATCTTTAACTGCCTGTGACCTGTTGCCTTTTCCGATCATCCCCTTGAGTCCGCTTGCTAGCAGACGAGGTGTATAGCTGTCCATTCTACCGCTGGTAGTAGGTCCGGCAGCCCCGATTGCCTGCCCTGGTTTAGCTGGCGATGGTCCCATATAATAGACGATTTGGTTTGTGATATCGAAGGGGAGCGCTTCACCCCTGTCCAGAGCATCTACCATGCGTTTATGTGCTGCGTCTCTCGCAGAATAGATGGTACCGGTGATTAGCACCTGATCACCGGCTCTTAATTTTTCGATGGTCTTCTCGTCAAGCGGAGTTTTTATATGTATAGTGCTCATGTCTTATCCCTCCCTCGCTTTTGGGTCCCTTTTGACAGTAAACTCCGGAAACGGGAGCTTGGGTTTGCACTGGGTTGGTGGTGGGACGACAGGTGCCGGTTCTGCTACTTTAGCCACTTTGGCGATGCGTGCTATAAGGCGCCTTTTCAATAGCTGAATTGCTAAAGCAGGGTCGACGCCTTTGGGGCAAGCGTCAGAACAGGCGCCAGCAAGATGACAGTGCCATATGCCATTTTCTGTGTTTAGCATCTGGAACCTTTCTTGTTCTCCATCATCCCGAGTGTCAGCGCAGTAGCGGTAGCACTGGGCCAAGGCTTGTGGGTTGAGAAACAGCTTATCAGTGGCTGAGGTGGGGCAAGCAGAGACACAGATACCGCATTTGATGCAATAAGTAAATTGCAGGAAATTCTCCAGTTCTTCCGGCGACTGAGAGAATTCAGCCGTCGGGTTATCCATTTCTGAGGTGTCGCGGCGCATAATATAAGGTTTGATTGACCTGTGTTTTTCGAAGAGGGGTGTAAGGTCTACAATTAAATCTTTTATAAGAGGCAGGTTGGGCAAAGGTTTAATGGTGAGTGTGCTTGCGTGGAGCTCTTGGATCTGAGTATGACAGGCTAGGTGTGGATAATTGTTAATGAGCATGCCACAAGAGCCGCATATTGCCATACGGCAAGAGGTGCGAAATGACAGGGTGCTATCTAGGTTCTCTTTTATGTACAACAGACCATCAAGAACTGTCATACCATGTGTGACAGGTACGACAAATTTATCAATGCGGGGTCTGGAGTCCGTTTCCGGATTGTAGCGCTGGACTTTGAAGACTATCTGTCTGGGCTCTTCTTTCTTCATAGTAAATCGTCTCCTTCCTACCGAGATAGCAGGAGTAGAGGCACGCAGGAGCCCCAAGCGAAAGCAACTATACCGAGGATAATGATGCTCCATGTTATAATGCGTTTGACCCTGCTGGACGGTGTGAGTTCCACGATTATGTTGCGCAGCCCGTATAATGCATGATAGAGGACAAAGGATAACAGCATTGTGTATAGCATTACCCAGATAACTTCTTTGGAACGCTGTATCATTGATGTCCAAGAAGTGGGATCACTGAGTTCGACTCCCAGAAAGTTGAGAATGGTGTCCAGATGCATCCAGACCATGTGTATTCCAAGTGTGATAGCTATAAGCACACCGGTAACTAGCTGAGCAAGCCATAGATAGCTATTTCTCATCACCAGCCTCCAGTCAAGAAATCGTAGAGAAAGAGCAATGAAATCAGGGCAGCTACACCCACCAGGGTCATTGCCCAGCTCCGGTTCTTTCGCAACGAGTCGCGGTAGGGATAGACGGGTGGGGTCGGTTTTCCCATACCAAAGCCCAGCTCCTGTATGATAAGGCGGAGACCATTCAAAGAATGATAGGCAAAAGCGAGGACTACCAAGAATTCTCCGAATTTGAACCAGGGATTATGTAGAAGTGCCATAACACTCTCCCAGACATCTTGCCCTTGGATACGAAAGAAAGTAGTGACGCAGAGGTGTATTATACCGAAAAGAAGAATCCCGAGGCCTGTTATTCTATGCAATGTGTAAAGGTAGCGCTCTATTTTGTAGTTCCCTCCCCATACCCAGCCTACGAGCCCGAGGTAGTTTTTTCTTCGAGGCTGTAACCGTCTCATGACACCTCCAGGGTTAGTATTTTCTCTCTACTGGCTGCCATAGTGTGACCCTTACTGGAATGTATTCAAGGCGGGGACCTGTGGGAGTATAGTAAGCCAGTGTATGTTTGAGCCAGTTGATATCATCGCGTTGTGGAAAATCCCGGCGAGAGTGGGCCCCTCTCGATTCAGCTCTAGCAGAAGCGCCGGCAACAATAACTTCAGCTAAGTCAACGAGGTTTTCCACCTCCAGCGCGGCTAGTAAGTCCGTGTTGTATATCCGGCTCTGGTCGACTACTTTTATGTGGGAAAGGCACTGCTTTAGTTCTTGTATACGGGCCAAAGCTGTATTTAAGCCTTCAGCGGTGCGGAAAACACCCACATTTTTGTCCATGGTCCTCTGCAGTTCTCGTCGCAAGGTATAGGCACTCTCTTTGCCGTTCGGTGAGAACCGTCCGAAGATGCGTATTTCCTCTGCCTTTGAGGTAGCTTCGGGTATGGATGTAAAAGTCTTCCTTTGTTGTGCGTATTTTGCGGCGTTACCTCCTGCGATTTTACCCCACACTAGACATTCTGTTGTTGAGTTTGAGCCTAGGCGGTTAGCACCATGTAGCGATATGCAAGCTGCCTCACCGGCTGCCCAGATTCCTTCTATCGGAGTTGCTCCTTCAATATCGGTGTGTATACCACCCATAAAATAGTGGGCTGCGGGACGAACCGGTATAGGTTCGTAAATGGGGTCGATAAAGTTGAATTTTATGGCAACCTCTCTTATCATGGGTAGTCGTTCGTTAATTTTGGCTGCTCCGAGGTGGCGGAGATCGATGTGGACATAATCAAGTCCGTCAGGTCTTGGGAATCCTCTGCCCTCTTCTATCTCGGTCATTTCAGAGCGAGAGACGATGTCTCGTGGTGCTACTTCTAGCTTAGAAGGAGCATATTTTTGCATAAATCTTTCGCCTGTGTTGTTGATCAAGTATCCTCCTTCACCTCGTGCTGCTTCGGTTATGAGTATGCCAGAAGGTACCAAGCCTGTGGGATGGAATTGAACGAATTCTAAATCTTTAAGTGGTAGTCCGGCACGATATGCCATAGCCATCCCGTCGCCTGTAGCAGTAAGAGAGTAAGTTGTAAAACCGAACATTCGGCAGGCACCGCCGGTAGCTATGACCAGAGATTTGCCCTGGATGAGGAAGAAGTCTCCGCTGGTTAAATCCCAGACAGTTATCCCACAGAATAGGTTGTCGTTAACGAGTATAGAGGTTACATAACACTCGTCATAGCGGGTTACGTTGTTGTATTTTTGCAACGTATCATAAAGAGTCTGCATTTCCGCAAAGCCGGTTTTGTCAGCAGCGAATACTGCTCTGTCAAAGGAGTGTCCGCCAAAAGGTCTTTGTGCAATTCTGCCGTCAGGACGCCGTGACCAAGGGATTCCCCAATGTTCAAGTAGCAGTATCTCTTTAGGGGCTTCTTCGACAAAGCGCATTACTACATCTTGGTCACAAAGGAAGTCAGCCCCTCTGACAGTATCCCAAGCGTGAAGTTCGATGCTATCTCCTTCTTCTGGTTGCATCACAGCTGCGGTGCCACCCTCCGCGCATACAGAATGGGAGCGCATGAGTTGTACTTTGGAGATGATAGCAATGTCAAGCTCAGGATTTTTAGCAGCTTCAATTGCTGCTCTCAGACCTGCAAGCCCAGACCCAAGGATAATAACATCGTGTTTGAAGGTGGTCACAGAATCACCTCCTTGTGCCGAGCACACCAGCACTGGATATTTACAGCTACCGGGAGGCTGGCGATATGCGCTGGAAAAGTCTCGGCATGGACCGCTAGAGCAGTGATTCTGCCACCGTACCCCATAGCTCCGATTCCCAGGTTATTAATGCGTTGCAGAATTTCTCTTTCCAACTCAGCGACTTCGGGGTCAGGGTTAGGTTCTCCAACCTTGCGTAGCAGTGCTTTTTTTGCCATTGCCATGGCTTTGTCTGTGGTGCCACCTATGCCCAGGCCGACTATTATTGGCGGGCAGGGATTACTTCCAGACTCGTTAACAAGGCTAACTACGAAGTCAATAATTCCCTGGCGCCCTTTTGCTGGTGGTAGGACAGTCAGTCTGGAGCAGTTTTCAGAACCGCCACCTTTAGGTATCACGCTTATTTTTATTCTGTCTCCGGACACGATATCAGTGTGGATGACAGCCGGCGTGTTATCTCTGGTATTGACGCGTGCAGAAAATGGTTGTCTTACCATCGATTTCCTCAAGTAGCCTTTCTGGTAAGCCTGACGTACACCTTCATTGACGCAATCTTCTAGGTTGCCACCGGTTATCTGTACATCCTGTCCAATTTCAAGAAAAACTACCGCCGTCCCGGTATCTTGACATAATGGAATTTTTTCATTGGCTGCGATATCGACGTTTTGGAGCATCTTGTCCAGCACGTCTTTAGCAACCGGTGACTCCTCCTGTTCCTTTGCTCGTTTTAGTGCGGTAAGCACATCGTCGGGCAGGTGAAGACAGGCGTCTTGAAATAGCGTGGATATGGTCTCTGTTATTGTCCTGCAATCTATCTTGCGCATAGGTGTTCACTCCAATTTCATCACTTTAACAAGTTCACGTACAGCCTCAGCCGACTTTTTGAGTGCAGCGCTTTCTTCTTGGGTCAGTCTGAGTTCGATTATTTGTTCAACACCTTTTCTTCCTAATTTTACTGGAACTCCTACTACCACGCCTGTAATGTCGTACTCGCCGTCGAGATATACTGCGCAGGGGAGTATCCTCTTTTTATCGAGCAGGACAGACTCGACCATAAGCTCGGTAGCGGCTGCAGGCGCATAGAATGCGCTACCTGTTTTTAGCAGGGCTACTATTTCTCCGCCTCCTTTGACCGTGCGGTCAACGATCTTATCGATATTATCTTTAGGCAGTAGTTCAGTTAATGGCACATTGCCCACTGTGGTCAATCTTGGAATAGCTACCATCGTGTCACCATGTCCACCTAAAATACAGGCGTGGACGTCCTGGGGGGAGACGTTAAGCTCTTGGGCTACAAAAGTCCTGAATCTAGCGGTGTCTAAAATGCCTGACTGCCCGAAAACACGGTTCCTGGGGAATTTGCTTACACGAAGAGCTAGCTGTGTCATGGCATCCAGCGGATTTGCTACCATGATGATTATACAATCTGGCGAGTATTTGACTACCTGTTCGGTAACCGATTTCACGATGTTCATGTTAGTTAGTACGAGGTCGTCGCGGCTCATACCGGGTTTTCTGGGCACACCTGAAGTTATGACCACTATGTCAGAATTAGCCGTTTCGTCATAAGAGTTTGTGCCAATGACTTTGGCATCGGAGCCTGTTATCGGGCATGTTTGGAGCATGTCAAGCCCCTTGCCTTGTGGCAAGCCCTCAATTATATCCACAAGCACTACATCAGCATATCCTTTTTCGACGATGCGCTGGGCAAGTGTTGCTCCTACATTTCCTGCACCGATAACGCTAACTTTGCTGCGCATTTCCGTCCTCCTTAGTTTAGTTTTAGTTTCTCAATTACTGCTTCAGCAACCTCGGAGGTGGTTGCTGCAGGTTGGCTACGGTCAGTTTTCAGGTCGTAGGTGACTCTTTTCCCTTCAGCGATGACTTCGGCGATCGCTTTTTCCAGTTTATCTGCTACTTCTTTTTCACCAAGGTAACGAAGCATTAAGACGGATGAAAGCATCATTGCCATGGGGTTCACTTTGTTCTGTCCAGTATACTTCGGGGCACTACCATGTGTGGGTTCGAAGATGGCAGCGTTGTCACCGATGTTAGCCCCGGGCGCTACGCCGAGACCGCCTACTAGTCCGGCGCAGAGGTCGGACACTATATCCCCGTACAGATTAGGCAAGACGATAACATCATATTGCTGAGGATTTCTTACCAGCCTCATGCATAGAGCATCTATGACTGTGTCCTCAAATTCTATCTCCGGATAGTCTTTTGATATTTCGCGAGCTATAGCCAGAAAAAGCCCGTCGGAAAACTTCAGAATGTTTGCTTTGTGAGCAGCAGTAACCTTTTTTCTGTTGTTAACACGCGCGTACTCGAAGGCGAACTTGACAATACGTCTGGAGGCAGTTTCTGATATTACTTTTAGACTGATGCCGGTATCCGTTCTTAGTTTTTCCCCCGAGGTTTTTTCGACCAGTTCTGACAGTTGGTTAGCCTCATTGCTCCCCTTGGCAAATTCGATACCAATGTAAAGGTCTTCGGTGTTTTCTCTGATAATCACAATATCGACATTTTGGAAAGGGGTGGGTGCTCCAGTATATGTCTTGCAGGGGCGGAGGCAAGCGTACAAATCGAGGCTTTTTCTCAAAGCCACATTGACGCTACGAAACCCGCTCCCAATGGGCGTAGTTACCGGTCCTTTTAGTGCTATCCTGTTCTTCCTTATTGAATCTAGAACGGAATCAGGCAATGGTGTGCCCCATTTGTCCTGTGCCTGTTGTCCGATTATATGTACATCCCACTCGAATTGCAAGCCTGTGGCTTGAAGGACTTTTTTGGTCGCTTCAGTGATTTCAGGACCTATACCATCACCGGGGAGAAGGGTTATTTTGTAGACCATATACTTGCCACCCTCATAGTTTGAAATCGCCGTACTTGTTGATATAAGGAATAAGCCCGCCTTCTTGCATAATGTTGAGCATAACCTCTGGTATCTTGCCAAAAGCAAGTTCAGTATTGGAAGTCAGGTTTCTGATCCTTCCTGTTTTTAGGTCTACTTCTAGTTCATCACCATTGTTTATCTTATTGGTATCACATATCAAAACCGGCAGTCCTTGATTTATTGCGTTTCGGAAAAATATTCTAGCAACCGATTTTGCCAGGACAGCGCTGATGCCTGCCAATTTTATGACCAGTGCTGCGTGTTCTCTGCTGGAACCCAAGCCGAAATTTTTACCGGCGACGATAAGATCGCCTGGTTTCACTTTAGCAACGAAGCTGGGGTCGGCGTCTTCCATTACATGCTTTGCAAGTTCTGGGAGATCGCTTCTTAAGTGTGCATATCTGCCAGGGGTTATGAGGTCAGTGGAAATATTGTCTCCAAACTTATGGGCTTTGCCTTTGATTAGTGAGGTGGTCATTTGAGCAAACCTCTGGGGTCAGTGATTTCACCGGTTACAGCGGAAGCCGCAGCTGTTGCTGGACTAGCAAGGTAAATCAAAGCCTCCGGATTTCCCATTCGACCCTTAAAGTTGCGGTTAGCGGTGGACAGGCAGACTTCATTATCCCCGAGAATTCCCTGATGGATTCCGACACAAGCAGCACATCCGGGGGGTAATATCATGGCACCGGCTTGAAGGAAAGTCTCTATATACCCAGCTTTCGCGGCGTCAAGGAGAATTTTCCGGGATGCTGGAGCTATTATTAACCTGATATTGGGATGGCATTTTTTACTCTTTAGAATTTTGGCTGCTATAGCGAGGTCGTTAAGGCGACCATTAGTACAGGTACCGATAAAGACCTGGTCTATTCTGGTACCGGCCAGTGAACTTACTGGGGCAACGTTGTCTACCGTGTGAGGCATGGCTATCATAGGTTCGAGTTCAGCTAGGTTAATATCGATTACCAGCTCATAAATTGCATCGCTGTCAGGATACAGGGGCACATAACTTGCCCCTCTGCTTTGGCTTTTCAAATATTGTTTGGTAATATCATCGCTGGGGAACAGTCCTACCTTCGCTCCTGCCTCGACAGCCATATTGGCTATTGTCAATCGCTGTGGAATGGTTAGACTGGCAACAGCATTGCCACTGAATTCCAGAGCTTTATAAGTTGCCCCGTCTGCTCCAAGTTTACCAATGAGGTAAAGCACTAGGTCTTTAGCATCAACAGCTTTCTGGAATTTACCAGTAAGGTTTATTTTAAAGGTCTCCGGGACGCGGAACCATGTTTTACCTAAGGCAAAAACGACTGCAACATCTGAAGACCCCATTCCTGTGGCAAAGGCGCTTAACCCGCCTGCGGTTACTGTGTGTGAGTCTGCGCCAACAATAATTTCGCCAGGGCTAGCCAATTTTTCTGCTACCAATTGGTGACAGATACCATGTCCGCCTTCGAAGATGAGGCAGTTATTTTCCCGGGCGAATTGGCGTAATAACTGGTGGTCGTTTGATAACTGACGATTAGGGCTGGGTACGGCGTGGTCGAGGAAAATAATGGTTCGTTGGGGATTGGCGAGACTGGCATGTTTGCTTTCTCTAAATTGTCTCACGGTCAGCGGCCCAGTAGTGTCTTGGACGAATACCCAGTCCACAGGCGCTATAACTATGTCTCCAGCCCGGGCATCGGTGCCCGACTTTTCGCTGAGGATTTTTTCGCTGATGGTTTTTCCCATTTTTATGCCTGTATGATAGTAGCGAGCACCGCGCCGCTACTGACTTTGTCGCCAGATTTGAAATTTAGTGATTTCACCTTCCCTGCAACTGGAGAAAGAATTTCATTTTCCATCTTCATTGCTTCGAGGATAACAATGGGAGTACCTGCCTGAACCTTGTCTCCTTCCTTTACCAGATAGCGGATAATCGTCCCGGGTATAGGCGCTAGCACCGGGGTCTCGCCGGGCGCCAGAGTTGTTTTTGAAGGCTCCTCTTTTTTCTCCGCGGGCGTGACAGTTACGGGGGCTACCGGTTGTGTGGTAGATGGCACTGGTTGTACCGGGGGTGGTGCAGGTGGTACCCCCGACGGAGTTCCAGCGGGTTCAATTTCGACTTTGTAGCATGCATCGCCTATAAAGACGTTGAATGTCCGCACAAAAGGACCTTTAATCGGAGCTTTGGTTTCTGTTTTCTCGGTTAGTAGCCCGGCTTTAGCTTTGGCAATCAATTCGTCTTCGCGTTTTATATCTTCCAGTGTCTTGGGCTTTGTTTCCGGTGGCGGTGTTTCTAGACCGTACTTCCATTTAAGAAAGCGTAGACCTGTGTTGGGGTAAAGCGCATAGGTCAACACATCGCCTATATTCTTGGCGATGCCTTTGGTTGCTTCCTTTGCTTTTTCTAGTTCCGGTTCAAGTATATCTGCTGGACGGCAGGTGATGGGCTTGTCACCTTTTTCGTAACCCTTAAGCACTATTGCCTGTACCTCTGGGTCTATCGGTGCTGGTGGTTTACCATATAAGCCATAAACATAGTCTTTTGTCTCTTTGGCTATCATCTTATATCTGCCAAACAGGACATTCATCACTGTTTGAACACCTACTATCTGACTGGTAGGTGTAACCAGTGGAGGATAGCCAAGTTCCTTTCTTGTCCTCGGGAGTTCGGCGTAGACTTCAGGTAATCGGTCGAGAGCGTTGGCTTCTTTTAACTGGGCTATCATGTTGCTGAACATGCCACCAGGGATCTGGTGCCACAGGACTCCGGTGTCGATGACAGATACCTTGGTGCTGTCCAGGAAGTCCCTGTACTTAGGTGTGATGGACTCAAAGTATTCGCCCAATTTGAGGAGTTGTTGTAAGTCAAGCCCGGTATCTCTGGGACTGCCACGTAAAGCCACTACTATGGGCTCAATCGCCGGGTGTGCGGTGCGCAGTGCCCAGGGTGCAATGCAGGTATCTATGAAATCAACTCCAGCTTCTATAGCTTTCAAATAGCTCATAAAGGCCATACCGCTGGTAAAATGGCTATGAAGATCGACCGGGATTTTTAAAGCCTGTTTCAGGGCTTTAATGAGTTCGTAGGCGTCGTCTGGAGCAATAAGCCCTGCCATATCCTTGATGCAAAGGCTATCAGCCCCCATTTCCTGAATGATTAAGGCTTTCTTGACGTAGTAATCGATGTTGTAGACCGGACCTCCTAGTTTTGCATCTGTAAGTGAATAACACAAGGTTCCCTGAATGTGTTTCCTCTTATCTTTTATGGCTTTGAAAGCAGTTTCGAAGTTGCGCTCGTCGTTAAGTGCATCGAAGACACGGAAAACATCGATGCCGCAATCGGCGGCGTGGTGGACAAAAGCCACAACCACGTCGTCAGCATAGTTACGATAGCCAACAAGGTTTTGCCCACGCAGCAACATTTGCAATCTGGTATTGGGCATCAGTTTTTTGAGGATTCTAATTCGCTCCCAGGGGTCCTCGTTCAAAAAGCGGGTCATGACATCGAAAGTAGCGCCTCCCCAGACCTCCATTGACCAGAACCCAACCTTGTCCATTTCAGGTGCGATAGTGGCTAAATCGTCGGTGCGGACTCTGGTAGCAAACAGCGATTGGTGCCCATCGCGAAATGTAAGGTCTGTGATTTTCAGAGGGTTCTTATCTATTGTTTTTTTTGGTGGGCTCATTTAATTTTGCTCCTTTGTATAAGCACTAGCGTTTATTCCTTCGGAGATGCCAGCTAGTCCTAGCTCGCATAACTTCTTGTAGCCGCAATAAGCGCCAAGGGCTAAGACTGGGCTGGGGCATAACCCGCGGTATAGCAGCCTTGGTCTGCTCTTCCTGTTCGATGTATGTGATAACGGCGCTGACTATGGCAGCTAGCCTATCCATTTCTATCATGTGTTAAAGCGGTATGTTCCCGTGCTTTTTAGGAGGGTTTGTGTCAGCTTTATTGTGGAGCATTTCTAAAGCTTTTATTATCTTGGGGCGCGTCGTTCTTGGGTCGATGACATCGTCGATGTAGCCCCTGCTTGCCGCAATGTAAGGATTGGCAAACTTGTCACGGTACTCAGAAATTAGCTTCTGCCGTATCTCTTCAAGGTTTTGAGCTTTTTCTAGGATATCCTTGAATATGATGTTTACTGCTCCATCTGGCCCCATGACAGCGGTTTCAGCCGATGGCCAGGCGTAATTGATATCGCCGCGCAGACTTTTGCTGCTCATAACGATGAAAGCACCGCCATAGGCTTTACGGATTATCACGCTGATCTTAGGCACGGTGGCTTCAGCATAGGCATAGAGAAACTTAGCGCCATGTCTTATGATGCCACGATGTTCTTGGTCCACACCTGGCATATAACCAGGAACATCGACCAGGGTGACCAATGGGATATTAAAGCAGTCGCAAAAGCGGACAAACCTGGCACCTTTGTCTGAAGCGTCAACATCAATCACACCGGCATAGACCAGAGGTTGTTGGGCCACGATGCCCACAGTGTGTCCTCCCATTCTGGCGAAGCCGACTATCAAGTTAGGAGCAAATTGCTCCTGCACTTCCATAAAATCTCTGTTGTCAACGATTTTATATATCACCTGCTTCATATCATACGTCTTATTGGGATCCTCGGGCACGATGTGTAACAAGCTCTGGTCTATTCGGTTTGGGTCATCGCCGGTGTCGAGGAACGGCGGTTCCTCCAGGTTGTTTTGAGGGAGGAAGCCGAGAAGGCGGCGTACCATCTGAAAGCATTGCTGCTCGTTATCAGCGACAAAGTGACAGTTGCCACTTTTAGCGGCGTGGACTGCAGCTCCGCCGAGCTCTTCCAAGGTGATTTCCTCTCCGGTGACTGCCTTGATGACTGCTGGTCCGGTGATGTACATTTGCCCTATGCCTTTTACCATGAAAATGAAATCAGTTATTGCAGGTGAGTATACAGCTCCTCCGGCACAGGGTCCTGCAATTACAGATATTTGTGGTATGACGCCTGAATAGATGGTATTGCGCATAAAAATGTCACCGTAGCCGACAAGGCTGTCTATCCCTTCTTGAATTCGCGCCCCTCCAGAATCAAGTATGCCGATGACCGGAGCGCCTGTTTTGGCGGCTAGATCCATAATTTTACAGATTTTCTCTGAGGCTACCTTGGATAGCGACCCGCCGAATACAGTGAAATCTTGTGCAAATGCAAAAACAGTGTGACCGTTAACTCGACCATATCCTGTTACTACAGAGTCGCCTAGCGGTTTTTGTTCCTGAAGTCCAAAGTCAGTGCATCTGTGGACGACGAAGGGGTCAAGTTCTTCAAAAGTGCCGGGATCAAAAAGCAGGTTGATTCGTTCTCTGGCTGTGAGTTTACCTCGTTTGTGTTGAGCTTCGATACGCTCAGCATCACTGGCTATGGATTCCTTCTTCAACCTATTCAGTTCGGTTATGCGTTCTTCCATCTCAGATCCAGTATGGAGAATTTCTATCAGAAAAAGATCGTCAGGGAAACATTTTAACACATTTCCTGCGATGGCGATAGCTGTTTTGCCACTTATCGTGATTGAACAGTAAGTTATCGGCATCAGGATTATAGAGATAAGGTGAAGAGGCTCTTAAATTGTGGAAAAGTGGAAATATTCGACAGACTGAAAGGGCAGGCTAGCAGGTCTAAAAAGGGGTCCCGAGTAACCTCACTTGTCCCCAGCACCGCTTCCTTAGCAATCCCTCTAACATCGCCTCCACGCCCTTGGCTTCAGGACGCAGAGCCTATGCTAGTTGCCCCCTGCTGGTTCTAAGCCTAGCTACTCGGGACTGTTTATTAGTATAACACAATTTTACTTCATTTGTCAAGCGCCGAATGCCGTTATCGCTAGAGCTGGTGAACCGTGAGCTGTCTACTCATCTTTTAGCAACCCGTAGCCTCCTATGTTTCTACGTAGTCTACTTTTGGCAGGTGTGCCAGCGCCTCTTTAACTTTTTCTTCAGGATAGACATAGTCTTGAAGTTTGCCAGTTAGGTATTCATCGTAGGCAGCAAGATCGAAATGACCATGTCCGCTCAGGGCGATGAGGATGGTCTTACTTTCGCCTGATTCACGGCAGGCTAGCGCTTCATCTATAGCAACTCTGATGGCGTGGTTTGGTTCAGGTGCTGGCACTATGCCCTCAGCACGGGCGAATCGCACTCCAGCCTCAAAGGTTGCCACTTGAGGTACTGCTTTTGCTTCGACGAACCCAAGGCGGTGAAGGTGACAGATTATCGGTGCCATGCCATGATAGCGGAGACCGCCAGCATGGATTCCCGGTGGCATGAATGTGTGTCCCAATGTGTACATCTTGATTATTGGTGCCAGCCCGGCGACATCACCGTAGTCCCAGGTGTAAAGTCCTTTAGTTACACTGGGACAAGCAGTTGGTTCTACGTTTATGATACGCAAATTTGGTCTCTTGCCTTCAAGCTTGTCCTTCACGAAGGGCAGAAACATTCCAGCGAAGTTACTGCCACCACCGATGCAGCCGACTATGATATCGGGGTAGAAGCCTGCCTTTTCCATTTGCTTCTTAGCCTCCTGCCCGATGATTGTCTGGTGTAGCAGTACTGAGTTAATGACGCTGCCTATTGAATAATAAGTATCATCGCGCTTGAAGGCATCTTCTATAGCTTCGCTGATGGCGATTCCTAGGCTCCCTGGTGAATTGGGGTCTTCAGCTAGTATTTTGCGTCCTATTTCGGTATCTGGACTGGGACTGGGCACACATTGTGCTCCCCATGTTTCCATCAGGATGCGACGGTAAGGCTTCTGGTAATAGCTAACTTTTACCATGTAGACCTTGCACTCCAGCCCGAAAAAGGCGCAGCCCAGCGACAGAGCGCTGCCCCATTGTCCGGCGCCTGTTTCTGTGGTGAAGCGCTTGATACCGTCTTTCTTAGCGTAGTAGGCTTGAGCTACAGCAGTGTTGAGTTTGTGGCTTCCTGCCGGACTCACCCCTTCATACTTGTAGAATATCTTGGCAGGTGTATCCAATGCTTTCTCGAGACGGTATGCTCGGATCAAAGGTGTCGGTCTCCACAGCTTGTAGATGTCTTGTACCTCTTCAGGGATTTCGATGTAACGTTCCTTGCTGAATTCTTGTTCCCTAACGCCTGATGGAAATAGAGGTGGGGGGAGAATAGTTGGCTCTTTGGTTGCAGGATGTAAGATCGGTGGTAGCGGCTTAGGTAAGTCAGCAAGCACATTGTACCACGAGGTCGGCATTTCTTTTTCGGTCAGGATAATCTTGATTTCCTTTCTTTTCATCAGCTCCTCCTTATGTTGATATTCATTGCTCTTTGGCTTTTGTCTAGAAGTCGGGTTTTATTTTGTTCACGTTTGTGTTGGCTCTCATTCAAAACATATCCCCCTCCTTAAAAATTGAGCCTCTCGCCTAAGGGGCGAGAGGCTCAAACCTTCGCGGTGCCACCCTTTTTGGTCACTGATGACCATCTCTTTCTCCGGTACTGCTCGTTTTTAAGCAGTACCCTGGGTCAGATAACGCTACCCTTTGCGTCAAAGCCTACTCAGGCTATAACTATATATCCCTTTCGGTTTGCGGCTCCCAGATCCATTCTGCCTTGGCGTCAGCGTCAGCTCTCACCTTTTCTGACTCTCTGTAGCCACGCTTGTAAGGCATACTAGTTCTGTTCGCAGCCTTTATGCCTATTCAGTTGTGGGCAAAATTTTACGGCAGCTTTTGGTCTTTGTCAAGTGGCTGAATTGCGGTGCTATGTTCATATCAGGAAATGTCAGGGTTTTAAGCTGTGATATCTTCATTATCTTTAATCTATCTTATATACCGTCTGAACGGTGACGTGGAATTCAAGCTCACCCGGGCTGATAGGTGTAGTTGGCACGGCTTCGGCAGCTTTTAGCGCGTAGTCTCTTACCACCGGCGGCATATACGATACTCCTTCTGATATGTATATTGGCTTGCCCAGTTTTGTGTTGGTGACTTGGGCAATCTGCTGGGCTTTGTTCATAGCATCGCGGAGCGCCTTTTCTCTTGCCTGGCTGTAAAACTGCGTTGGGTCATCCACGGTGAAACTAATGTTGTTGATGCGTGTAAGGTCACCGCCTGCTTCTGCTATGGCATCGATTATGCCACCAGCCTTATCTATCTGGCGTATCTTGGCAGCAACAATGTTTGTAACACGGTAGGCAATGATCTCCTCCCTGCCCTCCTTTTCAATCCATCTTCGCACGGGTTGTATGCTAAACCTTTGTGTTTGTATGTCTTTGTCTGCCACCCCCTGAGCCTTCAATATTTTCACAATGTTATCCATTGTTTGGGTTGCGCTTTTTTGTGCCTGTGCTACGCTTTTGGCTTCTACTTCTACTCCGAGAGTTATCACAGCGATGTCAGGTGTTGCTGTCACCTTGCCCTCACCGGTTACCCAGATGCCAACCTGCTGTTGACCATAGAGAATGCTGACCTCTGGAGCTTCAAGGTATGCAGAGAGTGGGGGGATTGAACTACTATCAGTTACTGATTTTGTGCAACCTGTGCTTTCGATTAGCATGGCTGCCAATGCGCAACAGAAGAATAATACCCATAACCTTTTCATTTATTTAGCCTCCTTCCTCATTCATAATACCACAAAGGTTTGCCTGACTGGCTACCTTTTCGGCTTGTTTATTACAAGAACAGAAATAGAGGCCTTAGGGTTTATCTGCCAGCAAATAGCCTAAAGACGGGGTATTGATTTATAATAACACACGCAGTTATTGTGAAACCGGTTGATTACGATGACAAGGACGGAAATTGTAAAAGACATCATTGTCCCCATAGTAATTGGTCTAGCTATTTTTTTCTTCTTCAGGGCCTTGATAGAACCGTTTGTGGTCGAGCACTCTTCAATGTGGCCTACGATTGAGGAGGGTGAATACATCTTGGTCGACAAGGTGAGTTATCATTTGCACCAGCCTCAGCGGGGTGACATAATCGTTTTTCGCCCACCTTGGAATGTCGGACGTCCCTACATCAAGCGTATTATAGGGCTACCTGGTGATATTGTGGAGATAAAGGACGGCGCTGTATTTATCAATGGTAGCTGTTTGGATGAGCCTTATGCAGGACGAACTGAAGATATTTTGTTACCCATAAAGATTCCGGAGGGGGAATATTTTGTACTCGGTGATAATCGTAATAATAGCTATGACTCTCGTAGAGGCTGGACAGTAAGCCGTAATTATATCGTTGGCAAAGCATGGATAACATACTGGCCTCCTAAAAAATGGAGGCTTATTGAGCATGCTGATCTGCGCGCTGAGAAAAACCCTGCTATCGCTGTGTTTGTTGGGGAGGTGCTATGTCTGAGGAAGTAATGGCAATCTTTAAAGCTGCTGGAGCGATATTGGAGGGGCATTTTCTATTGACTTCTGGATTACACTCACCGGTGTACTGGGAAAAATTTCGTGTTTTACAACACCCGCATTATACGGAGAGACTCTGTGGGGTCATAGCGGACCATTATAGGGGTAAGGAGGTTCAGGTTGTGGCTGGACCTACCACAGGTGGCATCATCATAGCTTTTGAGGTGGCGAGACAGCTCGGAGTTAGGAGTATTTTTGCTGAGAAAGAGGGTGGGAAAAGGGTCTTCCGGCGCGGTTTTACTCTTGAAAGTGGCGAAAGAGTCCTGGTTGTCGATGACGTGCTGACTACAGGGAGTTCTATTTCTGAGGTTATGGAGGCTGTTGCTGGGCTGGGAGGGATTGTTATCGGGGTTGCAGTATTGGTTAACAGAGCGGAGCAAGATAAGCAATTCGGTGTTCCCCTTTTTAACTGTCTCAGGACAGTGACTCCAACGTATACGCCGGCTGATTGCCCGCTATGTGCTGCTGGCATACCTCTAATCAGACCTGGCAGTGAGGCTGAACACTAACGCTAATGATAGGCAGCTTGACACTCTGTGTCGGTAGAATTTACAATGGCTGTGTGCCGAGGTAGCTCAGTCGGTAGAGCAACGGACTGAAAATCCGTGTGTCCCCAGTTCGATTCTGGGCCTCGGCACTTTTTGTTCCACTGTTGTTTGCTTTGCAGCAGGACTTGTTCAGACGGGGCTGATTACCAATTTTTTAGTTATCTATCGATTGTGTGTGATGAAGCAGAAATTCCACGCCTGCTCAATTTAAAAATTGATACTTTTTCCGGCGCAGCGAGCAAGGGGGCTACCTTTTTGGTGTCTTCTTCACGTGCCGAGCTGGTTTCCCATTTCTTCCAGTGTTCTATGTCTGTCCAGGTGCTGATAACCAACCAGAATGTTGGGTCATCCACAGCCTGTAGCGTTTCTCCGGAAATATAACCTGGTTGGCGTGTCGCTTTAGCTCTAAGTTCGACCAGAAGACGCTCTAATTCAGCGATCTTGTCCGGGTGGCAGTGCCTTTCAATAATAACTCTAAACATTACTACTTCCCCTCCAGCCCTTTTTTGATTTCTAGTCCGGTTGCTTATGACGCACTGTTGTCAGGCATGTGCTTAGGCACTCTTCAGTATCTAATCTTGAGCAGGTGTAACGGGTTTCTCTGCCATCCATTCATAGCCAAGGGCTGCTGTCCATTCTAACAGCTCCAGTCTCAGTGTTTCATAGTCCTTCTTCACAGCTTCGTATAACCTAGCGTTTTCTAACGCTATAGCGCCAAGATTAGCGATGGCACCAACGAAGTAAATGTCAGCCTCGGTGAAGTGTCTCGGTTCAGCGGTGTAGACGCGTATAACTCCGATTACTTCTCCTCTGAGCAGCATCGGTACACTGAGTATAGAAGCGATACCTTCTTCTTTAGCTTGCTTTTGGTACTGGATTCTCTCGTCTTCAACAGCATTCAGTACAGCTACAGGCTCGCCCTGTAATGCCTTTGATATACTCCTGTCAGCAGAGACCGGTCCCTTGCGTACGTATCGATTGCTTAACCCGTATGCTGCGGCATGGAGCAGAAGGCTTCTGTCAGGGCTGAGTAGCATCAGTGCACACCCCTTAGCTCCAAGGGCTTCGGTGACGCTCTGGACAATACCCTGGAGTATTTCATCGGGCGTGCGCATTGAATTTAGGGTAGCAGCTATCTCGAAGAGACTGTGGTAATAACGACTTTCCCGCTCGTCCATCATCCACCCCCTTTATGTTTATAGTAAAATTATCCACCAACTATCGGGATATGTCAATTGATAAACTTGTGTATTTAAAAGAGGCAGGTCTTAGCCAGCGAAAGTAGTGTGTTTATTGCTATAATACGATAGGAGAGTTTGCTTGTGGCGCGGGTGATTTGTGTAAATATAGTGCAAGGGGTGTAGATATGGATACCAAAGGTTCAACATCTGATTTTGCTGGTGGGTTTCTGCTCGGGGTGGTGATGGGCTTAGCTGTAGGTTTCCTTTTCGCTCCCCAACCCGGAGTACGGAGCAGAGAGATATTGAAGGAGAAGCTAGCCGAGGTTCCCGAGTCTATGCAGGAGCTTACTGCTGATAGGGAGAAAGTTTACCGGGAAACGCTGAAAAAGCGGAAGGGACGCCCCCTGGTCAATGATTCGTATTTTAAGACGTAGTGCTTGCTGATTGATGGGGCGGGAATGGATTTCCTTCTGTTGTTCTCTTTGCTTGTAGACCTAGGTGCAATCGGGGAACGGGGCTTGGACAAAAAGTTTCAAGCGTTAGGAATAACCTCTTTTGCTTGGGGCAGATGGCAGTGGTAGAATTTCAGTGTTTTAAGCAGGGGCACTTTGCTTTTGCCGAAGTGGCGGAATGGTAGACGCGGCAGTCTCAAAAACTGTTGAGGGGCAACCCTCGTGTCGGTTCGAATCCGACCTTCGGCACCAGTTTTATCGCTGCCGAGTTGTGTAGCGGTAGCACAGGGGACTTTGGATCCCTTAGCCCAGGTTCGAATCCTGGCTCGGCAGCCATTTTTCATACTCCCAATTGCCACCAGGGTCCACTCTCAATCCAGATACATTGTACATTCGGTTCTGTTACCGTCCTCTTGAGTCAGCATCCTCTTCGAAAAAATAGTACAATAATCCAGTATGCTACCGGTGAGACTCCGGCGGTTAACAGGAGGTGTTTCGATGGACGAACGGTATTCTATATTGTTCCAGCCGATAGAAATAGGTAGCATGTGGCTTAAGAACAGGCTCGTGGTGCCACCAATGGGCACAGGCTTTGCCAACGAAGACGGCACTGTCTCCGAGCGCTTGGTTCAGTACCATGAGACCAGAGCCAGAGGTGGCTTCGGGCTGATTATTCTGGAAGTGACT
>DAOUAI010000094.1:0-12980 GCA_034433775.1 Dehalococcoidia bacterium
TGATACCCGAACATCTCCTAACCTCCTTAGAAATCAATATCTTTGCCTTCGTAGGCATACCTGAAAATAGCCTCGCACTGCTGCGGCGTCATCGGACGTGGGCTCTGGAAATGGGATGGGTCTTCCACAGCATATTGGACAAGCTTGTCCATACTCTTTTCAAACTCGTCTTTAGGTATACCAAGCCCTTTGAGGTCTGTGGAAACACCCACTTCTCTGATCAGCCCCTTTACTTTATTGATAAGACCGATGAAGTTTTGCTCATCTGTCTTTTCTCTAACTCCCAGTGCATCAGCGAGCACAAGGTACTTATCGGTAAGCGGGCGATAAAACTGGAAGGAATAGGGGATGAATACACCTACAGCAACCCCATGATGCACGGCAAAAGCCTTGCCCAGCGAATGTCCCAAAGCATGGGTGAGCCCAACTCCACCATTGAAGAAGGCGATCCCTGCCATACTGGCAGCGATATGCATCCTCAGCCTCGCCTCTGGGTCGGTACCATTATGATAAGCTTTAGGCAGATACTGGAATACCATCTGTGTTGCCCGAATACCTAGAGCATCAGTGAAATCATTACTCGCCGGCGACATAACGCAGTCCATGGCATGGGCAAGCACATCCAACCCGGTGCCAGCGGTGAGTTTTGGTGGCATACCAATCACCAGAGATGGTATCAAAATAGCAAAGTCCGGTAGCAGTTCCCCGTTCACTATAGGGACCTTTCGCCTGGCAGATGTGTCGGTGACCACCGAAATCGCCGTACATTCTGAACCGGTACCGCTGGTGGTCGGTATGGCGGCAAGCAGAGCTTTCTTCCTCAGTCCGAGCTCTATCAGAAAGGACACGCCTGCCAGGTCAGTTATGTCAGGTCTTTCATAAAGTATCCAGGCAGCTTTAGCCGTGTCCATCACCGAGCCACCGCCCAGGGCGATTATCAGGTCGGGCTCGAATTTCGTCATAGCCTCGGCACACTGCTTCACCGTCTCTATCGGTGGCTCCGGCTGGGACTTGTCCCAGACCTCGGTGGTGAAGCCCCGTTTCTGGAAAGCAGCGGCGATGCGGGGTGCAAACCTGACTGCAATCTCATCGGTGACTATAAAGCCCCGCTTCTTAGCACAGACACGCGCAATGACGTCTGCTCCCCCGGGTAAGACACCTGTCGCTTCACCAAGGGCATTAGCCCCCATAAAAATACGTGGCACCATAAAAGTGCTGGCAGCCCCTTTGACGGCGCTGGCTGTGGCTAAAGGGATTAGACCTTTGATTAAAGGATCAGTGAACCAGTAACTCATCGGACCGCACCTCCTCGTGTTTTCACCACTATTCTATCACTAAAAACCCCTAAGTCAACGGGTTCTTAAGCAAAAGTATGTTAAAAGCGGCGGCAAACGCTCTTTAACAAAGACCGAGCCAGCTCTTCAGTCAGCCTTCCCTCCTCAAAAGACTTCATTACGTATTCCACATCATCTTTTATCCCCAGTGAGGCTAACCCCTCAGGACTCAGCATAAATAACGGGAAAGACGGAAACATTCGAGTAAGTTGCTCCCTATCTCCACGCAAAAACTCCGTGATCGGCTTTTGTAAAAGCTCCTTCTGTCCTTTACTCAAAGGTGCTGCTTCAAAAATCTGATGGCAGAAATGGTACCGGCATTCTCTAGGCCTTATCTCATAAATGGGGCAGGAACTGAAATTAGCTGAGTATAGTCTGCAGCCTACCTCCTGGCAGCATTTGCCTTTACATTCCGAGCATTTTTGCCTGCCCACCTCGTTCAGAATACGGATGATAGCAACCACCTCCGCACTAAATAATGCTTCAAATTCTTTATCGGTTAAGAATATCTCACAAGGTCTCATCAGACTAAACCACCGGATACCGCCAGTCATTATAGCAGGCATATGCCCGAAGCGCTTTATGCGAATTCGCGCAGAGACACAGGTACCACTTAGTACACAGCCGGATCCCGTTTCAGATAAACGAAGGACACAGGACATAGCAGCATGGGGAGGACACCGGCTGCTTTATTTCACCCTCACCTTAGTCCTCTCCCTTCAAGGGAGAGGATAGATAAAGTCCCTCTCCCCCGCGGGAGAGAGTTAGAGTGAGGGCATGTGTCAATGACGGACCGTACGAGTACACAACCTTGACAAAAGGAGAGATCGCTGGTACACTACTAATTGGAGTCTCGACCGAGCGCTCGGTCGAGACAGACTCAGCAAGGAAGAGTATATGGCGGACGAAAACATCGCGGTACATTTGATTTATATTGCTAAACATACAAGACCTGTAAGTTCGGAGTTGAAACTCATTTAGTCGAGATTTTGCTCGATAGAAAGGAGAGTATTTCAAAAAGCGTTAGATTTGAAAGAAGTCCAAAATCTGTACTACGTTTTAAACAGGAGGTGTAAACAGTTATGAGACAAAAGAGAGTTCTGCCCATAGCGATAATATTCTTTACAGTCGCGGCGCTGATAGCCAGTCTGATAAGCAGCGGCGGCTGTGCCAAGACCAAAGAGGTTGCCGAATCGGGAGAAAGACCGCTCTACGGCGGGACACTGAATGTGGCATTGATGGCTGACCCTTCCGGTTTTGACGACGCTGTGCGGACACATTCTTCAGTCTACCCACTTAAGCTTACCCACGAAGAGCTGTGGGAAGGCGATTGGACGAAAGGGAATGCCGGTGGCTATGGGACCGGCGAGTGCGATTGGTTTGTGGGTGCCAACAACCGCCTTGAGCATAAAATTGGAGCTCTAGCCGAAAGCTGGGAGATCCAGGGCAAGGATACCGTCATCTTTCATCTGCGCAAGGGTGTCTACTGGCACAATAAGCCACCGACCAACGGACGCGAAGTTACTGCCGAAGATGTGGTCTTTTCCTGGAATCGGCAATGTACAGCCACTGCAGCCTATATACGCACTGCATACCCTAAACTGTGCGCTACAGCGGACGTCTCAGCTCCTGACCCTTATACAGTGGTGTTCAAATTCAACGACCCGAACCAGTTCGCCAACTGGTTTACCATGTCGGAATACTGGTACGTCTATTCCAAGGACGCTATCGAAGAGTTCGGTAACATGACGGACTGGAAAAACAACATCGGTAGCGGACCATTCACCATCACCGATTACGTAGCCGGGAATTCCGTCACATTTGCCCGCAATCCCAACTACTGGGGCAAAAATCCCATCGGTCCCGGCAAGGGCGACCAGCTCCCATACGTGGATGAGGTGAAGATGTTTGTAATCCCCGACGACTCCACCCGCTATGCTGCTTTCCGCACCGGTCAGATCGACATATTGACCTGCGACTGGGAAGCAGCGCAGGAATTCCTGGCTATGCCCCAGCTAAAATATGTCCGCTATCTACCCACCGGCTATAACGTGATCTACATGAGGACAGACAAGAAAGATAGTCCCTACGCCAGCAGGAAAGTCCGACAGGCACTTATGCTGGCTATAGACCACAAGAAAATACTCAATGAGTACTACGGTGGGGAGGGAGCGCTGCTCATCTGGCCGATGACATATATGAAAGAATACGCCGACGTTTATGTGCCATTAGAGCAGTTGCCGCAGTCCGTCCAGGAGCAGTTTGAGTACAACCCGGAAAAGGCGAAACAGCTTTTAGCCGAAGCAGGATATCCTAACGGCTTCAAGACCAAAGTGATCTGCTATATGACCAGGTACCAGACGGACGTCCTGAGCATGGTCAAAGATATGTGGGCAAAAGTGGGGGTGGAACTGGAGATCGAGCCCAAAGACTACGGGACCTGGCTTTCTATCTGCGTCAGAAGGGCTTATGATGATATGCTCATGGGCACATACGCTGGCGCCAATTCCTACATCATAGGAGTAAACTGGACTGGTCCCAGCATGAATAACGGCAGCTACATTGACGACCCGGTGCTCAATGATACCCGCGACAAGATCATGGCGGCATTTCCTAACGAAGCTGAAGCCGACCGCATCTACCGTGAGATGGTGCCCTACCTGTTAGACCAGGCTTATGTGATACAGCTACCCATGCACTACCTTTACAGGTTCTGGTGGCCCTGGGTGAAAAACTACAGCGGCGAAATGTCATTGGGTTTCTGGAACGAGTACAATTTCATCAAATATGTGTGGATAGACCAGCAGATGAGGAACTCGATGCTGGGCAAATAGGCAATTGAGGGATAGCTTGGCCAGACGAAGACTCTTAATTTTTCACAGGCTAATCAACTGAAAATATGTAATAAACACTCAACCAGAATACAGTGAAAAAGCGGGGACTGCTTATTAAGCCTCACAGCATGGAGTCCCCGCTTCGCATAACAGTGATTATTGATGAACTTCAGGCTCGGAGCCCGGTTGATTTAAAATATATCAATAGACCAAAAATCAGGCTCAGGTGATATTTAATTAAAAGGAGGAGACTATGGAGAAAAAAGTTATTATCACAGCGGCTCTGGCGGGGTCAGGCGTTTTTAAGAACCAGAACCCGGCAGTCCCCTATACGCCTGCAGAATTCGCTGAGGAAGCCCACAAGGCATATAAGTCTGGCGCCGCCATGGTCCATGTCCATGCCCGTGAGCCAGAAAGCGGGCTGCCGACCTCCAACGTGGAAGCTGTAAGAGCGGTCTACGACGCCATTAAGCAGAAGACCCCCGAACTGATCGTCCAGATAACATCTTCAGTAGGACGGACTTTTGAAGACAGGATAGCCCCGATCATCGCCCTGAGACCGGAATCAGCATCCCTGAATACCAACACCATGAACTTCAGTTATTTAGATAGAAAAACTGGACAGATTGTTTTCGATAGCGTCTTCACCAATACTTTCACCATGCTCCAGGACTTCGGCAAAAAAATGGAAGAGCTGGGAGTAAAGCCCGAAATAGAAATATATGATGTCGGCGGTCTGGACAACTGGCTGCTTATCTCCAAGCAAGGGTTCTTCAGCGAACCTTACAATTTCGACTTCGTCTGGAGCGTTGCCGGCGGACAGAAATTCAGACCTCTTATCTTTGCCAGCCTGGTGCAAATGCTGCCACCGAACTCAAACTTCACCACCTGCGGCATAGGCACCGACCAGTTCCCGGCAATCACTCAGTCCTGCCTGCTGGGTGGACATATGCGCGTTGGACTTGAGGACAATATCCGCGTGCCCAACGGCGAGCTTGCCAAGGGGAGCTGGGAGCAGGTAGAGTGGGCAGTTAAGATAGCTGCGTGCCTGGGAAGAGAACCAGCCACACCTGACGAGGCAAGGCAGATACTGGGCTTAAGAAAAGCCGCCGATTCGAAGAAATAAGAGGCAGAGTAATCTCGTTTAGCCTTTTGCGCCAGACTACAAACAGCAACCGCTGTCAAGGCGTAACATCAGATGGCGGTCTCTTTTTGACGATCGCAACTGCCATCTCGGCGCATAAGTCTGCATACTCCTGCAAAGTGTATACGCCGGCAAAAAACCAGCCCTTCAATACCCAAATCTGGCACAGCGTCTGGATGCTGATGGCATCAACCTCCGGGGTACTTGTGCAAAATTCGCCCCGCTTGCAGCCTTCCCTGATTATACCCTCAAACACCCTGCTCACCCGACGTTCGATCTCAAAGACACGCTCTAAGTCCTCTTGAATGACAACCTGTGGGGTATGGAACCAGAAGTGTACTAGCTCTTTTCTCCTATCTACCCCGTATAAAAATTCACCCACCGCCTGTCTGAGGACTTTTTCCGCTGATGCAGCACGAAGCTTCCGCTCGAATCTCTTTTCCCACTCACCGATATCGTCCATATGGATATCGATGAAAATTTTTATGAAGTCCTTCTTCGAACGAATATAATAATAAAGCGTCCCAACGCTGATGTTGCATGCCCGAGCAATCTCCTTTGTAGTAGTCTCGGCGTAGCCTTTTTGACGGAACAGCCTGGCGGCAACAGCGGAGATCTCTTGTAGCCTATTATTGCCTCTAACCTTGCTTTTTACTAAAGTTGCCATCGTTTTTGTTCTTTAATCTACTCTCCAGGCGCTTATTATAGCAGATTTTGTATTATCGCCCTAAACCGTTAGAGCGAGGGACCAAGCAGCAGTCTTCCATCCTGAAAACAACAAGAATGTGTGTCACTGGTGTACCGGGCGAGTGCGTTAGTTTGACCGGCACAGGATACCTAACCTATAATATACAAGGTGCTGGCTTTAAGCCAGAAAGAGTGCAGGTATCGATTTGCAGCCTGTGAGCCAGAGGTCCCGAAACGAAGCTAGCCACCTCGTGAGAGACAGCCTGCAAGGGCTGAAATGGTGGGCTAACCCTGGCAATTCACTCTTTATCTCCGGCCCGGCTGTTCCTCTTCAGACTTTGTTTCCAGCCTGTAAAGTATTTTTCGGAGAGCTTCCTTTTGTTTAGATTTTCGCTGGTACCCAGGGAAAAGAAGTTTTTTGTGCTCTTCGAGCAGAGTGCACAGAATGTCCTCAAGACCGCCCGCCAGCTTCAAGATATGCTGTACACCTGGGAGGATTTGCGAGAGCGTGCCAGCGTTATAACTGCGCTGGAACACGAGGGAGATGCCATCACCCATCAGATTGCCGCCGAATTGCATCGCACCTTTGTCACACCATTCGACCGCGAGGATATAGCCATGCTGGCGAACAGCCTTGACGACATAACTGATCTTCTTCACTCGGCAGCCGATGCCATTACCCTCTACAATATTGAGCGCCCAACCGATAAGGTGAAAGAAATGGTCGATGTAGCCGTTGAGGCAATAACGGAGGTAGGGAACGCAGTTTGTGAAATAGAGGGGCGGATTGACAAAGAAAAGCTCCTCAAGCGTTGCATAGAGATAAATCGACTGGAGAACGTGGGGGACTCCCTCTACCGCTCAGCCATGGCTGAGCTTTTTACCAACTGTAAAGACTTCGCCTACATAATCAAGTGGCGTGAGATCTACGAAGACATCGAAAACGCCATCGATAGGTGCGAGGACGTAGCCAATATCCTGGAGGGTGTAGTCCTCAAGTACGCTTGAGACTTTGGAGTGGAAGGTACGAAGAGGCTCTGCCACCAGATGGGTTAGCACGTGGAGATAAGCGCTTCGCTCATCATAGTACTGCTGCTGGTCCTTGCAGCTGAGTTCGTCAATGGCTGGACAGACGCCCCCAATGCCATCGCCACTGTAGTCTCCACTCGTGTGCTATCACCGTATCAGGCGGTGGTCATGGCTGCGGTGATGAATATCTTAGGAGCACTGGCTACCGGCACCGCAGTAGCAGTCACCATCGGCAAAGGGATTGTCCAGCCAGAGGCTATCTGCCTGAGCACAGTAGCTGCCGGCATGCTGGCAATAGTGGTATGGAGCACCATAGCCTGGTGGTTTGGTCTGCCCACCAGCGAAACACATGCCCTGGTAGCAGGTCTGGCAGGGGCAGGACTTGCCTACGCTGGTCCTTCTGTTCTGCTCTGGGAGGGCTGGCGTAAGGTGCTTATAGGCCTGGGGCTGTCAACCATTGCTGGGTTTACCTTTGGCTACGTGGTGATGAATATCATTTACCGACTCTTCTCTCGTGTCACCATGACTAGAGTGAGGCAGGTCTTCGGTCGTCTGCAGATACTTTCTGCAGCTTTTATGGCTTTCAGCCACGGTAGCAACGACGGACAGAAATTTATGGGAGCCTTTGCTTTAGCCCTGTTCCTCGGCGGGATCTTTCCTCAAGTGCATGTGCCCATCTGGGTGATTCTGATATGCGGCATCGTCATGGGGCTGGGTACCAGCTTTGGTGGCTGGCGGATTATAAGGACTATGGGCTTCCGCCTCACCAAACTCGAACCGGTGAACGGCTTTGCCGCCGAGAGTTCTGCCAGCATGGCAATCCTTCTAGCTTCGTTCACCGGTGTGCCGTTAAGCACCACGCAAACCATAAACATGGCTATAGTAGGAGTAGGGTCTACCCGCCGCTTCTCCGCGGTGAGGTGGGGTGTCACCAATGAGATCGTTATGGCATGGCTGCTCACCTTCCCAATTTGTGGAATACTTGGCTACCTGTTCGGACTGGTGCTTAAACCGTTGTTCGCATGATTTTTTACCATTTCTTGTGGCAGACCTATAGCCTTAATGCGTGATGGTGTGTATAATTAGAGTCATCAGTCGATAGCGATTGCGGTCAAAACGGACTAAGTAGAGAGGGATAAAGAACAAATGGCAGTGGGCGCTGACTTCAAAGAACGTTTTGCAGAAATACACAATGATATACAGGAAATGGCTGGGCTGGTGACCAGGGCGATCAGCCGCTCGGCAGAGGCATTAAAGAGCCGCGACCTCAAGCTGGCACATAAGGTGATTGCCGATGATGCGGCAGTAAACAAAAAACGATTTGCTATCGAAGACAAGTGCATCGAGATAATGGGTTCGCAGCTTCTGCCAGCAAGTGACCTTCGCGATATGGTCTCCGTGCTCAGCATCGTTACCGAACTGGAGAGGATCGGCGACTATGCCGAGGGCATTGCCAAGATAGTGGTAATGATCGGGGATGAGCCACCCTTAAAGCCCCTGATAGATATTCCCCGGATGGCAGAGCTTACCGTGGAAATGATCGACAAGAGTATCCAAGCCTTTCGCACACGGGATGTAGCCTTGGCGAAACACGTGGTCACTATGGACAACGTGGTGGATGGGCTTTACGACCAGGTGTTCCGCGAACTGCTTACCTTCATGATGGTGGACCCGAAGACGATAAACCGTGCCACGCGTCTCATCTGGGTAGCACATAACCTGGAGCGTGCTGCCGATAGGGTGACTAACATCTGCGAGCGGGTGGTATTCACCGTCAGCGGCAAGATGGAAGACCTGGAAGTGTCCAAGTATTAATAGCGACACCATTCCAGCCTTCTAATCTCTCCAGAACCACTTTCTGACGATTCTCTTTTTTGTTTTACCGCTCCTGGCAATAGCAGAGTGAGCGGATGACCTCGTTCCGATAGATGGATAACACAGGACATAGCAGAATGGAAAGAACGCCGACTACTTTATTTCACCCTCACCTTAGTCCTCTCCCATCGAGGGAGAAGGAGAGGACGGGTGAAGTCCCTCTCCCCTTGCGGGAGAGGTCAGGTGAGGGGTCTTTATCTCCCTCCTCCGTTGGAGAAAGTTACCTTCCTTTGTCCTCCCTTACGGGAGAGAGTTATAGTGATGGCATGTGTCACCAATGTACTGGACGAGTACAGCGGAAAGACAAGAGACAGTAAAGATGGTAAAATAGCCAAAACTATATGAGGTCAAGAACATGATTGAAGAACTTTTGCCAAATCTCTACCGAATCGAAGTGCCCCTGCCCCGAAGCCCGTTGAAGGCTTTGAACTCATACATAGTTAAGGGAAAGGACAGGTTTCTTATCATCGACACAGCGTTCAACCGCGAGGAATGCTGGCAGCCGACGATATCGGCGCTGCGTGAGCTGGGTGTGGACTTGAACAAGACCGATTTCTTTATCACCCACCTGCACGCTGACCACTCGGGACTGGTGGGCAGACTGGCAACTCCAACCTCAAAGGTCTATTACAGCGAAGTGGAGGCTTCGATTATCGGGGGCGGTATAGGCGAGGGCGAAGCCCACGGACACTGGCGAGATATGGCAGAGTACTATCTAGCCAACGGCTTTCCTCCCGAGGAACTTAATATAGCGCTTCAGGGACACCCCGGACGCCGCTACAGCTCCAGACAGCCTATTAAGGTCATCCCCCTTCGTGACGGAGAGAGCATAGAGATCGGCGATTATAAATTTGTAGGTGTCTGGACAGCCGGTCATACTCCGGGGCATATGTGCCTCTATGAACCTGAGAAGAAGGTCTTGATCGCTGGCGACCATCTGCTTATCGACATCACCCCGAATATCACCACCTGGCTGGAGCTGGAGAACTCGCTGAAAAGCTACCTGGAAAACCTGGAGAAGGTGTACGCACTGGATGTAAAAATGGTGCTCCCGGGTCACCGCCGTCTGTGGAATGACCACCGCAAGCGCATTCGAGAGTTACAGGAACACCACCGTAACCGGCTGGCAGAGGCTGTAACAGCTTTGGAAAGCGGACCTAAGACCGCCTGGGAGGTCGCCCCGTACATCACCTGGGATATAGAATTCAACTCCTGGGAGGACTTCCCCACAGTGCAGAAGTTCTTTGCAGTCGGAGAAACGCTTGCCCACCTTAATTATCTAGAGGGTGAAGGCAAGGTAAGACGAGAGACCAGAAACGGCAAGGTCTTGTACTCGCTGGTATAAACACAAGGAGGTGCACTATGGATGTCATGGAAGCCATAAAGGGGAGACGAAGCATACGGAAATACCGCCCCGACCCGGTACCCGAAGAAGCCTTGCAGACCGTCCTTGAGGCAGGGCGCTGGGCACCCTCGTGGGCTAATACCCAGTGCTGGAGGTTCGTCGTAGTGAAGGACAGTCAGACGAAAGCCAGACTGGCTGAGACCTTAAAAGGTACCAGGGCCGGTAGAAGCAACCCAGCAACCGAGGCGGTACGCACTGCGCCGGTGGTGATAGCCGCCTGCGCAGAGAAAGGGCTATCCGGCTTCTATCGTGATGAGAGCGGTCAGAGCTTGCCAGCTACAGACAAAGGCGACTACTGGTTCATGTTCGATGTTGCTTTAGCTATGCAGAATATGTGTCTCATGGCACATGCTCTCGGGCTGGGTACAGTCCATACCGGGTTGCTCGATGCTGCAGAAGCTGCCAAGATATTGGGGTTACCCCAGAATATGGTACTGGTAGAACTGCTGCCTCTGGGCTATCCCGATGAGTCGCCAGCACCGCGCCCTAGGAAAGAACTTAGCGAATTTGTTTTCTATGGGCGCTATCCTCAAACATCGGAGAGGTGATGAGGTACCGTAGCTACGGTGACGACGGGCTCATGCCAGTGCTGGCGATAATCATCGCCTGCTTTGTGCTATATCTGGCAACCGTCATCGCAAATTTTTTCGGCTACAGCCTGATAGGCTACCTCGGAATGCGACCAGCAAGCCTGCTTGCCCAGCCATGGACGATCGTGACCAACCTTTTTATGCACGGCGGCATCTGGCACTTATTAGCCAATATGCTTACCCTCTATTTCTTCGGAACCTTTCTCGAGCGATTGGTGGGAACCAAGACACTCCTGCTGATTTACTTTATCGGCGGTATAGTGGGAAATGTACTCTTCATCCTCCTGGGACCGCCTTTTGCCGTAGTGGTGGGGGCTTCCGGCGCCATATTCGCTCTGGGTGGGGCCTTGGCTGTGCTGGTGCCGATGTCCCGCGTCTATATATTCCCCATCCCAGTCCCCATGCCACTCTGGGTAGCTGTTATTGGCGGCTTCCTCATCCTCTCCTTCGCTCCAGGTGTAGCCTGGCAAGGACACCTCGGTGGACTGATCACCGGCGTGGTCGCCGGGTTTATCCTGCGGCGCCGCAGGCGCTTTCTACTGCTCTGATAGCAGGTCTATGGAGTGCCAGCCCTATTCCAGATACGAGCTGGAGCGACTTCTTGCTAATCTTGCCCAGACCAGCAGGGCGCTTACCATCTATGTCGAGCCATCGCTCTTTCCCGATTTTGTCCTCAATTTAAAACTCGAGCCTTGCTGGGAAGGGCTGGTGACTGAAATAAAGATGGTCATCACTGATGACGCTGTGTTACGCGCTGCACAGCGTTATGGCAACGGGGCTGCTATCTTCTGGAGCGAGAACGCCGGCAAGTACCTGATACTGCCCCCTTTCACACTGACAGAAAACCGAACTTTCACCGGCGTCCCCGATGTCTCCACCCTTCAAACTATGCTGGCGAAAAGATTTGTCCTCGGTGTGGTGCTGGTCACCTGGGGCTCATACGCGCTCGGTGTCTTCGATTCCAACACGCTGGTAGAGTGGAAAACGGGGACAGGATACATCCACAAAAGGCACCGCAAAGGCGGCAGGAGCGAGAAAAGGTTTGCCCGCAGGACAGAGGAGCAGAAAAAGGACTTTCTCAGGAGAGTGGCAAACCGCATTGATGAAAAGTTCAGCAGCGCCAGTCTGGACCACATCTTCTTCGGCGGCAACCGGCTCATACTTAAACCACTTGTCCGGGAATCCCACTATCTGCAGACAAACGCCAGCAAGCTTTCATCAAGGCTACTGGAGACCAGATACGCGGACAGGGAGACATTGCTCAGGAGTTACAGAGAGATAACCACATCCCTTGTGTTCTCTTCTTAATGCTGTGCCCTGCCGATCACTAGCCTGTAAGGTGGTGGATGATTGCCTGGTAGAATTCTTCAGGGCTTTTCCCTAGGGATAGCTTCTCCATAGGGCACATGTCCTTCCCGTCCGCCGTGGTGATAAACGGGACGACCTGTTCCAGATGGTATTCAATGCCGTACTGTTCGAAGACCTCAGACGCAAGCTTGCTCCCCAGCGGACTGAACACAGCGCGGGAACTGGACTTGACACAGAGGAGCGCTGCTGCCCGACCCATTATCTTGTCGAAGACGACCACATTGTTGTAATTGCCAGCAAGCGTGCGCACATACTCCAGCAGCGGAAGGAGTCCATCCTTAGCAGAATTGAACACCAGACTATCGCCTTTATATACTCTCAGGGTATCGGGGCTAGCCATAAAATGGGCGTATAACTGCTGATAACCACTGCTGGTCGAATTCGCCATCACTTGCTTAAGACCTCGGCAACCTTGTCAGCAAGCTCCTTGCTCTTTGGGTCATCGGTGACAAGCTGGATATGCTCCGGCGAGCTTACCCCGAGTCCCAGCTCCACAGCCCTGGCAATCTGCTCCTGCTCAAAGACCCGCCCCTTACTCACTTCAGGGGTGGTGCCTAAAAGGCGCAGGATGGCTACTCCTACAGCATCTATCGCCACACGGTCATTGCCGGCTATCATGACATTGGCTTTGACCCGCGTGCCCTTATCAGGACCGCCATCCACAAAGGCGTCCACACCGTCGAGGACGATTAAATCGGGCGTGTAGGCGGTGTT
>DAOUAI010000095.1:0-4072 GCA_034433775.1 Dehalococcoidia bacterium
TGCTGCTATCAATGTCGACTTCGAGACACTAAAGGCTTTTCTTCTCTCAGACGAGACCGATAGAGGTTGGTACATACCAGGTATTCGAATGTGCGGGTATTTTGCCGAGACTCTACACAACAATGCGGAACAACATGGGATTAGATGTGGCGTAGTAATCGTGCAGTTCGAAGACGGGTCAGCACCCCATGCGCTCAACGCCTTCGAGACTACCGACTGGGGACTGGTATATATCGACTGTACCGGCATCAGGAGCAGCCCGGCTACATTCGAAGAATGGTTTTGCAAACTGGTATACCCTAGAGGGCAAGACCGTGTAGCATACATTGTCAAAGGAAAGCAATACGGGACCGTGCCCCTCGCGGACGCCGAATCTACCGACTACAGCTTCTATCTAGGCTATAGCAAAAGCTCAATAAAAACGAAAGTCTTCTTTGGGCACTTGGGAATAGTGAAGTCGATAGGAATTTACTGGTGAGTAAAACCGCCAGGCGAAGCATACCGCCCCAGTTTCACCAAGACGGAACAAAAAGCATTGCTTCGCAACAGTCCACTCATTAGATTAATTTTGTGAACCTGCGGGAGTGCGCTTTGCCTTAACTTTTCCCGAAACAGGCCGAATGGTGGTTCATCCGGGAAATAGGTAAGGTGAGATGAACATTTACAATCAGAGGCACCAAATCCCGGGATAGAGGTCTCTGCACCCGGGAGGTCGTTCACTATCACATTCCAGACGCACTCGAGTTTGTCCTGACCTAAAGCATACCATACCTGGACTATTGAAGCCCTCTGTAAAAGATAGTCTATATGCCAGTGAAGTTTCTTTTCCGACCTCAGGTGACGCCTCACCCTGCCCGACAACCCGCCCAGAGCACTACCCACATAGACATAGTACCCGGGCTGAAGGCTATATACCCCCAGCTTGCCCACCAACAAACGAAGAGCGGCATTCAGAGTGATCACTAAAACGTATGTGCCACTGTCTTTCATACCCCAATTCTACTTACAACCGTAAGGAAAGGCAATGCTCAGGTTAAGCAATTCGGTCTAACTCTCGCTTAGGTAACAAGGACCTTGACCCATTGTTATTTCAAACAACCATCTGTTATACTATTGTCTACCCAATGAACCACAGTAAAAAATGGTCTGGAGGCATAATCTGGCTAATCGTTATTGCCTTGTTAGTGGCATTGTTGCCTTCAGCCTGCTCAACAAAAGCTCCATCCAGCCCTAAAGCACCTGCCTCCGCTCCTCCCTCTACTAAAGAGGTGACTACTGTCATGCCGCTGGACAATCCCAAGCTACCGTCACGTGGCTTCTTCATGGGGTTGCTGCCCACCCCGGCCCAAAATGAGTCCTTCGCCGCTGCTTATAAGAAAGCTTCGTCTTTAGCCGAGTTCGTCCCCGTCTGGGGTCGTCCAACACCTTTCTATGCGCTGGCGCAAGAGCTATCGGGAAACTGGGGACAAACATTCGTGGGACAATATATCCGTGGGAATGGGATGTTCCCCATCATCAATTTGTCATTCATCGGTGGCGGGATGACTTTAGTAGCACCTCCTAACATACAGGGAGCTACGCTAAATACACCTGAGTGGCGCAAGGCATACAAGCAGGCAGCACTTGACGTGGTCAGAGCCGTTCGACCTAGATACTTATCGCTGGGCAATGAAGTAAATCGGTGGTACGAGCGTTACGGAGCTAAAGAGGGCGACCCTAACGGTTTTCAGAACTATGTGAGCCTGTATAACGAGACCTATGATGCGGTCAAAGAACTATCACCCCAGACCACCGTATTCTGCATTTTTGCACGTGAAATAGTCCCTGAAAGCCGGGAGGCAGACCTTACCATCCTTAAAATGTTCGCTGCCAGCAAAATGGACATGCTGGTATTTACCAGTTATCCCTATGCGGTGAAAGGCATAAAGAGTCCCGATGCCATCCCCGATGACTACTATGCCAGAGCCTTAAACTACATGCCCGGTAAACCCCTCGGGCTCACTGAAGTGGCCTGGGCAGCCCTGGATGCCTTTGGAGGAGAGCGGGGTCAGGCTGATTTTATAGCCCAGTTAAGTCAACGCCTCACAACTGGACAGGGTATCAAGCTCCACATCCTGGGCTGGCCATGGTTATCCGCGCTTGACGAAAATGACCAGATAGCATTGATTAAAAGGGATGGAAGCCAGAGGGCTGCCTATAAAACTTGGCTGGAGTTATTTTCCCATCCTGATTAGTAGCCCTACGACACATGTCCCGCGGGCGCTAGCCGGCACCTCCACCCCCGCCACCGCCTCCACCACCGCTGTGAAAACTGCTTTGCACCATGCTTACCATCCCATTGAAAGCACTGGCTATGGAACTCAGCGATGGTGGGGAGACATCGATACCACCGCTTCCACTGCTGCCTACATAAAACCAGGCGGGTGCCGGGGCATCGAGGCTACTGAACTGCTTCACCCATCTCTGAGAGAGACCGAAGACCACTGAATATGGGAAATAAGAGTCCCAATAGTCTAAACTGGTGGCAGCCAGTCCTCTGTCTTTCGCCATCTTTTTGAGATATTTGCCAAAAGCTTTCCACTGCACAGCTTCCATGGCACCGTTCTCAGTGCACTTCACCAATTTTAGCGACAGCAGAGATGCCGCTATACCCACAAAGACAAGCGTCACAGCGGGGACAAACATCATCTCAGCGTAGCGTCCCAAGAACACAAACAACGGAATGAACAGCGCACCAGTACAAATTGCCATCGCTAAACCCGGAATTCGCAAGCGGTTCATTGACTTTGACGGCTCTTCCTCAAAGAGCCCTTGCTCTACAGCCTCTCGCTCCACCATGCCGCTGAATTCCTGAAATGACTCAAGCAGTTCCCTTTTCTGTCTGGAAAATAGCTTACCCTCTCGACTGGACAAGGTCTCTGCCACCAATCTTTCGAAGCGTAACTTCTCGTCGTCCCTGGCTTTAACGATAAGAAGGTCCTTCTCGGTGCCAAACCACCGTCTTTTTTCCGTCTGCACTATTTCCAGGATGCGCCTGTGTGCCAGATGAAAGATAGTGGCTATAAGTTCCGCCGGACGCACCTTACCATGCACAAGCAAGCCGACAAATGCTGGAGGTAAATCGCTCGGCGGGGAATACTGCGGCGCCGAGGGTTTCTCTACCTTAGGCAAAGGACCACGTCTGACAAAGGTGCGGCGTATCCATATAGCCCCCGTAAGCGGCACGACAATCACGCCGAACAGCGTTAAGACCAGGTTTATCACCGGCTTCACCCTGGCATTATAAGCCTCCTGTTTCTCCAGCTTTATCTGCCATGCCGGCGCCACACCGCTGACCATGCCGTGAGGGAAGTGAATATTAATCTCCAGCTCCTCACCAGGAGGTACCCTCCCGGTGATGAATTCTATCGTCGAATCGTCCACTATGCGCCTGAAGGCAGGAATGCCATAGCTGTAAACGGAGAGCCGGTCAGTCGGCACCGGTCCGGGTAAATGCACCGTCACCTTGCTTGAAGACACATAAGCATCGCGGTCGGCAAAAATCGGCTTCCAGTAAAGCTGGTCAACAGGGGTATTGATGCGCAGAGCACCCCTCACCCTATATCTTAGCTCTATAGCACGCGTGGCATTCGTCGTCCTGGGAAACCACCAGGCAATCCAGAACTGGTTTTTGTATACCCAGGTGGTGTAAGCATAGTTGTCCCCACCCGGTGAACTGCCCTTCTCCCTCCTGATATCTATCCACCGTCTGACCTGGGGATTAAGTTCATATTTCCGCTCGCCTTCCCAGACTTCCACATCATCGATCGACTCCAGCCTGTCCATCGGTATCCAGCGATAACCATAATGGAAATCGCCTGAGGTGAAGGCAAAAACCAGCGTCTCGGTGATAAGTAAGTCTGAGTTTTCCAGAATTTTAATGTCGACCTCTATCAACTGGTAATGGTATGCCTTATCGGCTGCAGCAGCACCACCGGCAAATAAGCTTAGTGCCGCTAAAGCAGCCAGCATAGTGAACGGTAACTTAGTAACAAACCGAACGGTCCTTCTGAACATCAGCTTCCTATACGCC
>DAOUAI010000096.1:0-7212 GCA_034433775.1 Dehalococcoidia bacterium
ACATTTCAAGACTAAACAGGGCAACACAGGCTTTTTGATTTACAGCAGCATTCCGCGCAATATTAAGAGCTAAGCTGGTCTTACCCAAACTCGGTCTCGCCGCCAGAACAATCAAATCTGAACGCTGTAACCCGCCCAGAAAATCGTCGAGGGCAATAAAATTGGTAAACACTCGCTCGACCCGTCCTGCAACCACTGGCGCCGGACCAGCTTCCTCAAAATACTGGTCGAGAACCTGGCGAATAGGTACAAAATCTTGCCGACTCCGCTGCTGCCTCACCCTGAAAAGGATATCCTCCGCCCTGCTTAAAGCCATATCTGCATCTGCATCAGCTTCATAGCCAATAGCTGCAATTTGGCTTGCAGCACTGATGAGCCTTCGCATCACCGCCAACCTAGAAACAATCTGCGCGTAATACTCGACATGAAGGGAAGTTGGTACTATTGAGACCAGATAGCTCAAATAGGCAGCACCCCCGACCGCATCTAGCTTTCCCTTTTGTGCCAGTTCGCGCGCCACAGTTATCTGGTTTATAGCTTCACTGCGCTGGTAAATGTTGAAGCAAGCCTCGTATACCCACTGATTCTCAGGGACAAAAAAGTCCTCTGGTCTAAGAAAAGTAGCGACCTTAAATATGCTATCCCCGTCTATCAGTAGAGAACCAAGGACTGCCTTTTCAGCTTCTGGATCGTTTGGTGGCAGTTTTTCACTCACCATCGAGAACCTTCTCCGCCTCCACAGAGACCATGATTCTGACCTCAACCCCTCGAGTGAGATTGATCGGCACCTCATAGTTACCTATTTTATGCAAAGGCTCACTGAGCTTTACACATTTCTTGTCAATCTGGCGGTCCACCAGCTTGGAAAGCTCCTCAGCTATATCAGCAGTGGTAATCGCACCGTGGAGGCGCCCCCTAGCACCAGCCCTGGCTCTGAAATGCAATTCCTTCCCTTCCAGCAATTTGGCTACATTGCGCAATTCTTCCTCCTCACGAGCCCACCGCTGCGCCCTTCCCTCTTTCACAGTTTCAAGTGCCCTTACAGCCCCGGGGCTTGCCAGTACTGCTAAGCCACGTGGAATAAGATAATTCCTTGCATAGCCATCTGCTACTTCCTTAACCTCGCCTTTCTTCGCTTTGGGCGAGTCCTTCAAAAAGATAACCTTCATTTCGACATCTCCTTGGCTATAAGCTTGTCTTGCACACAAAACCACCACATCAGCACATTAAGTACGAAAACAGCAAACCACTGCTCTAAATCTAATAGCAGAGACGAGTTCTTTATTTCGTTCCTCTTGACCAGATATTCCAAACCTTTCATTCTATTTTAAAATTTTTGCCCCCTGATTTCTATACCTCGTATAAACTACCCGAACTACACTCCGATATCGACAAAAGCTCAAAAATGCCACATCGTGAAACCATCGCGCCTATGAAGAACACCCGTAAAACTCGTCTTTTATCTTGGATAAAACAACCGGTTCGCACAGTATATCAACAACTGTCATAGCCATAGCCTTTGCTGCATCCAGCAGCCCTTTATTACCTTGCTCAGAAGCAGCAGCAATTGCAAAATCTGGTGAGTGTACCAGCACATCTGGTGTTGCGATAGCCACGGTAGGATGAATCGCTGGCACTGCTTGACTGACATTGCCCATGTCAGTACTGCCAATACCAAAGTGCCGTGAAAATGACTGCACACGGCGTCCCAAAAACTCCAGATTCTCCGCAAAAACCTGCGCTAAAGTAAGATTGTTTTTCATCGGCGCATAAACTATATCACTCCACCTATACTCCAACTGCGAATTTGTAGCCAGCGCAGCCGCCTTAAAACAATTCAATACCTTTACCTTCAATTCCTCTAAATAACTACTATCCAAAGCGCGTATCAAAAATGAAGCTGCAGAGCGCTCAGGAACCACGTTAGCAGCCTCGCCACCGTGAGTGATGATACCGTGAACCCTAGCATCACTCCTGATATGTTGCCGCAATGAATTTATGGCATTGAACGACAAGACCATCGCCTCCAAGGCGTTTATACCGCGTTCAGGATAAGCAGCAGCATGAGCTGCCTTACCAACAAACACAACATCAAGCCCAACACAAGCCAGTGCTTCAGTGATAACTACATCCCTTACCCCAGGGTGAACCATCATAGCTACATCTAAATCTTCAAAAACGCCGGCACTCAACATCAACACCTTACCTCCGAACACCTCCTCCGCTGGCGTGCCCAAAACGACCACTGTACCCCCATAAGAGTCAATAATACGCCTGCTAGCCACCCCTGCACCCGCTGCTGAGACACCTATTATATTATGCCCGCAGGCATGCCCTACCCCAGGCAGAGCATCATATTCAGCAATCAGACCGATCACAGGCTTGCCATGTCCATATGTCGCCTTGAATGCAGTGGGCAGATTGCAGATACCCTTTTCCACAATAAAACCGTTCCTGTCCAAATAGCGAGTTAACCATTCCGATGCTTTTCTTTCCTTAAAACCAATTTCAGGGTTAGAATGGATTTTGAGACTAAGCTGGATAAGCTTACCACGCTGACTCTCTATATCAGCACACACCTGCGCTTTCAGCGCCTCTTTCGCCAAATCTTTTCCGTCCACTTTGGCTTATACCTCAACCATTATACTCTAAGCACTTGGCAGGTTCTATAATTAAAGATCAAATAAAGCAGCAGTTGAAAGCCATCCGGTTCTATCCATACCATAGCCCCCTGGGCAAACCCCAAGTAGCCAACATCACTCAGAACTCTAAAATGATAGTTACTAAAATTAGAGTCGCACAAAGCGCTATAAGCTATCAGTAAAGTACGTCTACTTGACATTCAGAAGTGTGCGAATTTATAATGAGCCTCAAATATAGTGAGGTAAATTAATACAAGCACAGTAATGCGTATAAATGTAGCCCAGCTACTCAAGGAACCGGTAGGTTCCAGCCGCAAATATGAAACAGACGAGATCCTTGGCATGGATAATGTAGAGTCCATAAAAGGCAAGCTCGCGCTGGTACGCACTAACAGAGGTCTTATAGTTAGGGGAGAAATGACAGCCAGAGTAATCGGTGCCTGCAGTCGGTGTTTGAGACCCATGGTTCACCAGGTAGATTACGATTTTGAAGAGGAAGCCTTCCCTACAATAGATATATGCACAGGGCTGCCACTATCTGCCGAACCCGAGAGCATCACCATAGATAATACTCACACGCTCGATTTGACCGAAATGTTGATTCAATATGCCCTTCTGACCATGCCGATCAAACCACTCTGCCGACCAGACTGCGCTGGGATCTGTCCTCAATGTGGCACCGACCTTAATTATTCCACCTGTGAGTGTCATTCTAAGCCCGTCGACGAGCGATGGTCAAAGCTGACCACCCTGAAAAAGGAGGAGAGTTACTGAAATGCCATTACCCAAACGCAAGTACCCCAAAGCACGGCAGGGCAAGAGACGCAGCCACTTAGCTTTGAACGCCCCACCACTGGTCGATTGTCCACAATGCCATACACCAAAATTGCCCCACCGGGTATGTCCCACATGTGGGACATATGAAGGCAGAGAGGTGATCAAGGTGGAGACAAGGGGACGGTCAACCAGCTAAACAAGCTCAGTAAATGAGTAGTATCATATCAAATTTCTAGGGGAAAGAGCAGACATGGAAGCACAAGGAGGATGAAATGGCTGAACAAATAAAAACAGCTTATGTTTTTCCAGGACAGGAATCACATGCTGTGGGCATGGGGTTGGATCTTTATGTACACTATGCTTCAGCAAGAGAGGTGTTCGACGAGGTTGACAGAACACTGGGCTTCTCACTTTCTCGCCTGTGTTTTGAAGGACCAGCTCAAGACCTCCGTCAGACTATCAATGCCCAACCAGCGGTCTTGACTACAAGCATCGCCTGCCTCAGGGCAGCACAAGAGGCCAGCAACAACAGCCTGCCACAACCTACATTTGTAGCTGGACATGACATGGGTATCTACACTGCGCTGGTCGCCTGCGGAGCCCTAAGCCTCTCGGATGCAGTGCGATTGATACGCGAACGCGGGCGGTTGATGAATGAAGCTGGACAAAGAACACCCGGCGGAATGATATCCATGAGCGGATTAGATATCGAGACATTCGAGGGCATTTGCTTTTCAACAGGTGCAGAAATCGCCTTTATTGATGCCCCCGATCAAGTTGCCATCAGTGGTACAGAAGAAAGCCTGACCAAAGCTAGAAGACTAGCCCAGATAAAGGGGGCACGCAGAATAGTCCCACTAAAAGTCAGCGGTCCGTTCTACTCTTCTTTAATGGAAACAGCCCTGGAGAGACTGAGAAACGCTATTGCAGAGTACCAATTTAACAAACCTTCAATTCCCATAATAGCTAATGTCACCGCACAACCACTGGTCGACCTCGAGGCTATAAAAGAAGAACTGATAAGTCAAATCGTTCGTCCAGTACAATGGCAACAAGCAGTAGAGAACATGATCGCCCGGGGTGTGACCACCTTTTTTGAGTTCGGACCCGGTGATACACTGACCAGACTGATCAAAAGGATCAGTCCAGGTGCACAAGCGTTCGCAGTAAACAGCGTCCAAACCGTTGGCGAAATAACAAAGTGGCGCAAAGGATAGTTGCAGACTATTTGCAGTAGTCAGGCGAATATTCTCAACTTTACGTTCACACTGAGCATTTTAGCAGCGCAGCACACTTAGCAATGGTAAAGGTTGCAATATTGCGGACTTCTCTCCCGACTCCACTAGACTAAGAAGAGACGATGTCCACAGGACCACCCTACCCCGGCAGAAACAGTATCGCTTGCAGCTATTGCGGTAAGAGTTCTACACCGGTCTCAAGATCGCTCGGCCTGTGCCTGAACTGCATCCGCCACGAGTTTAAAGCGGTAAAAGCACTCATTCACCAGGCCCATCAAGCCTCCCGCCTATCCTACAATCTACCACCTGAGCCACCAAAAGCAGAAGGTGGGCTTACCTGTCATCTCTGTGTAAATGAATGCCGGCTTTCCGAAGGTCAAAAAAGTTACTGTGGCTTGCGCTCAAACGAAGGGAACAAACTTACCGGCGCCACAGCAAACAAGGGTAACCTGAGCTGGTACCACGACCCACTCCCCACCAATTGCGTTGCTGACTGGGTTTGCCCCGGCGGCACTGGCTCGGGATATCCAGAGCTTGCATACCGCCCCGGCCCTGAGTACGGCTACAAAAATCTGGCTGTTTTTTATCAAGCTTGCTCCTTCGATTGCCTCTTTTGTCAAAATTGGCACCACCGTCTAGCGGCTACCAAAGAAGCCCGAACCAGCCCTGCCGAGTTAGCCGCTGCCATCGATGACCACACAGCTTGCATTTGCTATTTCGGCGGTGACCCTACACCCCAGCTACCTCACGCCTTAAGCACCTCCCAGCTTGCCCGCAGCAAAAACAGGAGCCGCATTCTTCGCATCTGCTGGGAGACCAATGGCTCAATGCACCCTGCTTTACTCAAACGAGTCATTTCGATATCATTACAGTCTGGTGGCTGCATAAAGTTCGACCTTAAAGCTTGGAATGAAAATGTCCATATCGCACTTTGTGGCCTATCTAATAAAAGGACTTTAGAAAACTTTGCTATGGTGGCTGAATATATTAATCAAAGACCAACACTACCGCTTCTCATCGCAAGCACTTTGCTCATCCCCGGCTACATAGACGAGGAGGAGGTCAGCAACATTGCCAGGTTCATTGCTTCTCTCAATCCGAACATACCATACACCCTTTTGGCTTTCCACCCCGATTTTTTAATGAACGACCTGCCAACCACCTCCTGGCAACAGGCTGACCTTTGCCTCCAAGCAGCCTTAGATGCTGGCCTACAGCGTGTCCGTATAGGAAACATTCACTTACTTAAAAACGAGCAGCAAATTGCCTAACCCGAGACGCAAAGCTAGGATTATCGCCCTGCAAGCCCTTTACGAGGGCGACTCATCTGGGCACAAACCAGAGAGTGTCATCGCGCGACTATTGGCGGAAAAACCGCTTCCTGAAGAATTAGCCGTTTTTGCCCACAATTTGGTCACCGGGGTTAGCCAGCATAAAAGTAGTATTGATGACATTATTAAAAAGCTCGCCCCAACCTTCCCAATAAATCAGATAGCCACTATTGATAGGAACCTGCTTCGCCTTGCTATTTTTGAAGTTTTGTTTGATAATAGAGTCCCGGTTAAGGTAGCCATTAACGAGGCAGTAGAACTGGCAAAAATGTTCGGCACCAGCAGCTCGCAAAAATTCATTAACGGCGTCCTGGGTACAGTGGTAACATGCTACCTTACGAAAAAAGAGGGGAACTCGAGCAATAACGAGCACCGGAGTAACGAATGACTTCTATATTGAAAAGACTTAGGCAAATCATTGCCGAGCAACTCGGTGTGGACGAAGAATCGATAACAGCATCGTCATCTTTCGTTGAAGACTTAAACATCGAACCATCTGACCTAGCAGAACTTATCACAACCATTGAGCAAGAGTTCAGTACACCGAAGCGAAAACTGCAAATACAGGACGAGGACATCAAAAGACTCGTTACAGTGCAAGATCTCGTCGATTGTCTTCACGACTATGGGATAGAAGCCTGAAACCTACCACCTCTTTTCACCACTTACATAAAACTATCTTCAGTATGTTCCTCTTCATTACCGTTTGCTAGAGATCTCAGTACTTTCTCCAGTACATCGTTCCATCGGTCACCCAGTGTCCTGGTATCTATCCTTATCTGTGTCTCGCCAACTCTCACGCCTGGACCAAAGTTAAATTTTGTTTTTATCTTTCCACACCTGCTGTCGAACTGGACAACAATGTGCCTAGCCACAGTAGAAATAGACTTTGCTGAGGCTCTCACAGCAAGCTGCTTTACCCTCGCTATATACAGAAGATTCTCCACCGATTCCGGCATATTCCCGAATCTATCAACCAGTTCTCTCGCTATATCCAGTATATCCCCTTCCTCCTTCACACTAGCCAGCTTACGATAGAAGTTCAATCTAGTACCCAAATCAGGAACATATTCCTCGGGAATATACGCCGAAAGTGGCAAATCCACACGGAAAGCCTCGGGCTGCAGAACCGTCGACCTTTCACCAGCCATGCCACCTATCTTCAGTTCCTCCACTACCTCAGCTAGCATGCGGCAGTACAAGTCAAAACCTACCGCAGCCACA
>DAOUAI010000097.1:0-7931 GCA_034433775.1 Dehalococcoidia bacterium
CTTCTGGAATTAGAAGTCAAACGGCAAAAAGAGACCATAAACCTGATCGCCGCCGAGAATTACGCCAGCTCCGCCGTTCTCCATGCTCAGGGCTCTGTATTGACCAACAAATATGCCGAAGGCTATCCCGGGCAGCGCTACTACGCTGGCTGCACCAACGTCGATGCCATTGAAACTCTGGCTATAGAGCGCGCCAAAAAGCTGTTCGGTGCTGAGCACGCTAACGTTCAACCCCACAGCGGCACCCAGGCCAATATGGCAGCCTATCTGGCGATACTGGAACCGGGGGACACCGTGATGGGAATGAACTTAAGCCATGGTGGACACCTCACCCATGGCTCTCCAGCAAACTTCTCAGGGAAATGGTACAAATTCGTCTCCTACGGCGTTGACAGGGAGACCGAAAGGCTGGACTACGAAAGCATCGAAAAGCTTGCCCTCCAGCATAGACCGAAGCTTATTATAGCTGGTGCCAGTGCTTACCCCCGAACCATCGATTTCCAGCGCTTTCGGAGCATCGCCGATGCTACCGGCGCCCATCTTCTGGTCGACATGGCGCATATCGCCGGTCTCGTCGCCGCTGGCTTACATCCCTCGCCCGTCCCCCACGCCCTGGTGGTAACTTCTTCCACACACAAGACCCTGCGTGGTCCCCGCAGCGGCTTTATCCTTTGCAGACAGGAACTGGCAGCAAAAATCGATGCTGCCGTCTTCCCTATGAGCCAGGGCGGTCCCCAGATGCATGCTATCGCCGCTAAAGCAGTAGCCTTCTTCGAAGCAATGCAGCCCGAGTTCATCACCTATCAGAAAGCTGTCCTGGAAAATGCCAGAGTACTGGCGACCGAACTCCAGCGGCACGGACTCAGACTTGTCAGTGGCGGCACCGACAATCACCTCATACTTGTTGACCTTCTCCCCACTGGCATAACTGGAAAAGAGGCACAAGATGCCTTAGAAGCCGCCGGCATACTGGTCAACCGCAATGCCATCCCCTTCGATACCAGACCACCGCAAATCGCCAGCGGTATCAGACTGGGTACCCCTGCTGTGACCTCCCGTGGCTTCGGCATTGAGGAAATGAAGCAAGTAGCCTCCTTCATCATCAAAGTGCTTTCAGACCCGCAGAATAAGAAAATACAGCAAGAGGTTAAAGACCAGGTAGTTTCCCTTTGTCAGCGCTTCCCGGCACCCGGCATCGATTAATACATCTCGCCAAACCTTATCGCTGCCGGAAATACGATTTTGTCATACTCACAAGCCATTGCCAGTGTATGGCAATATGTATTATAAATGTGACTGCCAGAGCCACCGCCAGCCAGGTATGAACATCCCTCCACTCTGAGCGAGTTAATAAAAATGTCCCATCCCCATCACCACCCACTCCTCCACGATACCTATACCCTCCCGGTACCAAGAGCCACAGAATTAACCCGGTAATACCCTGGCACAGCATCAGTACGCCAAATACCATGTTTATAATATAGTTCTGGGTAGTCCTTCTCATATTCTCCCGCCTTGACCGAATACATCCAGGCGTTGCGATTTGCCAGATTCATCAATATATTCGACAATGATGGGAAAACCCCTACCCTCCCCCACCTTCACCTTACTGCGTGCAAATTCGAGTAAGTCCATTGGACTAACACAAGCCTCAGGTGGTAAAACTCCTTTCTCCGTTATCTTGCCTGTAGCCATAAGCATGGCACCTATAGCTGCCGGTATACCTGTCCCCTCGCCCATGCCCTGTCCCCTGGATGACATCGAGAATATGTAGGTATTTTTCTTTCCATCTTTATACCCTTTGACCACTATTTTCAGACAGCCCATGGGCTGTGTAATCCCGGCTTCCCTCAGCAGCTTTTCCCGCTGGGACAGTATATAAGCTACAGCGAACTCAAGTGGAATAATTTTGTGCCCCTGGACCTCGATCGGGGTCTCATCGGTGACGCCCAACCTAACCATGCCCTTTATCAGTTCTGCATACGCTGGTGGCAAGACCAGCCCCAGATTGGTCACCCGCTTCACCCCTTTCAGGTACTTGGGCAAAGTTATAGTCTCCGGATGGGGATAGGCATAGACTCCATATCTGCCTATATCGGCAAAATCAGTCTCCTCCTCCAGAGCCCTCCCACTCTCCTCGAAAAGCCTTACCGTCGTAAATTTGCCATCCAGAAACATAGGGATATCCATCTTCATCGAATGTATCCTGTGCTTGACCACCGCTGCCCCTTCCACCTTCTCGCCCCCGTGAGCATGATAAATGTCCACCGCCTCAACCTGGTCGAGCAAAAAATCGGCACAAAACTTGACCAGTATGTTAGCCACTCCGGGCGAACTCCCCATCCCGATCAACGCTGAAATGCCAGCTTCTTTAGCCCTGGTATCTAAAGCCAGCAGTTTCTCAGTGGCATCGAAGTCATCACAGATGTCAACGTAGTTTATTTTCGCATCAATAACTGCCGCCAATATCGTTGGTCCATACCTGTAGAACGGACCGACGCAGTTGAGGACTACAGATGAACCGGCTACTGCCCGCTTTATGCTCTTCGGGTCATCGGCATCAAGCTTAACAACAGACACCTTGCTGCCCTCAATTTTCTTAGCTAGCGCCTTGGCGGAAGAAATATTTATGTCAGCGATTACCACCTCAGAGAATAGACCGCTCGATGCCAATGTAGCGGTAGCAATGCTGCCTACAGCGCCACAGCCGCCTAAAACCGTTACTTTGCTCATTACCTTGATCCTTTCTATACTTTTATTCCTTTACTGAACGGGTCGACCCACTCTTTAAGTGCCAGTGCCAGCTCTTCGTGGTCTTTAGCATACACAGATAGAGGAATCCCCTGCATAGTAGCATCGATTGCCTGCCTAAATGCCTTGCCACCAGCCACTGGTCCTCTGGGATGGGCATGAATACCGCCACCAGAACCGATTACAATGTCATTCCCCAGGTCAGCCATCACTCTGGGCACCATAGAAGGTGTTATCCCGCCAGATGCCATGGGGAATGTCGGTTTGAGGTGATACAGCGGGAAGGAAAGGTTCCGGGCAACATTTTTAAACTTGTAGTCTATTACCGGCGCTTTGCCATAGGGAGCAGGTATAACCACAATATCAGCACCGGCAAGCCGAGGCAGCTTACCCAGAACGATATGGGAGCTTATCCCGTGATAAGGCGACATGTACATCGCCCCGGCGACATCCATATGCCCCAGAATAGGGACATTTATTCGCGGGTCCTCCGCCAGTGCCTGCATCACCGGCAGCCCAACAGCAAGGTAATTTACCATCAACGCATTGCACCCCAGCTCCACAGCCCGGTAAGCATTCTCAAATATTTTGGGCACCTTATCGGTAATGTTGACCGTATAGAGCGTATGCTCACCTGTCTCCTCATACACCTGCTTTTCGATTTCCATGTACCTTTTGACCCGTTCCAGCGCCGAGTTGAACGAGGCGTCAGCTATCAGCTCATCGTCCTTGACGATATCGCAGCCACCAAGCGCTGCCTGCCGGAACAACTCTGCCCCGACCTCCAGCGTGTAGCCTGTGCACGGCTTTATCATATTATTGAGCAACGGGCGCTTTTCCACCCCCAGAAGCCCCCTTATTCCCTCGATCCCGAACTTCGGTCCCTTAAAGCCCTCGACATACTTTTGTGGAAGTCGGACATCCACCAGCTTGATGTCGCCACCCATGGAAATATTGCCCACCACCGTGGTTAAAAGCATAGGTAATTGCTGACCGATGTTGACCACAGGGAATGCTATTTGCACAAACCACTTCCTCTCCTGCAGGTCGGAGGGCACCATAGCCTCGTAGTCCGGCATTTCATAGACCCCGATAACCTTGGCAACATGCTTGCTGCGCACTTCAGGGGTCTCACCAGGCACAGGCACCCAGGTGCCGGTGCTCTGCTCCACCGCCAGCATAGGTGCTACCAGAGGCACGGGCAGCGCTGCAGGGTAAGAGACTATGTAACTGCCGATAACATATTCATCGTAATCAATTCCATCCGGCAAAGCTATGGGAAGCCCTAAAATTTCCTCTCTATTCATTAGCACACCTCCTTTCGTTCCTTCCTAAACCTGTCTTTGTTCAGCCTGCGATAAAACCCCCGCAGACTGCGGTAGACATCCTTATACGACTGATAAAGTGAATCATAGAGTCCGGCGTTTCCCGCCTGTGGTTCAAAAATGTCCTGCACTCTGACCACCTTCCTTAAAGACTCAAAATCTGGATACACGCCGAGACCGACTGCCGCCACCAGTGCTGCCCCCACTGCCCCAGCCTCCTGCGGGTCATGGACTGTTTCAATTTTTCGGCAGGTCACATCAGCAAGAACCTGCATCCACGGTTTACCTCTGGCACCACCTCCCACAACCCTGAGTCGAGGCAGGGGAAACTTGAACTCTTTTTCTACAATCTCCACTATCCACCTGATGTTATACGCCACACCTTCATAAACAGCCCGCAGTAAGTCCTCCCTGGTATGCTCAGCGCTCAAATTGAGAAAACTGGCACGGACACAGGTATCATCCACTGGAGCACGCTCTCCATATATCCACGGGGTAAATACCAGATAATTAGCGCCCGGGGGCACCGCAGCAACCCTCTCGTCCATAAGCGCATAGACATTAGGGATACTGGGGTCATTCTTTTCAGCCTTGTAGAACTGGTCAGCAATCCACTGAATACATGCCCCGGCAGCCTCTGATTCGGCGAACAAAAACACTTTATCCGGGTCAGCAGAATGAATTGTAGCTACACCTCTTTTCCCCTGGAGCGTACGGTTGGTGACCACTCCCACCCAGCCAGATGTCCCCAGATAGACATGTCCCTCACCTTCACCCACAGCCCCGGAACCCACAGCAGCACAAGGAGCATCGCCAGCGCCGGCGATAACCGGCGTGCCCGCCAGCAGCCCGAAATCGCCTGCCGCTTCTTTCGTCAATTCACCAACTTTATCTATCGACCTCACCAGCGGAGGAAATTTCTCCACATCAAGCCCCATGTAACGAAAGATCCCATAAAGCCACTGTTTCTTCTTAAGGTCGAGCCCGAAGACCGAAGCCCCTGTCAATTCCATCACCATGTTTCCTGTACAACGATAGAAAAGGTAGCCGGCGACGTCGAGAAAACAGCGCATTTTGCTATAGATTTCAGGCTCCTTCTCCTTAAGCCACACCAATTTGGGCAGCCCGTCTTTGCCGCACAGAGTAGCCCCGGCGATAAGGGCAAAAACACGGGCATTAACAAACTTGCGCATCAACCGCTCCGCCTGTTCATCAGCCCGGCTGTCAAGCCAGATTATGGCACGCCTCAGCGCTCCCTCCTCGGGGCTCATGGGGATAATACCCAGCATCTGGGTACTGAAGGTGATGCCCAAAATATCTCTTGGTGAAATCCGGGTCTTCTCCAGAAGAAGCCGTGTGGTCTTTGTTACCGCCCCCCACCAGTCCGCCGGCTCCTGCTCTGCCCATCCGGGATTAGGATAATAAATCCCGTAAGGCTCGAAGCACTTGTCATACACCCGCCCCTCGGTGTCCACAAGCACCGCCTTGTTGCCGCTGGTGCCCACGTCATGGGCAATTATGTATTGCATTGCCGATGCTGCCCCGCAGACCTATTATATCACCCCGCTGAACGGGACTACACGCGGAAGCCATTTTCGGGTTTTTCATAAGCCATGGTCTTAATTTAATAATTTTCTAACAATTCGTCGTTATACTAATTAGAGAAAGGAGTCGGACGGTGGCAGAAGGTCTGCGCCATCTGTCACCGCAGTAACTCAAAAACCAAGGAGGTAACCAAAATGAGTAAATGGGGTCGCACTGTCTTAAGCGTCCTGCTCGCTGTTAGCTTACTGGCTGTGGTCGTGCCGGCAAGTGTAGCCCTTGCCGACGATGAACCACCGGTGCCACCACAGGACACCCTCATCGCCCGTGTCGCCGAGATACTGGGCATCGACCAGCAAACCCTGGAAAACGCCCTCGAACAGGCACAAGAGGAGCAGTGGCTGAAGGCAATAGAGAGCAGGATTGACCAGATGGTGGAAAAGGGCGTCATCACCGCTGAACAGGCACAGGCGCTCAAGGACTGGATTAAAGCCAGACCAAACATACCGGGTCTGGGACGTGCCTTCAGGTTCGGTGCCGTGAGAATATGGGGCATGCGCCAAGGGGCTGCTGAGCAACAGGACACACTGCTTGCCAGGGTTGCCGAAATACTGGGCATCGACCAGCAAAAGCTGGCAGACGCCTTTAAACAGGCACGCCAGGAGCAACAGAAAAAGATGCTCGACGAATGGCTGAAGAAGCTGGTGGAAAAGGGTGTGCTCACCGAAGAGCAAGCCAAAGCTTACAGGGACTGGATTGAAGCAAGACCGGAAGGTGCACCGGGCATGCTGTGCCCTGGCATAGCGCCAGGAAGGTTCGGTAGACACATGCTACCCTGGGGTCCTGGAGGCAAGCAGAATCCCGCTAATACCCAGGGCACCGGTACTTCCCTGCAGAGCAAGCCGGTCACCACTTATTGACGCAGCAAGCGTTGCCCCTCACCCCCTACCCAATCGCACACCTCCCTCAACACACACCGCCCACAGTATGGCAGGCGGGCACGACAGACCCGCCTGCCATGCGTTATCAACAGGACATGGAACCGGTACACATCGCCTGGTGGGACGAGCGATTCCAGTTCCCGGTGTGCTTTCTCCACAGAAATGCCTTCTCTTATCAGCCCCAGTCTGGTTGCTACACGAAAGACGTGTGTGTCCACCGGCAATGCCGACATCTTCAGACCAAAAAGCAACACGCAACTCGCCGTCTTCATCCCCACCCCGGGCAGCCCCATCAGCCATCTTCTGGCATCTTCAACCGACATCCGTCCCAAAAAGCTTAAGTCGAAATCGCCTCGCTCCTGTCTTATCCGCATAAGAGCCTGCTTGATATAGCCCGCCTTCACCCTTGCCAGTCCACCGCTCTGAATGCAGCCGGCGATCGTTTCTATGCTAGCTTCAGCCATCCTTTCCCAGCTATCAAAGCAACTCGTCAGCCTTCCAAAAGCTGGCTCCGAATTCCTGTCCGACGTGTTCTGTGAGAGAATGGTCTGCACCAGCACTGCTACCGGGTCACCGCGCACCCGCCACCGTGGCAGTCCGTACTCCTGCTCCAAGAGCTTTATGACCTGCTTGACACGCCTCCTGCTCATGGCTGCTATTATACTACGACCAAAAATCGACTCTTCCAGGAATTAGACCGGAGCCTGAGCAATGCCCCAGCATAAGACACGGCAATGCGATGGTGGTATAATTATCTCATCAATAGAGAGGCAGGAAGCTGATGGACGAACTTAAAGTGTTTACTGGCAATGCCCATCCCGACCTGGCACAGGCGATATGCGATTACCTCGGCATACCACTGGGCAAGGCTGAAGTATTCGAGTTCAGCAATGAGAACATCTTCGTCCGCATACTGGAAAATGTTCGGGAAAGAGACGTGTTCCTCGTCCAGCCTCTGTCCTCTCCAGTGAACAAGAACCTAGTAGAACTGCTCATCATGATAGATGCCTTCAAACGGGCTTCTGCCGGCAGGATAACCGCCGTTATACCATATTATGCCTATGGACGTACTGATAAAAAAGACCAGCCCCGTGTACCCATCACCGCCCGGCTCATCGCCGACCTGTTGACCACCGCAGGTGCTAACCGCCTGCTCACCATTGACCTCCACGCCCCCCAGATCCAGGGCTTTTTCAATATACCCGTCGATGAACTCACTGCGCTGTTCATCCTCAGTGACTATTGGAAAAAGAAAGCGCTTGGGAACCTTGTTGTGGTCGCCACGGATATCGGCATCTCCAAACGTGCCCGTGACGTGGCAGCCAAGCTTCATGCGCCACTGGCCATTATCGAGAAAAGGCGTATAGGGAAC
>DAOUAI010000098.1:0-7696 GCA_034433775.1 Dehalococcoidia bacterium
GGGGGGTGCTGGCAGCGGATGCCTGCGATGAGATGGGGCTGAATGTTGTTAGCTTACCTTCAGAGACTATCGAGGAGCTGGACAGCTTTATGCCACCGTGGTGGAATCGCGGTAATCCTGTCGACCTGGTGGCAGGTACCTCGGGTGAGAGCTTTTTCCGAGTGTTGGAGGTGGTGCTGCGTTGCCCGGTGGTGGATGGTGTCATCATGCTGGGACTTATGCCGATACTGGCACCTGGGCAATTCAGGCGTCCTTCTGAGGGAGACGAGAAAGAGCAGCTAAGAGATGCGATGGTGTCCGGTGCAGCAGAACTTTTCGACAGACTGAACGAGCTGAGTGACCGCTATAATAAGCCTGTGGTTGTTGCTTCCGAGCCATTTGGCTTTGGGGCTGCATTGAATAGAAGGATAACCCATGCCATTGCCGACCGGAACTCGGTGTACTACGAGATGCCCCACCAGGCAGCATCTGTCTTTGCCAAGCTGGTACAGTACGGTGAATACCGGAGGCAGTGGCAGTAGCTACACTGCCCCTGTCGAGATGTACTTTACGCCACGGTAGTTTTTAGCCCGTTGCGGGGTGTATTTATGAGCAGCAATTTGTTTCATAGCTTGGTTGCTGGTAAAATTAAGGATGTTTTTCTAATTAATCCAAGACTTTGAGGAGCAGTAGTATATGTGCACTGAAGTAAAAGAGCTAACCAGTCATATGAAGCTGTTATTTGAGCCATCTTCGGTAGCGGTTATCGGTGCCTCCAACGACCGCTCCAAATGGGGCTACCGTGTTCTGTCTAATATTATGAGAGGGGGGTTTGAGGGTAGGATATACCCCGTGAACCCCGGCAGTCCTGAGGTGCTCGGGCTGAAAGCTTATGCGCGGGTGACCGATATCCCGGAGGTGCCCGATCTAGCGGTGATCGTGGTCCCCCCACCGGGAGTGCCGGAGGTAATGCGTGATTGCGCTACCAAAGGTGTGAAGGTAGCTGTGGTGATAACTGCAGGTTTTGCCGAAATTGGCGGTGAAGGCGAGAGGTTGCAACGAGAGATTGTCGAAATAGCTCGTGGCGCCGGTATGCGATTTGTTGGTCCTAATTGTCTTGGCATCTTAAATCCATCGCATAAGCTCCACCCTCAGATGCCAGCAGAGTTTGCCCGCCCGGGTCCGCTGGCGGTTATCTCTCAAAGCGGGAACATCATGAATAACATATCTCGTCTTGTGGACAACAGGGGCTACGGGTTATCAAAGGGAGTCAGCATTGGTAATCAGGCAGACCTCCGTGCTGAGGACTACCTCGAGTATTTTGCTCAGGACCCCCAGACCAAGGTAATTCTCAGTTATATCGAAGGCTTCAAAGACGGTGCTCGCTTTTTCAGGATAGCCAGAGAGGTAAGCAAGGAGAAGCCGATCATATTGCTCAAGGCGGGGGAGACGCCAGCCGGTGCGCGTGCTGCCCATTCGCATACCGCTTCCTTGGCAGCCCCGGATGCTATCGTCGAAGCGATGTGCCGACAAGCTGGCATCATAAGGGTGACAAGTCTGGACGACCTGGTGGACACGGGGATTACTTTTTTAGGGCAACCATTGCCTCGAGGACGAAGGGTGGCAATAATCACGGGGGGTGGTGGCTGGGGGGTGCTGACTGCCGACGCCTGTGCCAAATTAGGGCTCGATGTCGTTATTCTGCCTCCGGAGACCATAGAAGAGCTGGACAAATTGATGCCAGCCTGGTGGAACCGCGGCAATCCAGTTGATTTTGTAGGCGGGGGACCGAGAGAACATAACATTAATGTTGTTGAAATTCTACTTCGCTGCCCCGTGGTAGACGGAGTGATCCTGCTGGGGCTGATGCCACCGGTGCGTCGTGACCAGATGGCTAGCATCTTTGACCCCGCTCAGGGCGGGCAGGAGATGAAGGAGTTCATTGCCTCCATGCTGGCTTCCGTCCTGGACACATTGAAGGAACTCAGCGAGCGCTATCAAAAGCCGATAGTCCTTGCGTCACCACAGCTCGATTTCGGTGCGCTACCTGCTCGGGAGACAGTCCGCATCCTTGCTGAACACGACTCCATATGCTTTGAGTTGCCAGACCAGGCTGCTGCAGCCTTCGCCAGGCTGGTACAATATAGCGAGTACCGAAACCAGGAGTGATAGCCACTCCATAGCGGTTAGAACATGCTTTGCGATGCTGTTGTGGTCGGTGCTGGGCCCTCCGGTAGCCGTGTAGCCCTGGGTCTAGCCAGCCTGGGATACAACGTGCTCGTGCTGGAAAAGAAGGCTATCCCTGGTGAGGGGGTCTGCTGCACAGGTATAGTTAGCCAGAGGTGCCTCGAACTGCTCGGTGTACCCTCGAGTATAGTACTGAGACCAGCCAGTTCGGCTAGGATTTTATCTCCGTCGGGCAAAGTACTCAGGTTGTGGCGGGATGATGCCGCTGCCTTTGTAATCGATAGACCGGCTTTAGACCGGGTGCTGGCGGACCAGGCTCAGGTGGCAGGCGCCTACTATTGCTTCGGTGCCCGTGTGACCGGGGTGCGGGTAGAAACAGAATATGTCACCATTGAGGTTGAGTTCCGGGGCGAGGTCAAGACGTATCAATGTCGGGCTCTTGTTCTTGCCACCGGTTTCGGCTCATCATTGCCGGCGAGGCTGGGGCTGGGCAGGATAAATGACTTCATTGTCGGCGCTCAGGCAGAGGTCAGGGTTAACACTGACGAAGTGGAGGTCTACTTTAGCCGGGAATTAGCACCAGGCAGCTTTGCCTGGCTCGTGCCCACTAGGGAAGGGAGTGGGTTAGCCGGGCTGATGACACGCTACCAGCCCGGACAGTGGCTGAACAGGTTGCTCTTGTGGCTTAAATCAGAGGGGAAAATAACCTCGGCAGAATGCCAGCATAAATACGGTGTCATTCCTCTCTGCCCCTTGAAAAAGACCTTTGCCAGCCGTACATTGATAGTTGGCGAAGCAGCAGGGCAGGTCAAGCCGCTGACCGGAGGCGGCATATACTACGGAGTGTTTTGTGCCGATATGGTGGTTGAAGTGCTGGACCAGTCTCTTCGTCGTGGTGACCTGTCCGAAAGTGCACTATCTCTTTACCAGAGCAAATGGCAGGCTGAGCTGGGTAATGAACTCAGGCTTGGCTACCAGCTCCATCGCCTGTATCGAAGATTGGGCAACGGGCAAATCGAATTCCTGCACAGCCAGGCTGCACGATATGGCGTAGCTCGGTTTGTGAGCAATGCTGAGTCCCTCCCCTTTGACCGGCATTCTAAAATTGTCTCCGGAGTATTGAAACACCTGGTCCGTTCATTATTGAGGCATCCGGCGGGGCTAAAGGGTTCGTCTGAAACCGGATGATGGCGCTTCCTCAAATTCCGCTTAGCTGCTGTATTTGCCCTAAACCGGTGAGGGGAATAAAATTGTAGTGTGGTGAAAAAGCAAGGGAAATCGCCACTACATCAGGGTACTCCTCCGGTGCCGCCCAAAAAGCTGCCACAGCATGTTGCCATAATTATGGATGGTAACGGGAGGTGGGCTGAGCAGCGGGGCTTGCCTCGCATAGCCGGACACCGGGAAGGTGCCAATGCTGCCCAGCGGACAGTCGAACTCTTTATCCAATATGGCATCCCGTACCTCACGCTCTATGCTTTTTCTACCGAGAACTGGAGTCGCCCCCGCCAGGAAATCGATGCTCTTTTCCAGATCCTGGAGGAGAAACTCGATGAGGGGATCAAATTCGCCATGGAAAACGGGATAAAGTTGTACCATCTGGGAAAGCTCGATGGGCTCTCGCCCGGTGCCAGGAATAAGATAAAAAAGGCGCTGGAGTTAACGAAAAACAACCACCGGATTGCGCTGTGTATCGCTTTCAATTATGGGGGCAGGGATGAGATTGTGGACGCAGTCCGCCGCCTTGTTCTCAGCAATACCCAAGCATCTGAAATAAACGAAGACCTGTTCAGTCAACATCTGTACACCGCTGGCATACCCGACCCCGATTTGATTATTCGCACCGGTGGGGAGAGGCGCCTTAGCAATTTCCTTATCTGGCAGTCTGCCTATGCTGAGTTCTACTTCACGCCTGTCCTCTGGCCCGACTTTACCAAGGAAGAAATCGATAAGGCGCTTGTGGATTATAGCCGACGGCAGCGCCGCTTTGGAGGCTTGTTGCCTTAAGTTGGATAGCTGGTACGGGCGTGCCAAACAGGGCAGAATTGCTACAATTTAGAACCCGGAGGGACGACTGTAAATGAAGGTAGCAGAGCTTGCCAGTTTGGTCAGGACACGGCGTTCCATCCGTGTGTGGCAGGGACAGGCCGGTGCCCGAGGAGTTACCACTACGGTCTGTGGAGTTGCTACCTTTTGCTGAAGGAGGTGAATATGCCTGAGGCAAAAATCAACGACATTAATATCTACTACGAGTTATATGGTGAAGGCGAGCCGCTTGTACTGATAATGGGGCTGGGCGGCACTCTGGAGTGGTGGTTCCTGCAGGTGCCAGCGCTGTCGCGCCATTACCGTGTGGTAGCCTTCGATAACCGGGGCAGCGGGCGAAGCGATAAGCCCGATATACCCTATACTATGGAGATGATGGCTAAAGATACGGCTGGACTCATGGATGCCCTTGGCATCCCCTCCGCCCATATCTTCGGCATCTCCATGGGCGGCATGATCGCCCAGCACGTGGCACTCCTCTATCCCCAAAAAGTCAAGACACTCATCCTCGGGGCTACTACCTGCGGTGGCAGCCACGGCGTGTCGCCTGATCCCGAATCGATGAAAGTCCTGTTCGACCTGGAGCGGATGCAGCAACTCTCACCGGAGGAGAGGTTCCGGGAGATGCTGCCTTTTATCTTCAGTCAGGAATTCATCGAAGGCAGCCGGTCGGTGATGCAGGAACTGGCGGTGAGGATGTCACAGCATATCACGCCACCGCATGGCTACATACGACAGGCACAGGCAATAATGGGGCACGATACTTATGAGCTTTTGCCTCAGATCAAAGCGCCCACGCTGGTGGTCTCCGCCGAGGAAGATAGGATTGTGCCTGTGGAAAACTCCCGCATCATCGCCTCCCGTATACCCGGTGCCGAACTGGTGGTCTTTAAGAAAGCTGGTCACGGCTTCAACATCGAACTCGCCGATGAGGTGAACAGGGCGGTGCTTGATTTCCTCCGCCGTCACGGCGCCTAGGTCAGGCTAAGAACGGCAACACCTTGCCAGTGCCGGTTCCACTCCCACATCTTGCGTTTTTGCCAGAAACTCGTGATAACCGATGAAGCGCGATAGCGCCCGGGTGGCGCTTGCCTGAGACGGATAGGCAGGCACACCCGCCAGGGCAAACTTCAGTCGCAACTCGGCAGCAGCCTTCATACCATTCGGGTCATTGGTTGGTGCATTCACCGCCACCACGAACGGTTTGCCGAACGGGTTGTTCTTGGCGAACTCCACGATGAACTCTTCCACCCTCCGGCTCTGCTCGGCGAAGTTCGGGGGACCATCATCGTCCATATCGTCATCACGGGGGTAACGGTCGGCAATAATCAGGTCGATGGCGGGGTCGGCGGCGGCTATCTCGATGCAGCGGCGGAACATCTCCAGATTGTGCTGTACCAGCCACACGTCCAGCGGGTTCCTGATGCTGTTTCCCGCCAGCGGGATGAACTCCGCTAGTTGCCTCCTGGTGTCCTCAGCAAGCGTGGGTACGGTGAGCCCATCACGGCTGCAGATATCAGCCATAGCCACGGCATTACCGCCACCACCGCCCAGAAGCAGCACCCGTCTACCCCGAAACGGCTTCAGGTGGAGGAAAAGCAGCGCTACATCTGCCATCTCTTCCAGCGAGTTCACCCTGATAGCCCCTGTCTGGGCGAAGAAGGCGTCCCACATCCTCGCCTCCCCTGCCATGGAGGCGGTGTGTGAGGCGGCAGCCCTGGCGCCGGACTCGGTGAGCCCGCCCTTCCAGATGATAACCGGCTTGGTGCGGTTGATCTCCCTGACCAGCCTGGCGAACTTGTTGCCATTCTTCATTCCCTCCAGGTACATCCCGATGATGCCGGTATCCGGGTCCTCCGCCAGATATTCCAGAAAATCAAGCGCCTGAAGTCCGCGGGCATTGCCGAAGCTGATTATCTTACTGAAGTAGATGCCGAGCTCCTGTGCATATCTGCTCAGTATCTCGCCATGACCACCGCTCTGGGAAAGGAACGCCATATTTCCCACACCCTTCGGCGGAGCTCCCCAGGCGGTGAACTTGCTTGCCGGCACATACAGCCCCATGCAATTAGGTCCCACCACTCGCAGACCGCCCCGTTGAATGATCTCGACTATCCGCGCCTCTAGCTGGCGCCCCCCTTCCTCCTGAGTCTCGCTGAAGCCGGAGCTGAAGATATGCACGTTCTTCACCCCGGCAGCGATGCAGTCCTCCAGCACCTCGGGCACCCGCCTCGCCGGCACTGACACTATGACCATATCAGGCGGCTCTGGAATGTCTTTCACGCTGGGATAAGCCTTCACCCCGTGCACTTCGTTGGTGGCTTTTGGGTTGACGGCATAGATATCTCCAGGAAAGCCCACCTTCTTCAGCCGCCTGATGAAAGCATGTCCCCCCCATCCCTGCGGATTGGTGGACACCCCAACCACCGCCACCGAACGGGGATAGAACATGCTGTGCAGCTCCTCTAATTTGCTCATAAGGCAGCCCCCTTATTTGATGAAATCAAATAGTACAACAAATATCACCTGTGAGGCAAACTGCCTCCCAAGCTAAAAGCTACCAAAAGCGCAGCACTCTATTTACAACAGGTTGCGGTGTAGCCCTGTCATCTTATTTGATGACTTCGCAGACCTCGTTTACCGGGAGTCTTTCTCTGGTGGGGCTTTCTGCCGGATAGCCCACCGGGATGAGGGCGACAATGTCCATGTCCTGTGGCACGTTGAGCACCCTTTCCACTTCAGCCTTCGCCACCGAAAGCGGACCGGTCATCCAGGTGGCACCCAGCTCCATCTGGTGCAATACCAGCAGCAGGTAAGCGATGGCTGCAGATACCGATTGGAGGCGAGCATTGAGCACGCTGCCCCAGCGCAGCATTTCAGCCGCTTTCTCGTCCATCTTCGCCCGCTCGGCAAGCACCCTCTCCCGCGGATATTCCCGGCGCCAGATACCTACACTGATCATCGCTGGCGCCTTGGCAAGCATGTTCTCGCGGGGGAGAGGAAATGTCGTGCCTTGCTGCTGGAACCAAGATGCCATAAGCCTCATTCCCTCTGCCACCGCCTCGGCGATGGCTTTGATCTTGTCCCTGTTCAGGACTATATAGAAATGCCAGTTCTGCGCATTGGCACCGTTGGGCGCCCAGGTGGCGAGTTCCACTGCTTTCCAAAGTAGCTCCTCGGGTACTGGCTTCTCCTGCCAGATGCGTATGGAACGACGGGTCTTGATCAGTTCAGCCAGTTCTTCCGTATTCATCCGTCCGCCCTCCTTTCGACACTGGTATTATGTCTGCGGGGCAAGCAGCACCTCAGCCATTTTTCGCCCCATCTCCCTCGCCTGCTCGATTAACTCAGTCTGCGATTTAGGGTCGGCGTCCCGGCTACCTGTGGCAGCAGCGATGGTGAACACCTGTATTTCTGGGGACCTGACGAATTTTCTCAGTTCATTCACCGTCTCCTCGTGTCCCCGACGATTGGCGATGGCGAT
>DAOUAI010000099.1:0-2002 GCA_034433775.1 Dehalococcoidia bacterium
AATCTGGCCGGTGTGCCGAGCATCGTCTTCGGGCTTTTCGGGCTCGGTGTATTCGTGTTAGCTTTCCGTTTTGGCTTATCTCTCCTTGCCGCCAGCCTCACTTTAGCCTCTCAAGCGCTGGCGATGGTCATTACCAGTTCGAGAGAGGCAATACTGGCTGTGCCCAGAGAATATAGGGAAGGGAGCCTTGCTATTGGGGCAACAAAATGGCAGACGGTGAGGCACATAGTCTTACCACAGGCTCTTCCTGGAATAATCACGGGGGCGGTATTAGCCATAAGCCGTGCTGCTGGGGAAACAGCCCCGATACTGGTCACCGGGGCAGCTTTTCTGCTGCCAGGACTTCCAAACTCCCCCTTCGACCAGTTTATGGCATTGCCTTATCACCTCTATACGGTGGCTGCTCATGTCCCCGGTGTGCCCAAAACTACCATGTGGGGCGTAGCTCTAGTTTTGTTGGTGGTCGTGCTCTCGTTTGACATTCTCGCAGCTATCATAAGATTTCGGTCTCGACAAAGGGCTTAGGTAGATGAATATAAGCCATACGCCATCGAAGAACGTAATGCCAAATGCTCAGGCATGCGTCACAAAACTTAGAACTGAGCGGGTAAATCTCTATTATGGATCCTTCCAGGCGTTACGAAACATAACTCTAGACATAGCCACATGTGCTATTACGGCTATAATTGGTCCTTCGGGCTGTGGCAAATCATCCCTGCTTCGTATCTTCAATCGGATGAACGACCTGATTCCAGGGGCTAAAGTGGAAGGGAATGTTGAGCTTGATGGTGTCGACATCTATGGTTCGAAGATTGATGTTGTGGAACTAAGAAAGAGGGTCGGGATGGTATTTCAGAAGCCGAATCCCTTCCCCATGTCAGTATTCGAGAACGTCGCTTTCGGACCCAGGCGACATGGTATTAGTAATGTTGCTGAGCTGGGGGAAATAGTTGAAAAAAGTTTGCGCCAAGCAGCGCTATGGAACGAGGTAAGGGATAAACTCGGTCAATCCGCCTTATCCCTTTCCGGCGGGCAGCAGCAGAGACTATGCATTGCTCGAGTCCTAGCCGTGGAGCCGGAGGTAATCTTGATGGATGAACCATGTAGTGCTCTTGACCCGGTAGCCACCTTGAAAATAGAGGACTTGATGAGAAGTCTGGCTGAAAACTACACCATCGTCATCGTCACCCACAATATGCAACAGGCAGCCAGGGTATCAGATATGGCTGCCTTCCTTATGATGGGAGAGGATAGAGCCGGCCTGTTGGTAGAATACGGACCTACATCTGAGCTCTTTACCAACCCTAGAGATAAGAGAACCGAGGACTACATAACCGGACGGTTCGGATAAAGGCAAAAAAGAGGTGATAATCATGGAGATAAGAACAACCTTTCACAAGAAATTGAGGGATATACAGGGTGAGGTTCTGGTCATGGGTAGCATGGTAGGAAAAGCTATTATGTCCTCCATTAAAGCCCTTAAGGAGAGAGACGTTGACCTGGCACACCAGATAATCAGCGATGACCAGAAGGTAAACCAGAAGCGATTTGAAATCGAAGAGAAATGCGTCGAGCTTATAGCTACTCAGCAACCCATGGCCAGCGATCTTCGCATCATAATTGCCATTCTCAATATTACGACTGAAATAGAGCGGATAGGCGATTATGCTATGGGCATTGCCCGGATTGTAATAATGATTGGTGATGAGCCGCCCCTCAAACCGTTGATTGATATTCCACGTATGGCAGAACAGACTGTAGATATGCTACGGCGTAGCCTGGACGCCCTCATAAACCGGGATGCAGAAGCCGCAAAGAAAATTGCTATCGAGGATGACTTGATAGACCATCTTTACGACCAAGTCTTTCGCGAGCTCCTTACCTTTATGGCAGAAGACCCCCGAACAATTACTCGGGCAACCCGTCTTATATGGGTAGCCCATAATCTGGAGCGTGCCGCTGATAGAGTTACCAACATCTGCGAGCGAGTGGTCTTTATTGT
>DAOUAI010000100.1:0-23673 GCA_034433775.1 Dehalococcoidia bacterium
GTTTAACCAGGTGTACCGCACGGGTGAGCCTTTAAGGGGGTTACGTGCTACACATATAGCCAGGGACGGCAGAAAGATACCTATCGAATACTCCGTCATGCCGCTGAGAAATGAGAAAGGTGAGATAATCGGCTTCCGTGGCATCGTCCGTGATATAAGCGAACGCGCTCGTATGGAGGAAGAACTGCGAAGGTCTGAGGAGAGGTACCGCACCATATTGGATGAAACTGATATCGGCTACTACGAGGTAGACCTGCGAGGTAACCTGTTATTTGCCAACGATGCCTACCTCCGCCGATTTCCTGTACCCAAGGAACGGATAATCGGGTTAAACTACCGTGCTTTTATTCCGGAATCAGACTGGGAAAGGGTATTCAAAATATTCAACAAGGTGTACCGCACCGGGCAGCCGTCTCAGGGGGCTCTGGTCAGGACTGTTATGCCCGATGGAAAGGAGCGCTTTTTCGAGAGCAGCATATTCCCTATGAGAGATGCAAAGGGTGAAATCATCGGCTTCCGTGGCATCAGCCGCGATATTACCGAGCAGCTACAGATGGAGGAGGCGCTGCGCAAGTCTGAGGAGCGGTTCCGCACCGTCCTTGAGGAGGTGGACGAAGGTTATTATGAGACAGACCTCAGAGGGAGCTTCATCTTTGTCTCCGATGCTATGGTGCGCCAGCTCGGCTATTCCAGAGATGAACTTATCGGGATGAACTACCGCACTTATGTGCCGCAAGAAGAATGGGACGCGGTGTTTAAAGCTTTTAACGAGGTCTATCGGACGGGCAAGCCGCTGATCCGGTTCAGCATCACCAATATCACCAAGGATGGCAGGAGGATATTCCTCGAGGATACAGTGCTGCCGCTGAGAAATGAGAAGGGTGAGACCGTCGGCTTTCGGGGCATTAGCCGCGATGTCACCGAGCAGCGGCGGATGGAGGAGACGCTGCGCAAGTCTGAGGAGCGGTTCCGCACCGTCCTTGATGAGATGGAGGACAGCTACTTCGAGCTGGATATCGCCGGCAACTTCACTTTTGTCAACGATGCCATGTGCCGTACGATGGGCTATTCCAGAGAGGAGGTGCTGGGCAAGAACTACCGCATACTAATAGCCGAGGATGATTGGGAGAAGGTGTTCAAATTCTTTAACCAGGTGTACCGGGAAAGGCGCCCGCAAAAGGGCATCACCTTTAAGATCATTCGCAAAGATGGCAGCACCGGTGTTGGAGAACTGGCTGCACTGCCTATGCGGGACGAGAAAGGCGAGATAATCGGCTTCCGGGGCGTCGGTCGGGACATTTCAGAGCGTATCAAGGCGGAGGGGGAGAGGCGGGAGCTGGAGAGGCGCGCCCACCTTGCCGCCAGGCTGGCTTCGGTGGGGGAAATGGCATCGGGCATCGCCCATGAGATAAATAATCCCCTCACCGGCGTCATCGGTTACGCGCAGTTATTGCTGGCAAGGAAAGACCTGCCCGAGGATATCAGACCGGCCCTGGAGGTGATAAATGACAGCGCCCAGAGGGTTGCCACCATAATAAGGAGGTTGCTCACCTTCGCCCGCCAGTACAAGCCAGAACGGAGGCAGGTGGTTATCAACGAGGTCGTCGAGGCTACTCTTCGCCTGAGAACTTACCATCTGCAGACAAACAATATAAAAGTCACCACCCAATTTGCCCGTGACCTTCCAGTCACAATAGCCGACCCCGGTCAATTGCAGCAGGTGTTTCTGAATATCATCATGAACGCCGAGGCAGCGATGAAGCAAATACCGAGGCAGGGTAGGTTGCTGGTAAAAACGGAGCTGGTGCCCCCTGATATTATAAGAATATCTTTTAAGGACAACGGTCCAGGGATTGCACCAGAGCACCTGGAGAGGATATTTGAGCCCTTCTTTACCACCTCTGAAGTGGGTGAGGGTACCGGGCTGGGGCTCAGCGTGTGTCACGGGATAATAACCGAGCACAAAGGCAGGATATGGGTGGAAAGCCAGCTTGGTAAGGGGGCGACCTTTTTTATCGACTTGCCGGTGGTGACTGCTGTAGTTGAAGAGCCGGTGGTCAAAGAGGTGGAGAAGCCCTCCCCATTGCGCAAAGCCAGGGTGCTGGTGGTGGACGATGAGCCGGTGGTCAGGGAGTTTGTCTCTCAAGTGCTTGGTGCGGAGGGCTGCGAGGTAGATACGGCAGGCAACGCCGAAGAGGCCCTGGAAAAGGTGCGGAGCCGACGCTATCGGCTTGTCCTGCTGGATATAAAGATGCCGGGTACCAGTGGCATTGAACTCTATCAGCAGTTCAAAAAGCTCACCCCTGCGCTCGCCAAGAGGACATTGTTTATCACCGGCGATGTGATGGGGGCAAGGACCCGGGACTTTCTCACTCGCACCAGGGCACATTATATAGCCAAGCCTTTTGACGCCTCTAAACTTGTGGGGGAAGTAAGAAGAGCGCTGTCGCGCTCTTAGGCTGTGCTGGCAGGACCGGGCATGCTCGGCGTCTGTTGGTTCCGGTTGGAAGCTGGTAGGTCTGGCAAATGCTTTAGCCTGTCCAGCCAAGCGGTCGATTTAAGCTGTCTTTCCAGAAGGTAGCGAATATATTCTCGCAGCACCGTTTCCAGTTCAGTGGCTAACTGGCTGTCCAGCTTCACTTTTTCTGCAGCAGTGTAATCGCAGTTCTGCCAGAAGCGGAGCACTTTCAGGGCATTCAGGGATAGAGGATGTGCCAGCGGTTCGCGGTAACCGCAGTCATGACATAACATGCCACCATGACCGGGGCTGAAGAAGTTTTCCCGGGGCTGCAGAGGCGCTTTGCAGTCGCCGCAGTGTTGAAGTTCGGGGCGATAGCCTGCCTGTGCCAGAAGACGAAGTTCGAAGTACCGCAAGACAGCATCGATATTGGTGGACCGTGACAAGTGACGGAGGGTGTCGAGGAGCAGGTGGAAGAGTTCCTCATCCTCAGCACGTTCGGCAGTGAAGGCATTGACGAGTTCAGCTACATAGAGACCGCTGGCGGTGCGCTCTAAGTCTTCTTTCAGAGGCAGGAAGTTGTTGATGGTCTGTGCCTGGGTGATGATGTCCAGATTACGCCCCCGCGCCAGCATGAGGCGGCTATGGGTGAGCAGTTCCACATGTCCTCCGAGCTTGCTCTGCGGGCGGCGTACACCTTTAGCCACTGCTCTTATTTTGCCCAGATTCGGGGTGTAGATGGTTAGCACCCTGTCAGCTTCGCCCAGATTTATCCGGTTGATGATGATGGCTTCTGTTTGATACACCCGAGGGGCTGGCATGGCTGTTTACAGGCTCACATTTCCTGCCTGCCCTCTAGTGCGCGGCTGAGGGTGACATCATCGGCGTATTCCAGGTCACCGCCGTAAGGTAAGCCGCGGGCGAGTCTGGTGACCTTGATTCCCAGAGGTGCGATCAATCGCTGAAGATACATCGCAGTAGCTTCACCTTCGAGGTTGGGATTGGTGGCCAGTATCACCTCGGTCACCTGAGTGCTTTGGAGGCGGGAGAGGAGTTCCTTGACCTTAAGTTCGTCAGGACCGATGCCCTCACTGGGTGCAATGACACCATGAAGGACATGGTACAGCCCCCTGTATTTTCTCGTCCGTTCTAGGGGAAGGATATCTATCGGCTCTTCGACGACGCATATCTGCGTCCGGTCCCTCTCCTGGTCACGACAAATGGTGCAGGGGTCGGTATCGGTGATGTTGAGGCATATGGAACAGAGCTGCAGTCTTTCCTTTAAAGCTTTTATCGCTTCAGCCAGTGCCTCCACCTGCGGGGCTGGTGCTCGGAGCAGGTAAAAGGTCAGCCGTTGGGCACTTTTGGGACCGATGCCAGGTAGCTTATTTAACTCTTCGATCAGTCTGGCTACGGGTTCAGCAGTGGGCTGAGTGCTGGCACTCAAAGATATAGTCTCCTTTACGGTAGTCCTGGTATCTTCAAGCCGCCGGTCAAGCCACCCAGATGGTTGGCAGCCATTTCCTGTGATTTCCTCACGGCTTCGTTGACCGCGGTCATGACCAGGTCTTCAAGAAGTTCGGCATCTTCGGCGTTTATCACCTCCGGTGAGATGCTCACCGAGCGGACTCGCTGCTGTCCATCAATGACCACCTTCACCACCCCGCCGCCGGAGGTGGCTTCGGTGGTCATTTCAGCCAGTTCTTGCTGTGCTTTAGCCAGCTTAGCCTGTAACTCCTGCGCCTGTTTTAAGAAGAATTTGTTCATTTGTCTCCCATATCCGATTCTTCGTCAACGAAGGTAGCCCCTCTGTCCAGAGCGGCTTTTACCAGTGGAATGCTAGCTTCTTTCCTGGAGTAATCTTTGCTGGTCCGGGGGGTGAGGACACAACGCACCTTGTAGGGCTGTCCGAACACCTCTTTTAATTTCTTTTCCACCAGATGTTTATATTTAAGGTCGTCGATTTTTGCTTTATGCAGTTCGTAATAAAAGCCCAGTACGAGGGTGCCGTCTTCCACAGCTATGGGTTCACAGGCGCTGCGCAAAAAGGCGTCGAGGTTTCCGCTGGAGCCCTCACCGCGCAGTGCTTGTATGAACTCCTTCCAGTGGCTGCGGATATGGTCCAGCTCTGGAGAAGGCTTTATTTCGGGGGGCGGACCGGTCTCGCGTGTCCTGGGCAGCGGCTGTGCGGTCGGCTTGGCATCGGTGTTTGCTGAAGCAGGTGCAGGCTGTTTGCCTTTAACAGCTTCCGCGGTGGTTTGTAGTCCGCCTTTGCTTTCGTGCAGGCTGCAGTCCACCAGGGCTAGTTCTAGAGGCAATGGGGAATAATTGTCCAGGCGGAGGTCGATTTCGCTGAAGCGCTTTACCGCTGCCGCCAGATGTTCGAAACCCGTCCCTGAGACCAGGGACTTCATCTCAGCCAGACCGTCGCTGGCAATATCGACCACTTCCTCAGCCCCGGATTTCACCAGCAGCAATTGTCTGAGGTAGTCCAGAAGCTCGCAGCTGAACTGACGCAGGTCGATACCATCGTTGGCGACGCTATTGATAATTTTCAGCCCGGCGGTGACATCTTTATTGATGATGCATCTAGCCAGCTCCTTGATGCGCAGGTCGCCGCTTATGCCCAACAGTTCTCTGACCTGATGGAGTTGCACCTTGTGACCGTAGTAGATGGCAAGCTGCTCCAGCAGGTTTTCGGCATCGCGGAGGCTGCCAGCAGTCGCCCGAGAGAGCAGCCTCAATGCCTCAGGCTCGATTTCGATACCTTCCTTCTCGGCGATGAACTGGAGCTTGGCGATGATCGCTGAGCTGGAAAGACGGCGAAAGTCAAAACGCTGACACCGCGACATGATGGTGGGCAGGACTTTGTGAGGCTCGGTGGTTGCCAGGACGAATTTCACGTGCGCTGGAGGCTCCTCAAGGGTCTTTAGAAATGCGTTTGAGGCATCCTTGGTTATCATATGTACTTCATCAATTATGTAGACCTTATATTTTGCCATGTTGGGGGCATAATTGACCTTTTCCCTCAGGGAGCGGATCTCATCTATGCCCCGATTGCTGGCGGCGTCTATCTCGATCACATCAGGCAGGCTATTCTGGTTGGCTGCTGTGCAGATGGCACATTTGTTGCACGGTTCACCGTCCGCGGGGTTGAGGCAGTTAATCGCCTTAGCCAGAATACGCCCGGTGCTGGTCTTGCCAGTGCCACGTGGACCGCAGAACAGATAGGCATGGGCAACTTGACCGCTGGCAATAGCGTGCCGCAGGGTTGTGGTCACATGTTCCTGCCCCACCACCTCGGAGAGGCGCTGTGGGCGCCATTTGCGGTAAAATACTTGGGAGGTCATGTGCTTTTAATTATTATACCCCATGTGACCCCGCGGCTAAAGCACTGGTGCATTGTTTTCAGGTGTGTGTTATAATTTGGTTTCATAAGTGAGGTATAACAAGAGCATGGGTCTGGACAAAGAAAAAAAGACGGCTATTATCTCGGATTTCAAGAAGCATGATACTGACACCGGTTCCACCGAGGTGCAGATAGCATTGCTTACCGAGAGGATAAACCGCCTCACCGAGCACCTGAAGACGCACCGGCATGACCACCATACTCAACGAGGGCTGATGAAATTGATCGGGCGGCGGAGGCACCTGCTTGCTTATCTTGCCAGGGAAGATGTCCAGCGTTATCGGGATGTTATCACCAGGCTGGGGCTGAGAAAATAATAGTGCTGTCGGGGAAAATGGCTCATTCCGCTCAATGTATGGTTGGGGGCAGGGTGCTGTCAATTGAGACTGGTAGGTTAGCCCACCAAGCTGAAGGCGCAGTCACTGTTCGCTATGGTGATACTGTGGTCCTGGCTACTGTCTGTGTTAGCAGTGAACCTCGCGAGGACGGTGATTTTGTCCATCTTACTGTGGACTATGAAGAGAGACATTACGCTGTGGGCAAAATCCCCGGTAGCTTCATTCGGCGCGAGGGACGTCCCAGCGAGGAGGCAACCTTAACTGGAAGGCTGACTGACCGCAGCTTGCGCCCGCTTTTTGACAAAAACTTTCGCAATGACATTCAGGTCATAGTGACCGTGCTGTCAACTGACCAGGAGAACGACCCTGATGTACTGGCTGTGATCGGTGCCTCGGCTGCGCTGCATCTCTCTTCTATTCCCTTTTATGGTCCGGTGTCGGCGGTCCGGGTAGGGTACATTGACGGGGAGATGGTGTTGAACCCGTTACTGCCACAAATGAGCAGCAGCTTGATAGACATTGTAGTCGCCAGTACGCAGGAGGCTATTGTAATGGTTGAGGCGGGGGCTAAAGAGGCTCCAGAGGAAGTGGTTCTGGAGGCTATTAGGTTCGGTCACGAGGCGAACCAGGATATTTTGCGGCTCCAGGAGGAATTTCGCAAAGCCCAGGGCAAGCCAAAGATGGAGTACAAAAGTCCCGAGTTCGCTCCGGAGCTGGTAGCAGCTATTTCGTCACAGTTTGCTCCCAAAATTGCCGCTGCCATCAGCCATGCTGACCGGTTAGAACGGGATGCAGCGTTGGAGGAGGTAAGGCAGGAGGCTGTGGAAAAGCTGAAGGAGACTTTTCCTGAGCCTGACATCCTGACGGTGATAGAAAGTGCGACTAAAAAGGCGGTCAGGTCGAGGATACTGGAGAGGAGACAACATGTTGATGGTCGGCAGCCAAGTGAGATACGCCCGATAACCTGTGAAGTCGGTTTCCTGCCCCGGACTCACGGCTCGGGGCTGTTTGCGCGAGGACTTACCCAGGTGCTGACCATTACCACGCTGGGTTCGCCACGCCAGGAACAGTTACTTGATGGTCTGGGGCTAGAGGAGGCGAAGCGTTTTATGCACCATTACAATTTCCCGCCATTTTCCACTGGCGAAGTAAGGCGGTTGGGGTCACCCAGCCGTCGTGAGATCGGGCACGGGGCGCTTGCGGAAAGGGCGCTGGTGCCGGTGATACCCAGCGAAGAGGAGTTCTCCTATACTATACGCCTTGTCTCCGAGGTGCTGAGTTCTAATGGTAGCACCTCGATGGCAAGTGTGTGCAGCTCCTCACTGTCGCTGATGGATGCCGGTGTGCCCATCAAGGCACCGGTAGCTGGGATAGCTATGGGGCTGGTCACCGGGGATGATGGTGATTATGTGATACTCACCGATATCGAGGGGATGGAAGATGCCTACGGGGACATGGACTTTAAGGTCGCTGGAACAGCTGAAGGGATAACAGCTCTTCAGCTTGATATAAAATTACGGGGCATAAGCCATGACATCATAGCGCAGGCGGTAAAGCAAGCTCGTGAAGCACACTTTGAGATACTGGAGAAGTTGCGACAGACGATAAGTACCAGCCGTCCAGAGCTCAGCCCTTATGCGCCAAGAATGTACCGAATCAATATCGACCCGGGCAAGATCGGTGCTGTTATCGGTCCGGGCGGTAAGGTTATCCGCTCGATAATCGAAGAGACCAAGGTGACCAGCATCGACATAGAGAGCGACGGTGCGGTGATAATCGCTTCACCCAATAGGGAAGCAGCATTGAATGCAATCGCAAAGATAGAGAGCTTGACCCGAGAGGTGGAGGTCGGCGCAGTCTATACCGGTAAGGTAACCCGTATTTCGAGCTTTGGCGCTTTTGTTGAAATCCTGCCCGGTAAAGAGGGGTTGGTGCATATAAGCGAACTGGCAGACTATCGAGTGCCCAGAGTGGAGGATGTGGTCAAGGTGGGCGATGAGATCATGGTCAAAGTTGTGGAGATAGACAACTTGGGCAGGATAAACCTGTCCAGACGTGCAGTCTTCTCTGACCTGGCGCAGATCAAGGGGGCTAAGGTTGTAGATTCTTCCGCTGTCAGCATTCGGAAACCCCACAGGCAGGAGAGAGACCGGACTTCAGCGCGAGGGCGCATTAATCGTGATAGCCGTCACCGTGGTCAGAAGTAGAGGTGTTTTGATAGCGACTGAATAAAGGGGGCGGATATGGGACCGATTACAGTACTAGTCCACGGAGCTTTGGGCAAGATGGGCAAGGAGGTCACGGCAGCGGTCTGCCGTGATAAAGAACTGGAGGTGGTTGGGGCGGTCGATATTAGGGCTACAGAGGAACGTTTATCACTTCCTGATGGCTCAAAAGTGCCACTGTGTCAGGACCTTGAGTCAGCATTCAGACAGTGTCAGCCCAAAGTGGTGGTAGACTTTTCTATTGCCGAGGCGGCAATAGCTGCGGCGCGCTCGGCGCTGAAGCGGGGGGTAAATGTGGTCATAGGCACCTCGGGGCTTACTCAGGACAACTTGAGAGAAATAGACGAGCTGGCTCGAGCAAGTGGCGTGGCTGCAGTGGTCGCTCCCAATTTTGCGCTGGGTTCAGTTATTTTGATGCATCTGACAAAAATAGCGGCTAAGTTTTTTGACCATGCCGAGATTATAGAGTTACACCATCATGAGAAGGCTGATGCTCCTTCTGGCACTGCACTGGCGACCGCTCAGGCTATGGCGAAATCGAGAGGTAAGCCATTCGTTTACCCGGTGACGAAAAAGGAGACCCTTAGCGGTACCCGCGGAGGAGAGATTGACGGGATAGCCATTCATAGCGTAAGATTGTTGGGTTTGATGGCAAGTCAGGAAGTTATCTTTGGCGCGCCAGGGCAAGTACTTACTTTAAGACATGATGCTTTAAACCGCGAATGTTATATGCCGGGCGTAATTCTGGCTATCAAAGAGGTAGTGAAGCGGAAAGGGCTGGTGTATGGTCTGGATGAATTACTTAACCTAAAGGGGGAACCATGAAGGCTTACAATGTGGCGATTGTCGGCGCTACTGGCATGGTGGGACAGGAGTTCATCAAAGTCCTGCAGCAGCGGAATTTTCCTATCTCTTCGGTCCGGCTTTATGCCTCTGACCGCTCTGCCGGGAAGAAACTCTTTTTCGGTCATCAGGAGATAGAAGTCCAGGAGACGAGCCCCGATTCCTTCCATGGCATTGATATTGCGCTGTTCTCTGCCGGTTCGGAGATCAGCCGCTATTTCTCACCAATAGCGGCTAAGAGCGGAGCGCTGGTGGTTGACAACAGTGCAGCTTTCAGGATGGACCCGAAGGTACCTCTGGTCGTCCCTGAGGTGAACCCGGAAGATATAAAATGGCACCAGGGCATTATTGCTAACCCCAATTGTTCTACGATACAGATGGTGGTGGCCCTGTATCCTCTCCATAAGGTTAATCCGATAAAACGAATTGTGGTGTCAACTTACCAGTCCGTTTCTGGCACCGGTGCTGCTGCCGTGGAGGAACTGACCACTCAAGCTAAACTGGTGCTGGAGGGGCAGAATGTGGTGCCTCATGTCTATCCCCATCAGATTGCCTTTAACTTATTACCGGAGATAGATGTCTTTCTGGACAACGGGTATACCAAGGAAGAATGGAAGATGGTGGAGGAGACACGAAAGATAATGCACGCTGAAGATATAGCTGTATCGGCGACCTGTGTCAGAGTCCCGGTGTTTATCGGTCACAGCGAGGCAGTAAACATCGAGTTCACCGACCCCATGAGTCCGGAAGAAGCGAGGAATATACTGGCACAAGCCCCCGGCGTGAAGGTGCTTGATGACCCCAGCGTTAGTCTTTACCCCCAGCCCTGGCTGGCTACAGGCACGGACTATGTCTATGTGGGACGCATTCGAGCGGACGCTTCCCACCCCAGGGGACTGGTGATGTGGGTGGTGGCTGATAATCTGCGTAAAGGAGCAGCTCTTAATGCTATCCAGATCGCCGAAGAGGCGATTAAGCGGGACTGGGTCAAAAGGAAGTAAAGAGCAATCCAGGAGGAGAGCCATGGCTAGGTTTGGGCGATTGTTGACTGCTATGATTACCCCATTTGATGAAGCGGGGAAGGTGGACTACTCTCAGGCGAAAAAGCTGGCTAGAGCACTACTCGATTCGGGTAGCGATGGGGTGGTGGTCTCAGGGACAACCGGTGAGTCGCCAACACTTACCCCGGAAGAAAAGCTACGGCTGTTTGCTGAGGTCAAATCGGCAGTGGGCGATAAAGGCACGGTCATTGCCAGCACAGGTAACTACTGTACCGCTGAAAGTGTTGAACTTACTAGGGAAGCTGAAAAGACCGGCGTCGATGGTTGTCTCCTAGTGGTGCCTTATTATAACCGCCCCACACAGGACGGCTTGTACCAGCACTTTAAAACTATAGCTGAATCGACCAAATTGCCCTGCATCTTATATAATGTGCCCTCCCGCACTGTGACCAGCCTCTCTGCCGAGACCACTATCAAACTGAGCCAGATAGACAATATCATCGGCATAAAGGAAGCCAGCGCCAACTTTGAGCAAATTGCTATGATTATACAGAAAGCGAAGAAAGGTTTTCTTGTCTACAGCGGCAACGACGGCGACACCTTTCACATTCTATGCCTAGGTGGCTATGGGGTTATCAGTGTCATCTCTCATCTGGTGGGTCTCCAGATAAAGCAGATGATAGAGCACTGCGTAAAAGGCGATATCGCAAAGGCAGCAGCTATACATAACAACCTGCTACCGGTGGTCAATGCTATGTTTGTGGTGTCTAATCCGATACCGGTGAAATATGCGTTGAACTATTTAGGTTTTTCGGTGGGAAAACCGCGGTTGCCTCTTATTGAGCCGGATGAGAAATCGAAAGCTGTAATCGAGCAGACGGTCAAAGGTTATAAGATCGATTTGCCGATACGCTAGTCCCTCAGTCCTGGCGTGCCCCTGCTCCCAAGGAAGTTTTCATTTAAATTAGACGACTTCCCTGACCATTATGGTGTGGTCACGGCTGGGACCTACTGAGATGATGCTGGTCTTACAGGAGAGCAGTTCCTCGATGCGTGCCACGTAATGCCGTGCCTGTGGGGGGAGTTGTTCTGGATGGCGGATTTCTGAGGTTGGTGTCTTCCACCCGGGCAGTTCTTCATATACCGGCTGGCATTTTCCCAGCAGTTGGGCATCGCTAGGGAAATGGTTTATTAGTTCACCATTGAGCCTGTAGGCGGTGCATATTTTGACTGAATCGAAGACATCCAGGACATCGAGGCGGGTAAGAGCGATGCTGGTGAAGCCGTTGATTCTGGTGGCGAAGCGCCCGGCGACGGCATCGAACCAGCCGCAACGGCGTGGTCTGCCGGTGGTGGCACCATATTCGTGGGCCCGCTCCCTGATGAATTCACCGGTCTTATCTTTAAGCTCAGTAGGCATGGGACCGCTGCCCACACGAGTGGTATATGCCTTGAAGACACCAATGACCTGGTCGATCTGTCGGGGGTTTATTCCTGTGCCAATGCAGCCTCCTGCCGCCAGGGGTGAGGACGATGTCACGAAGGGATAGGTGCCGAAGTCAGGGTCGAGCAATGTGCCCTGGGCTCCTTCCAGAAGGATGTTCTTGTTTTGAGATGTCATGTCCTGTAACAGACGGCTGGTGTCAGTGATGAAATGGGACAGTCGTTCTGCATATTGGCAAAACTGCCGGTAAATCTCGTCCAAGGATAATGGCTGAGCACCGTAGACCTTGGTTAGAATAGCGTTCTTAAGCTCTAATACGGAAGCCAGGCGTTTACGAAATCCTTCCTTGTCCTGCAGGTCACAGGTGCGAATGCCAAGGCGGGCTATCTTGTCAGCAAAAACCGGACCTATTCCCTTGCGGGTGGTACCTATAGCCCCCTCGCCCTGTCTTTCCTCTTCCAGTCCATCGAGCAGAGTATGATAGGGCATAATCAGGTGGGCGCGGTCACTGATAAACAAATTGCCCGTGTTGACACCATGTTTTTCCAGGTCTTCAATTTCTTCCAGAAGCACAGCGGGGTTGACGGCTACACCATTGCCTATGATGCAAGCGACTTGCGGATGGAATATGCCTGACGGCACCAGGTGGAGCCTGAACTCGCCGTATGAGTTGATCACCGTGTGCCCGGCGTTGTCTCCTCCGGAGAACCGCACCACAGCATCTACTTTCTCTGCCAGAAGGTCGACGATTTTCCCCTTACCTTCATCACCCCACTGGGCACCAACAACTGCTACTATCGGCATTTCACCTCACTTTCAAAAAGGGACTTGAAAAACGGGCTCGCTCCTGCCTACATTCGGGACATGTAGCTCCTGCCCCAGTAATAGAGTAGAGTACCGTTTCCTACGAGCCAGATGACCAGCCCGGTAATAATCACCCACGGGATACCAAGCAGGCGAAAGATAATGCCCGATATTATCCATACGAGGACGGCCACGCTCAAACCTATAGCACTCCATTGGAATGTCCGGTCATTCATGTTCCACCACTACCTTTTGTTTTTTGCCACACATACACCAGCCTTTGTCCTGCGGTGAAGAAGGCAAGTATCGCCAGCACTGCCAGGGCTATAAAAAGCTGGTCCAGAAATAGTCCCAACGCCAGTATTATAACTCTCTCCGCTCTGGTAAACAAACCGACAGGGCAAGCTATGCCCAGCCCTTCAGCTCTGGCTCTTACATAGCTGGTCAAAAAAGAGCCGATCAGCGCCAGGAACGCCAGGACAATGTTAAGTTCATTCCCGCTCTTCAAGTAGAGGTATGCCACGCCAAGGAGTAAAACGGCATCGGCAACGCGGTCAAAAGTCGAGTCCAGTATGGCACCAAAACGAGTGGACTGGTTGGTAGCGCGAGCTAGAGCTCCATCGAGTATGTCACAAAGCCCGGAGAGGAGCACTAGGATAGCGGCAACTGTAAGATGGTCTGTGGCGATGGTATAGGCGGCAACAAGGCTCACTACCAGACCGAGCCAGGTGAGCGTGTTGGGCTTGAGGCGACTTCGTGATAAGGCTGAAAGGAAGGGAGTGGTTATGCGCCGGGCAACCACTTTTCGGAGTTCTGCTAGGTCAGGCATTTAACAACTCGACTAACTTAATAGGCTGCTATAGTACTCCATCACCTGGCGGGCTATGTTTGTCCAGCTATACTTCTCAGCCTTGACTCTACCCTGCTTCCCCAGACGTTCCCGCAATCGTCTATCTTCGACGAGTCTTAGTATGGCTTTTGCCAGCGAGTCATCGTCTTTCGGTGGCACAAGTAGCCCTTCTTCGCCGTCCTTCAACACGCTGGCATAGCCAGTTATGCTGGTAGCAACAACAGGTTTGGCACACGCCATAGCCTCAAGCAGGACTATGCCAAAGCTTTCACCGCCCGTTGCTGGGGCACAGAATATATCGGCGCTGCGGTAATACAATGGTAGTTCGGCGCTAGGAATGAAACCGACGAATATAGTATTCTCTTTTATACCCAGATCCTTCACCATTGCCTCATATTTGCGGCGCAGCACTGTGCCCGGTCCTACCACTATCAGCCGGAAGTTGGAAAACCCTTTCTTCACCTTGGCGCAGGCATTTAATAGGTACTCAAGTCCCTTTCGCCTCTCCAGCCTGCCCACGAAGAGCAGATTCATCTTGCCATCGGCAAACTCCTCTTTCCCCGGACCTTCCGGGGTAAAGTGCTCCGTATCAATCCCGTTAGGTATGATCCTGTAATCTGCTGGCAGGTAACGGCTCACATATTCCATAGCCGGCTGTGAGACTGCTATTTTGCCATGTAAGCGGGCGAGCAATCTTTTGAATATCGGTCTGCCAATTTTATAAGGCCAGGGATAGCTATGATAGGCGTGAAATGTGCCCACATTTGTAGTGTTTGACCTGACAAGAGCGCTCAGGCAGAGCATGGGGGTGAACGGCTCGTGTAAGTGGAGTATGTCAAAATTTTGTCGTTCGAGGATTTCACCTACCTGAGCAGGCAGCCAGGGCGAGAGTGGCACACGGGCTATTGAGCCACCGGAAGGTATCGGGATAGGTCTGCCGACAGGAGTGACCTCTTCCTCGAAGTATCTGGTGCCGCTCTTAAGACATGGGGCTATGATTTTGACCTGGTGCCCCCACTGGATGAAATTGTGTGCCAGATAGGCGATGTGGTTGACCACACCACCCGGGAAAGAATAATCATAAGGGGAGACAAGGCCGATTTTCACTTCTACACTGAGCTACTCACATCCTGTCTGTGTGTGCTATTTCCCACCTTGTTTTGCCTGCTCGGGCGCTGCTTCAGGAAGGCAGACTGGAGGTTGCATTGCTTTAGCCAGGATGAAATTCTCCACCCGTCTTCGTGCCTCGTCGTCGGAGTATTGAATAGGTGGCGATTTCATAAAATAAGCACTGGGTGCTACTAGGACGCCGGACAACCCTCTATCCATAGCCAGTTTACAGCATCTTATGGCATCTATGACCACCCCCGCAGAGTTGGGGCTGTCCCAGACCTCGAGTTTGAGCTCTAAATTTAGCGGCACGTCACCAAAGGTGCGTCCTTCCATTCGAATGTAGCAGAATTTACGGTCGGCCAGCCAGGGCACATAGTCACTAGGACCGACATGTATATTCTCCGGCTCGATCTCGTAGTCGAGCTGTGATGTTACGGCGTTGGTCTTGGAGATCTTTTTTGATTCCAGTCGCTCGCGCTCCAGCATATTGTAAAAATCGGTGTTACCGCCGAAGTTAAGCTGGTAGGTCCTTTCCAGCTTAACGCCGCGGTCGCGGAACAAACGGGTGAGCACCCGGTGGGTGATGGTAGCTCCAACCTGCGACTTGATGTCATCGCCGATTACCGGCAGTCCTCTGTCGGCGAATCGCTTATACCAGTAGGGCTCACGGGCGATGAAGACCGGTATGCAGTTTATAAAGCCGCAGCCAGCATCGAGGACCTGTTCCACATACCACTTGGTTGCCTCTTCGCTGCCCACTGGCAGGTAATTGATCACCACGTCGGTCTTGGTGTCTTTGAGGATACCAACGATATCCGCAGTGGAGCCCGGCGCCTTGGTGACAATTTGCGAGAGATATTTCCCCAGACCGTCGTGGGTCATGCCACGGGATACCCTGACGCCGGTGGCTGGCACCTCGCAAAACTTGTAAGTGTTATTCGGGGGGATGAAGATAGCCTCGGCGAGGTCTTTGCCCACCTTGTTCTTATCGATATCAAAAGCGGCTACGAAGTTGATGTCTTTGATGTGGTAACCTCCTAGACTGACATGCATCAGCCCGGGGACAAATTCACTCTCCTTTGCTTTTTTATAATAGTAGACTCCTTGAACTAGTGATGAGGCACAATTGCCGACGCCGATTATAGCCACATTTATCTTCGCCATGGCCCGGTTGCTCCTTTCTGTCATTGCTTTCCCGGGTCAGGACTTGGACCCGGTAGCGAGTACTTTTGATGACCGCACCAGCCATACCGGCATACTAGCACCGTGCACTACCTTATCGGCAACACTCCCCATTACCCAGCGTGCCAGTCCAGTTCGACCGTGGGTCGACATTGCTATCAAGCTGGCCTTCTTCTCCTCTGCATATTGTACTATTTTGTCGGCGGGCTCACCAGTCATCACCTCGTAGGTAGCCTTGATGCCACGCTCAGCCAGCTGTTGAATTACCTCCTTAAGGTACTCCTCGCCGGCTTTCTGTAGCACCTGAATAAGCTTTATCCAGTCGGGTCCGGTCAGCAGGCTAGCCTCTATGGCTCCCGGAGGCGAGATTATATGAAGTAAATCAAGGGCAGCCCCGGTTTTCAAAGTGAGCATCTCGGCGTAAGGCAGTGCTGCCTGCCCCAACTCAGAGCCGTCCAAGGGAACGAGGATTCTTTCAATGGCCTTCTTACTCTTAGCGTCATGCTTTTCAGTTCGTTTTGCTTGGACCAGCATTATCGGAGTTGAGGCAGCACTGACCACTTTCTCGGCTACGCTTCCCAGCCACCAGCGTGTCATACCGCTCAAGCCATGGGTTGCCATAGTAATAAGGTCTACCTTCTTGCTCTGGGCGAAATCCAATATGCTTTCGGCAGCTTTCCCATATAACACCGCCTCCTCGGCTTTGATGCCCTGCTCCGAGAGTTCCTCAGTTATCTTAGCGATATAGTCTTCCAACAGGCGGTTCACGCGCCTCGTTTTCTGTCCGATGCCTACACCGAGTATGTAGACCTTGGCGTTAAATCTCGGTGCCAGGTCTCGAAGATAAGGCAGCACACACTCCGCCTCTAGAGAACCGTCTAAGGGTACTAAAATCTGCTGTAGTCTTATTTCCGCCATTGCTACCATCCTTTCCTGTATTTAATCTTGTCCCGATTGAAAGTTTGTGATATCTTTGAAGGGTGCTTTACGATTTTCACACCCATAGTTTTCTTAGCGATGGTGTCTTATCACCTATTGAGCTTATCCGTCGTGCTATAGTCAAGGGGTACTCTGCCATTGCCATCACCGACCATGTGGCTCTGGGTTCCCTTAGTCGTGTCATTAAAGAGTTGAGCCGTGACTGTGCTCTTGCCAGAGCTTACTGGGATATACTGGCAATTCCCGGCGTCGAACTCACTCACCTCCCCGCAAAAGCAATCCCTGAAGTAGCTCAAAAAGCTAAGGAAATGGGAGCCTGGCTTGTGGTGGTGCACGGAGAAACGGTTGCTGAGCCTGTGGAAAACGGCACCAACCTCGCTGCGCTCCAGTCCCCGCATGTTGATATACTAGCTCATCCCGGGCTCATCACCCCCACAGAAGTCTCTCTAGCTGCTGAGAATAACATATTTATTGAACTGACCACCCGCCGTGGGCATTTAACCACCAACGCCCATGTCGCTTCGCTGTGTATGCAGGCTAAAGCACGGCTTTTGCTTAACTCAGATGCGCACCAGGAGAATGAACTGCTTACACCAGACCTAGCTGCGTCGACACTCTGCACCGCTGGCATTAGTGTCGAAGAACACCCGCATATCCTCACTACAAACCCGCTTCTCCTTATAGAGAAGATTAATCGCCAGCTCTCAGCTTCAGCCTGAAAAGGTCAACCGCTTAGCTTTTGCCGATGCGGAATACCTTGGTGCCGCAGTTCGGACAGGTGCCACGGATGGCTGGACGCTTGTTCTTGAGCGTCACATTGGCGGGATTCTTGATCTCCACCTTCTTCCGGCATTTGAAGCAATACGCCTGCGCCATGTGTTTCACCCCCTTTCTTCAAAGCTAGACCATATCCTATTATAATATAGCTTGTCAAGTCCTGATCAGCTCCCGACACCGGAATTTTGACAAATCTGCGATAATATTTTAAAATATATATAGATAAATATCTAAGCAAATAGACACCATGATGACGCAGGACAAGTGGCTAGAGTTATACGAGATGAAAGCGGAGTTATGCAAGACGTTTGCCGATGCCAAGAGACTGCGGATAATTGATGAGCTTCGAGGTGGGGAGAAAACGGTGAGCGAGCTGGTAAAGTTGCTGGGGGTCCCGCAGGCGGTGGTATCGCGGCATCTTATGCTGCTTCGGGATAGGGGTGTGGTACGGGCACGGCGTGAAGGGGTCAATATGTTTTACAGTTTGACCGACAACAAGATAGGTGATGCTTGCGACCTTGTGCACCAAATCTTGCTGGGCCAGATGGAAAAAGATAGAGAGCGAGCTGAGAAGTTAGGTCGGCTGGGTCTATTGCAAAAGTCAACAAGGAGGGGAAAATGGAGAACAAGGACGGGGTGACCATAATTGTATTCAGCGGTGACATGGACAAGGTGATGGCGGCGTTCAACATCGCTGTTGGCGCTGCCGCCGCTGGTAAGGAGACCACCATGTTCTTTACCTTCTGGGGGATAAAAGCTATCCAGAAAGGCAACCTGACCGGTAAAAGTCTCTTCGGGCGTATGATGGGGCTGCTAAACCGTGGTGGCATAAATCGCATCGGTCCCTCACGGTTCAATTTCGGCGGCATCGGGAGATGGATGTTCAAGCAGATGATGAAGATGCATAATGTGACGCCTCTAGAGGAGCTGCGCAAAATTGCCATGGACCTGGGGGTCAAGCTTGTCCCCTGTCAGATGAGCATGGAGGTCATGGAAATAAGACGTGAGGACCTTATCGACGGACTGGCGGAGCCAGCGGGGGTGGCGACCATGCTGGAGGCTGCAAGCCGCTCAGCAGCAACGCTATTTATCTAGAGAGGTGCTTGAAATGGCAGAAGAGACTCAGGCTCATGTGAGACTCAATCTGGAAGGACTGCTCTGTCCTATCCCGGTGGTCAAGATAAGTCAGGCGATGAAGGACTTGCCCCCGGGCGGGATTCTGGAGGCTACAGCTACAGACCCTGGCGTGCTTACCGATATCCCAGCCTGGGCCAGAAGCAGTGGCAATGAGCTTCTTTCTATAGAGCGGAAAGACAAGGTCATAACTTTCACCATAAAGAAGACTAAATGACCATGACGGTAATTGCTGCTGTGGTGCTGACCCTGGGTGCTGGTATCTGCGCCGCTGGGTTAGGCTGGCTTATTAACAGTATTCAGCGGTGGCAATTTCGTGACGATATCGCTGCCGCTAAAGGCTCCTCTACAAAAGGCATACTTTATGCTTTTACAGTGGGCATGTTGCCCTGGGAGAAGGAGAGCGCCAGGCTGCACTGGGTAGCCTACGTGCGTGGGGTCATCTTTCATGCCGGCATTTTTCTGGGTATCGTCTTTCTTCTCTTTACCCCCTGGCTGAATATAATGCCATCGGTCGTTCGGCTGGCTATAGCTGCGGTTATGGCTGCAGCCGCCGTCGCCGGGCTGGCTGGTTTCTGGCTGCGTTTTCATGAGCGCATGCTCCGAGCTGTGAGCACGGCTGATGATTATGCTTCACTGGCGTTGGCAACTTTATTTCTGCTCTCCGGCAGCCTCTGTGCTCTCGACATAAAGCTTTTACCGTTGTTCTGGGCCATCTCGGGCATAACCCTTGCCTACACTCCGTTCAGCAAGCTACGGCACTTTATATACTTTTTCTATGCTCGTGGCTTTTTCGGACAAATGTTCGGGTATCGAGGGATATTGAAATGACCAGCGAAGGCTCTGCTACAAGTGCCCTTGACCTTGCCGCGAAGTTAAAGGGGCTGCTCGATCGAAAACAGCTTGCCTCGCTGGAGGTCTGTGTACGGTGTGGTATATGCACTGAAAGCTGTCATTATTACCGCTCCGAACCTAAGCTGGAGCATACGCCCTTTTATCGGGCTGAGCATCTGAGGAAGATTTACCGTCATCTTTTCGACCCTGTAGCACACCGTTTCAGTAGATGGTACAAGGCTGAGGCTCCTTCTGAAGAAATGTTGCGCCGGCTTTTCGAAATTGCATTTTCTACCTGCACCTTATGTCAGAGGTGCACTCTTGACTGCCCTTTCAGCGTGGACACGGCGGATGTAATGCGGGCGACGCGGGCGCTTGCTACTGTTACCGGTAATGCCCCAGAGATGCTCGTTGAGCTGGCGGATGCTGCTATTGCCAAGGGGGAGAACATCGACTTTTTTAAAGACTATTATCTGGACCAGGTCAAGGAGCTGGAAAAGCAGGCCCAGGATCGGCTTGGTAGCTCCATGGCGTCTATACCGGTAAGTAAAGAAGGCGCCCGTATTTTGTATGTGCCGCTATCTGGGGCGCACACCATCGTCCCCCAGGCAGTGCTGTTTAATCTGGTGCAGGAATCGTGGACGCTGAGCTTATTTGAGACTTCAAACTACGCCTACTTTCTTGCCGATACCTCAAAAGCCATACGTATCGCTCAGCGAATTGTTACAGAGGCGGAGCAGCTGAAAGTAGAGGAAGTTGTGATCACTGAATGCGGGCATGGCTACCCGGTAATGCGCTGGGAGGTATCCAGATGGCTGGGACAACGCTTGCCCTTCCGTGTCCGCAGCATTATCGAGGTGCTGGACGAGTACTTGCGCCAAGGGCGGCTGCATCTTGACCCGCAGAGAAATGGTAAACCGGTCACCTACCATGATTCCTGTAACCTAGGTCGTAAGGGTGGACTGTTCGAGGAGCCGCGCCGCATAATACGGGCTGCTACTCACGATTATCGCGAGATGAACCCCAACCGTATTTACAGCTTTTGCTGTGGAGCAGGTAGCGGGCTGGTGGCTATACCTGAGTGGACTGACATCCGTCTTAAAGCGGGAAGGCTCAAGGCGGAACAAATTCGCCAGACAGGTGCTAAAATCGTGGTCACATCGTGCGATAACTGTCGCCACCAGATCGGCGAGTTAAATGACCATTACGGGCTGGATATCGAAGTGATCAGCCTTTCCGAACTCACTGTCCGCGCTTTAGCCTGATTTAGAGGCTTCCTAGACTTGACATCTACCACCCCTTTTGTTAGATTATTTTCTATCTCTTAGAAACTATCTTTTCGAAAGTATTATGGCTCGGCCGTATGGATATTACTGTCCGGTAGCGCATGCATTGGGGGTAGTGGGTGACCGCTGGTCTTTGCTCATTGTCAGGGATCTACTGCGAGGGTCGCAGCGGTTTACCGATCTGCTTAATTACTTAGGCAATATCACGCCCAAGTGGTTAACGCTTAGACTCCGCAAACTGGAAGACGCCGGGGTGGTGGAGCGAGTACCAGGGGGAGACCGTCGTGAGGTCTGGTATAGGTTAACACCGGCGGGGCAGGAACTCCGCCCGGTAGTGGAGGCATTGTGGGCATGGGGCTTGAAGTATGCCATGAGGCCACCGCTTCCCGGTGAAGTGGTGCATCCCGAGCTGGCGGTCAGGACGTTAGCGGCTTCATTAAATAATCGACATAAAAAACTGTTGCAGCCCGCGGTCTGGCTGCTTAACTTTTCTCCCGGTGGTGCCTACACGCTATCTTTCGATGGCAACAGTTGGTCAGCCAAAAAGGGCGAGGTGGAAACGCCCGATGTAACTGTGGAGACCACGCCGGAGGCTTGGGCTACATTCCTCGCGGTCAAGCGGGACGAACGGGAAAAGCTGGTCAAGTCTATGCGTATCGAGGGTATTCCTGAGCGGGTGGCGGAGTTCCTGCAGATAGTAGGGGTGGGGAGTGGCAAAATTCAACCCGACGGGTGAGGTCAGAACAGACGGGTACGCCTTGCAATCAGTGGGTGCATAACATCACATCGACTGAGGGAGGAAAAAATGGCCGGGAATGTTGATACCTCTAAAATTACCATTTGCGGGCATACTTACGAAGAGTACGTCGAGATGGTCAAAGCGTTTCATGGGAGTGTAGCACCAGGAGTGGTTCTGGGGGGATTTATGGTAGACCTGGCTTATCGAAACCTTCCTCGTGGTGAATATTTCGATGCCATAGCTGAGACCTCTTCTTGCCTTCCCGATGCTATTCAACTTCTGACTCCTTGCACGGTGGGCAATGGCTGGCTAAAGATTATCGACCTAGGGCGATTTGCCTTGGCGCTGTTTGAGAAATACACAGGTCACGGCGTTCGGGTGTATGTGGATAGCGGTAAACTCGGTGCTTGGCCTGAAGTCAGGGACTTTCTTTTTAAGCTGAAACCAAAAAAGGAGCAGGATCATAAGGCGTTGCTGGACGCAATTTGTGCCGCTAGCACATCGATACTGGGGGTGCAAAAGGTAGTGGTTGACCTGGGCTTAATGGGGGTTCATCGTCACGGTGTGTTTATCGTCTGTCCGATGTGCAGGGAAGGCTATCCCCAGGGCGATGGAGTGATCTGCCTGGGCTGCCAAGGTAAGGCACCATATCTGCGTTGCGAAGCATCACCTGAGCAAGGTGGCCCGGGATCATGAGATAAAGGTGGCAAATACAGAAAGGAGGCAGTGGCTATGTCGTGGAAGAAAACAGCCTGTGTACTCTGCGGTAACGGTTGTGGGCTGGAGGTCCTTGTGGAGAACAACCGTATTATCCAGGTACGTCCGGACAAAGACAGTCCTTTCAGCGAGGGATATGTCTGCCGCAAGGGCATGAACATTGCCTATCACCAGCACAATGCCGATCGATTGTTCTATCCGCTGAAAAGGGTTGGAGACAGGTTTGAAAGGGTCTCCTGGGAGCAGGCGATCGGTGAGATAGCAGAAAAGCTGAAAGCTATTCTTAGCCGGCATGGACCACGCTCTTTAGCTTCACTGGTCGGCGGTGGCGAGTTTAACGCCCTTGGCATCCCGTTTCTCGTCCGACTTGTCCGCAGGCTTGGCTCACGATATAACTACTCGGCTGCCAATCAAGAGTTTGCTGGTAGGTTCTGGGCGCATGGACTGACGCTTGGGAGCCAGGGCTTGGGTCTGACAGCCGATATTGATAACTGTGACATGCTGGTACTTATCGGAAAGAACCCTATGGCGAGCCACCATTTACCACAGGCAAGGAGAAAGCTAACCAGGATGTCCAAAAACCCTGACCAACTTCTAGTGGTTATCGACCCGCGACTTTCGGAGACTGCCAAGATAGCCGATATTCACTTGGCGCTCCGCCCTGGCACCGACGCACTCTTGGTCAAATCGATGATCGCCATCATCCTGAGAGAGGGGCTGTACAATAAGCGGTATATTGATGAGCATACTATGGGGTTCAATGAAATATTGCCCTGGTTTGCTGGCTTTGATGTAGAGGCGGCGTTGAAGGTGTGTGAACTTGACTACGATCAGGTCTTTAAGGTCTGTCACGAATTCGCCACCCGGCGGTCGTGCCTTCTTGACGACCTTGGAATATTGATGAATCGGCACAGTGCCCTTGTTTCTTATCTACTGGTTGTGCTACTGGCGCTCTGCGGTCGCATCGGCGTACCTGGAGGCAATTATCTAGTAGGCGGGGGAGCTGGGTCAGACCCCGGTGACCCGCGGACGTGGCGGACGTTAATGACAGATATCCCTGCCATAAACGGTATGTTTCCACCTAACGTATTACCGGAGGAAATTCTTAATAACCACCCGGAGCGTGTGAGGGCTGTACTCACCTGTGCAGCCAACCCGCTGCGCTCCTATGCAGATACCATTGCATATGAAAATGCCTTTCGCCAGCTTGAATTACTGGTGGTAACTGAAATAGTAATGAGTGAGACAGCTACTCTCGCCCACTATGTTCTTCCCTCTAAAACGGCCTATGAGTCTTGGGATGGTACCCCTGGTGAGGGATTTTACAAAATCTACGCCCGTGTGAGACCTCCTATCGTGGAGGCTGAAGGAGAACAAAAAGAAGCTGGAGAAATTTTCACACTTTTAGCTGATGCTATGGGACTTATCCCTGAACTGCCTGAAGAGCTCTATCAGGCGGCAAAAAGCGGCGACATTAAAGAATACCGTAACGCGCTGACCAGTTACTTGGCTGCCAATCCAGAAAGTGGCAGGGTGTTGCACTTTATCGTGGCAAAGACACTGGGCAGGGCAATTGGTTC
>DAOUAI010000101.1:0-2537 GCA_034433775.1 Dehalococcoidia bacterium
AAGCCGACTCAGACTGCCATCGGCAGTATCGCGCGCTCCGTACCCCCAAAAGCTGGAGCTTTTCCACGGCGCCGCTACAGCATTTTACGGCTTAACAGTCAAATATTCAAGGCTTTGTATTTATCAGTTGAGACGGCTGGCAGGCGTTCGTGTTTTTTTCTCTGCTGGTATTCACGGCGGTAATCATCCTCAGTTATCCGGGTCTGTCAGCGAATTTCCTTGAATACCTAGAAAGTTTGCGCTCCATTTTCTAAAATATCCTGTCCCGCAGCTTGCCAGCGGCCAGGAGATGTGTTAATATGGCGGCCGTTAGGTCTACTGCTAATAGCCCCCTATTGTGTGGCAAGAGTCCACCAGAAATAACGGAAGAACAGGTACAGCTAGCTATCAGATTTTGAAGCAAGCGCACAGAACGTAGCACATGGCTAGGATTGGAGTTTTCCTGTGTCACTGCGGTAGCAACATAGCCGGAAGTGTAAATATCCCTGAAGTGATTGAGGCGGCCAAAAGGCTACCCAAGGTAGCTTATGTTGAAGACAACAAATTCACCTGCAGCGACCCGGGTCAGGCTTCTATCCGCAAAGCCATAACCGAGCACAGGCTCAATCGTGTGGTGATTGGCGCCTGTTCGCCGCGTATGCACGAGATGACCTTCCGCAGAACAGTCGCGGCCGCCGGTCTAAATCCTTATCTACTAGAGATTGCCAATCTGAGGGAGCATTGTAGCTGGGTGCATCGTGGCGACGTTGACAAAGCTACTGCTAAGGCTATAGAGCTGGTTCGCAAAGCAGTAGCCAGGGTGGTCTGGCAGGAGCCTCTGACGCCTAAACACGTGGGCATAACCAAACGTGCTCTGGTGATCGGTGGTGGCATTGCCGGCATTCAAGCCGCATTGGATATTGCTGATGCAGGCTACCAGGTCGTTTTGGTTGAACGGGAGCCGTCCATTGGAGGACGCATGGCCCAGCTGGACAAGACCTTCCCCACTCTGGACTGCTCGGCCTGTATCCTGACGCCCAAGATGACCACTGTTGGCCAGCATCCCAATATCAAGCTCATGAGCTACAGTGAGGTGGAGGAAGTCTCGGGGTATGTGGGAAACTTTCAGGTCAAGATCAGGAACAAGAGCCGCTATATTGATGTAAGCAAGTGCACCGGCTGTGGCGAGTGTGCCAAGGTCTGCCCCGTTGAGGTGAGTAGCGAATTTGATGAGAAGCTAGGTAAACGAAAAGCGACCTACATTCCCTTCCCGCAGGCGATTCCCAACAAGTATGTCATAGATAAGCGTGGCTATCCTCCCTGCCGGGTTGCCTGTCCCGCTGGAGTTAATGCCCAGGGTTATATCGCCCTGATTTCTCAGGGTAAGTTCCGGGAAGCTCTGGACGTGCTGCGTCGTACCATGCCCTTTGCCGGAGTGTGCGGACGAGTCTGCCTCCACCCTTGCGAGCAGGAGTGCGAGAGGGGCAAAGTTGACCAGCCTGTGGCTATAAGGGCCCTTAAGCGGTTCATGGCTGACTATGAGCTGAAGGCAGGCAGGCAGAGGGCCGCACCTGTGGAAAAGACTAAAGAGGAAAAAATAGCTATTGTCGGCTCTGGTCCCGCTGGACTGGCTTGTGCTTATGATCTGGTCAGGCAAGGATACTGGGTGACAGTGTTCGAGGCTGCCCCTGAAGCCGGCGGGCTGTTACGTTATGGTATCCCGAAATACCGGCTACCGAAAGAGATATTAAGGAACGAGATAAGCTACATAGAGGAGCTGGGCGTAGAGATCAGGACAAACAGCCCAGTGCAAGACCTCTCCGAAATGTTCACCCAGGGGTATAGCGCTGTTTTCTTGGCTACCGGCGCTGGCACCAGCCAGAAGATGGGTATTCACGGGGAAGATGGTCCGGGTGTGCTCCATGCCCTGGATTTCTTGAAGAAGGTAAACTCGGGAATCAAGGTGAGTCTGGGTAGCAGGGTGGCGGTCATCGGGGGCGGTAATGCCGCTGTTGATGCTGCCCGGGTAGCTCGACGCCTTGGTGTCAGCGTGGTAACTGTTATCTATCGTCGCAGTCGTGCCGAGATGCCGGCTATACCCAGTGAGATTGAAGAGATGGAGCGGGAAGGAGTCAGTATTCAATTCTTGGCAGCGCCGGTTGAGGTGCTATCTAAAGAAGGTCGAGTCGTGGGAATAAAGTGTGTTCGCATGGAGCTCGGGGCACCGGATGCCAGTGGTCGGCGCCGTCCGGTACCCATCAAAGGTTCGGAATTCACCATAGAAGTGGACAATGTAATTGTGGGCATCGGGCAGGGCGTGGATAAGGCAGGACTGCCCAAAGAGCTGCACTATACCAACTGGGGCACCCTGGCTGTGGACCCGATTACTTTGCAAACGAACATTGATGGTGTATTTGCTGGTGGGGATGTTGTCTCTGGTCCCTCTGATGTAATTGCCTGTATTGCTTCCGGCAAGGAAGCTGCTATCTCCATTGACCGCTACTTGAGGGGGGTGGATATGAAAGAGGGGAGGCCCGAAATGATGCAGAAAGTGAAAG
>DAOUAI010000102.1:0-15454 GCA_034433775.1 Dehalococcoidia bacterium
CCAAGCACCTGTTTCTGGGAAATTAGTGATATGACCGGTTTCTGGGTAGCTCTGCGGTTTTTGACTATATTCCCAACGCCTCGAAAGGAAAAGGACGACGATGAGGTAGTATGTCTATCTTTAGTTTACTTTCCTCTTGTCGGTCTACTTTTGGGAGCAATGTTACTTGGTATATATTATGCATTGGCACTGGTGCTACCCGGTCCCGTTGTTTTTGCATTCATTGTTATAGTTCTAGCTGTTAGCACTGGTGGACATCATCTCGACGGTCTGATGGATAGTCTGGATGGAGTGTTGGGGGGGCAAAGCAAAGAGGAAAAGTTGGCTATAATGAGAGATAGTAAAGTTGGTGCTTTTGGTGTTGCTGGAGCCATCCTTCTGTTGCTTCTTAAATATGTTTCTCTTACTTCAGCGCCGTTATTACCAGCCTTATTACTCATGCCTATTTTAGGACGCTGGGCAATGTTAAATGCTATTTTCTTTTTCCCTTATGCTCGTCCTGACGGCATGGGGCTTCCTTTCAAACGAGGAGCAAATTGGCAAAGATTAACTATAGCTACAATATTGCCAGTAGTTGCAGCGCTGGCAATATTGAGATGGAAAGGGCTGGTATTGCTAGTAGTCTTATGGCTAATTGTTTTTGGCATTGCCCGTTTTGTCCAACATCGTCTCGGTGGTCTTACGGGCGATAATTATGGTGCCATCAATGAAATAGCGGAAGTGGCAACACTTATTCTGATAGTCCTGCTAGGCAGATTCTAACGAGCGGATGAGGTTATCGAGCAGTGCCGAAAAAGGGTATCTTGATACTTGGTGGCGCCCGTAGCGGCAAGAGTAGTTTTGCACAGCAGATGGCTGGAAAACTAGGGCAGAGGGTGCTTTTTGTTGCTACTGGCGAACCGCTGGATGATGAAATGCAAGCACGAATATCTGAACATAAAAAGAACCGTCCCAGAGAATGGCGGACGATAGAGGCTCCCCGTGATGTTGCCGAACAAGTAAAGAACCATGTGCTTGATGCCGATGTCGTGCTTATCGACTGCCTAACATTGCTCATATCAAATCTGATGTCCACTGATAGCGATTACGTGAAAACGGAAGGCGAGGTATTAACTCAAATTAAAAGTCTCGTTACTTTGCTCAAACAACTCAATTTGAGCTGGGTCATCGTATCAAATGAAGTAGGTATGGGAATAGTCCCGGAAACCAGATTAGGGCGTATCTATCGGGATATATTAGGCAAAGTTAACCAACTGGTTGCTATACAGGCAACCGAAGTGTACTTCGTGATATCAGGTATACCAATCAAGATAAAAGGCTGAAAAATGTTAATTATCGACAAAGTTTGCTGCAGCTACTATAATAGATTAGTGAGGTAAACATTGGAATTAAGAACAGGCAGGGAAGGGGTGCTTGCCAGATATGTAAGTATACGGTGGTTCTCTTACCTTTTTGTATGCATATTCTCCCTGATTGCTATTTTCGCCTCTGCTACTAACGCTCACGCGGCTCCACCGCTGTTCACAGACGTCGATTTACCTAAAGGGCAGGTAGGTAGCTCTTATTCTGGACGAATAACTGTAAGCGGCACTCCGCCATTTACTTGGGCTGTTACTGGTCTACCTTCGGGGCTAGCCAGTACCCCGGTAACAAATACCCTATATATTTCAGGCGTTCCTACCCAGAGTGGAATATTCTCCATAATCGTTACAGTTAGCGACAACTCGACGTCTCCTAATTCCACACAACAAAACTTTATCATTACCATTGAAAAAGGGAGTTACGAGGCCACTATTGCTATTGGCTCAGGGCTAAAAGCTGGAGAGACCAGGGTACTTATGGGGGCAACCCCGTTAGCGACGTTGCGTGGAGGTGAATCCATAAAAGTCAGTCTTGAATTGGGTGCTATCCGTACCATAAGTGTTGACCAGATCGTCGAACATCCTGCCGAGCCTGGTATCAGATTCAAGGCTGAGATGGACAGAAAAACGATAAGCGAATCTTCACCAGAAGCTATATTCCCGTACTATACCGAGTATTATATCGAGTTCAAAACAGAGCCATCCAAAGTTGGACAATTATCAGGATCAGGATGGTTCAAGGAAGGTTACATACTGGGCAACGTGGCTCTGGAGGAAGTGACAGATAGCGACCGACCAGACACCAAGTATAAGTTTGTTTACTGGATCCTTCCCAATGGCGAGACTGCGTCCAGCAGACAATTAAGTCTGAAGGTGAGCATGCCTGGAACGTGCACCGCTAAATATGATACTTATTATAAGTTGACACTGACCTCTAAATACGGGGCTACAGAGGACAGTACCTGGTATAAGGCAGGTACTCTGGCTGAATGGGAAATAGACACTCCACAAGTGCGCATGCCAGGGGTTCTGGGGGTCTTTGGTGGCAAATTGAATGCAATTACATCGCAGGGCACGGTGAATATGGATGAGCCCAAGACTATCGAAGTGCAATGGGAACCCGATTACACTATGCCCGTAATCCTGATACCATTGGCTATAATTTTGCTTATAGGTCTCGGGTATGGTTTATATGTTTTGCTGCGGAGTGCACAGCCAAAGCCAGTTTTTTATCCCCCGCCATACCAGGCTATGCCGCCACAGCCACCACCCCAGATGCCTCCACCACAGACTACTGTGGTTATGATAGGTGGCGAGAAACCCAAACTCGGTCCAGCAGCTACCCGTGAGCAGTTGATGGAAAAATTCGGAGAATTACTCCAGAAGTATGAAGAAGAAATAAGAGCTACAATACTAGGGAAAGAATTGCCTGAGACGAAAACAATAGAGCGAGGATTACCGACCCCAAGTGTGCCTCCTGCTGCTGTTGAAGCAGAAGTTGTCCCGTCTCAGGAATTAGCCTCTTGTGATTTTGCCTCGAAGCGAGCACTTCGGGTAGTAGTAACAGAGTGGGAACAGATGGTATCGCCAAAAGCTACAAAGGAGAAGGATGAAGGTCCCACTACATTAATCTGGATGCGGCAGGTTTATCAAGAATGGGAGGTCATGCGTTGCTTGTTGCCACGGGGCCATACGGGACAACACGAGGGTGAGATGGAGATTGTATATAGCCTGCTCAACACCATAAGGGAAGAAAAGACATATTCAGCAGGAGAGGAAATATTACCGCCTAAGCCGCATTACACCGATGGCATGCCAGTAGTGAAGGTCGCCGCAAGTGAGGTTGTGCTGCCGGAGAAATTGCCTCCGACCACGGTTTGATGAAAACCCCGCAAGTCACTCTGAAGTCCATTATATCAGTGTTTTCACCAGTCATCTTAGTGCAACTTGCTATTATATCCATTCTGTCACAACCAGTAGTAACAGACGCAGATACGATGAGGTGGAGTCCCGTAAGCACTCCTGATGAGCATGGCAATGTCATAGTCAGCCCTTCAGAAGTGAATGCTATAGCTATAAGCACCGATGGACAAACACTTTATGCTATCGATATACCAAACAGCAAAATCTATAAGTCTACAAACGGTGGCTTTAGTTGGAATGAGCTAACTAACCAGTTGGCGAGTGCAGGTGCCACGCTCCCTGCTTGGAATGTGGCTCTAGCACCGGATAATCCAAATATGGTCGCAGTAGTCACTAGCATAGGTGGGTTGCCTAGAGAAGTATTCGTTTCCGCTGACGGCGGTCTAACTTGGTGGAATGCACACTTTTCCGCTAGTGCCAATATTGGAGCTATTAACATATCACCATACTATGGTAGCTATGACGTAGCTATTGGTACCCGGACTGGTCATGGCACAGGAGACATCCACGTCCTTAATACAAGTGCCATGGGTGTATGGAAAGATCAAGGACTGGGTAAGGATATTCTAGCTATCAGATTTTCACCAAACTATCGCTCTGATTTCACATTGGTCACCCTGTCTGCCGGGGACAATGGCACATATATTGACCTTGGTATCCACGACACAGTGGCAAACAGCACTAATTGGAATCTGTGGGGTCCTGCGGAGATAACCATAGCTGGTGCTGGCACCTCGCCGAAAGTAAGCCAAGTCATAACTGGAGATTTGGAATTACCTGCTGATTTCTCCGGGCAGATTGCCGCTCTGCGTCAGTTATATGTTAGCATTGATGCCCCTGGGACCAATGCTGGAATTTACCGGTTTGATGACTCGGTTGGATACTTGTTAATGCCAGCAAGCCAAACTCTTAGAATTTCAAGCATTGCATATTTTGGGAATTGTGCATCAGGAAAACTGCTTGCTGGAGAGGTATTAGGTAATGCCGGTTTTGCCACGGTAACTACATGGTTTACTAATAACCCGGCTACTTGTTCCGGCTACTGCTGGTATAAAAGTGAAAAGGCACCAACTGGTAGTGGTAATTCAGGTTATGCAAATGCCTATATAATATGGAGCATTGATGGTAAATACGCCTACTGTGCTACCAGTTCTGCACAACTCAGCAGTCCTGCAAACTGGCCAACGGGCTATTTGAGCGGTACCGCATGTGACGAGTCTGCTCTCTCTGTAAGTGACAGCGATGGCCAAATTTGGAATCAGATTAGCCTAATAGACACTAATGTGAGCTTTCTTTCTGATGTAGCAGTGACACTTACATCAGACACTATTTTTCTTGCTTCAGTGAATAATCAGGCTGGGATAAACAGCTTCGACAGTGTTTGGAGGACCACTGCTTCTACCTGGACCTGGGAGCGTGTGCTTTGTATCCTTTCACCAACCGATGACATGATATTGCGCCTAGATCAAAACGGCAATAATAGAGCTGTTTACCTAGCATCTCGCGCTGCCGGTGGTTTGTGGCAATCGCTCGATGGAGGAGAGACGTGGACAGATGTTTCACCTGGTGTGAATATCAGTGATCTTGCTATAGTAGAGTCTGGCAATACAATCCATATGTATGTCCTCGGTGGGGCTCATATTCGCCACGGAACAATGACTGCTGCCCAGACATGGCAATGGTCATCACCGGTCAACACTACTCTAGACAGCGGGCATAGCATCGTTGCAATGCCCTGCGGTGTGGTTCTGGTTGGAGATGAAAGTGAGGGTATAGCAGCATATTCACTGGATGGAGGCAACAGTTTTATGCGCACTGCACCTGTGCCTGAACATGGGAAGATGCATATAGCCGCAGATTGCAGGTTCCGTAATGCTGTGATTGTATATGCCGCTACTGATGGTCCTGCAGGCAATATTTACAGCTGGGCAATAGGCTATAGCACACAGTGGGCTGAGATGAGAGCGCCGGGACAAAGATTTTACGGACTAGCCCAGATGAGCACGCTGTATGGTACTTGGTCCAGTGGCGATACATCGGGTGTTGCCCGAACGCTGGAACCTGAAAAGCTTGTTGCTCCATATGTCGAGTGGGACAACTTAACTGCCGGGCTTTCCGATGGTGTCATATTTACCCGGGAGCCAACTTCATTAAAGATTTCGGCGGGTAATAATTTATGGGCTATTGATAATAGACCATATACCAGCACCACAGGCAAACTATGGACTTTCTACGATTGTCTTTCCCCGAGTGTCCAGTATCCCACCACCAAAACACCAAGTCGCGAGATGCTTTTTCAAGCACCGGTACCAGTAGCACCTGCCAAAGATGAGGTGATACCTGTCTATCTGGAAACCAGAACTATTGGCGACATAGTCCTTAAGTGGAAGCACCCTTTACCTGCTCTCGAATACGAAATATGGATAGCCGAAGACGAGTCTTTTGCCAAGCCCATCATCTGCCAGACCATTAAGCCAGAGGACTATAAGATAGTGGAATGGTTAATCCCCAAGTCTGCAGGTCTTCAAAGCGGCACTACCTACTATTGGAAAGTAAGGGTGACCCAGTCGGCAACAGGAGAGCGAGGCAATGGCGATTGGTCTGAGATAATGTCATTCAGCATAGCGTCTTTCCCACCTGAGACACAAAAGTCTGAGCCTGCACATCAAGAGACACCTCAGGATACTGCTGAACATGATGTAAGCTCAACAGTTTTAGCATTCTTACCTTGGTGGGCATGGACAGCGCTAGTATGTTCTTTGCTTATTGGAGCGGCACTAGCGACCATATTCATCGGGCAACGGCAAAAACGGCTTAGCCAGAAACAATAGTAACCTCACATTTATTGCCAGTCTCAAACTTTTACTACCACCCCATAGCACTGTCATACCAGTCCTGTGTCAGCTATGCAAAAAATGAAACCGCACCAGCATCGTGATACAATTAAAGAAGAATCCCATCTAAATCAGGTAGCAGGATGCCTTTAGAAAACATAATTGTAAAAGGGGCACGTGAGCACAATCTGAAAAATATAGATGTGTCGATACCACGCGATAAGCTAGTGGTCATCACTGGTGTCTCAGGCTCTGGTAAAAGCTCTCTAGCTTTTGACACAATATATGCTGAGGGGCAACGGCGCTATGTGGAATCGCTCTCTGCCTATGCGCGCCAATTCTTGGGGCGGCTGGAAAAGCCTGATGTTGACTACATCGACGGACTAAGCCCGGCCATTTCAATTGACCAAAAAGGGCCGTCCCATAATCCTCGTTCCACCGTTGGGACAATGACTGAAATCTATGACTATCTGCGTCTTCTTTTTGCCAGGATAGGGCATCCGCACTGTCCGAAGTGTGGCAAAGAAATTTCAAAGCAGACGGTTCAACAGATAGTAGATGCCGTTCAAGAAATACCTGCTGGTAGCAGGATAATGGTCTTGGCACCTTTGATCAGAGACAGAAAAGGTGAGCACCAAACTGTATTTAACGACCTCCGTAAGGCAGGTTTTGTTCGCGTTAGAGTGGATGGTCGTATTTACGATCTTGCTGAAGAGTTCCAACTGGACAAGAACAAAAAGCATAGCATAGATGCGGTGGTCGACAGGCTGCTGGTTGGTGAAGCTGAAAACAGCCGTATTGCCGACTCGGTGGAGACAGCGTTAAAGCTAGGTGGCGGAATAGTACATATCTCAATAGCTAATGGGGACGAACTGCTTTTTTCCGAACACTTTGCCTGTGTCAATTGTGGTATCAGTCTGGGTGAGATTGCCCCTCGTACTTTCAGTTTTAACAGCCCTCACGGTGCTTGTCCCCGATGTAGCGGGCTTGGTGTGAAACTAGAGATCGACCCCGACCTCCTCATACCAGACAGGAGTCTGAGCTTGGCAGGAGGTGCTATTCGAGCTTGGGGGTGGTTTTCATGGCATGTGGGTGAACTTCAAGACCTGTCCAGCCGCTATGGCTTTTCACTCCATACCCCTGTCAACAAACTTAAAAAGGAACACCTTGACCTTGTGCTCTATGGAGAGGAAGGTGAGCTCATAAAATACAGAAACCGGTATGGCAAAGTTAGAGAGTACTTCTCTGGTTACGAAGGGGTTATCCCATATTTAGAAAGGATTTATCGAGATACTGAATCAAGCAATACACGCGCCGAGATTGAAAGATTCATGACTTCATATCCCTGTCCGGCATGTGGAGGCAAAAGACTCAAGCCGGAATCATTGGCTATCACAATTGATGGTCGAAATATCATAGAAGTAACTGAAATGCCTGCCAAAGAGGCTTTAGATTGGGTATGTATTTTAACCGGTAATCCTAATTGCAAGCCTAAACTTACCGATTACGAACTCAGGGTTGCCCACCAAATACTCAAAGAGATAGCTACTCGTCTCAGCTTTCTTATAGATATCGGATTGGGTTACTTAACGCTGGATCGTCCTTCAGCAACCTTAAGTGGCGGAGAAGCACAACGAATTCGTCTGGCAACTCAAATCGGCAGTGGTCTTATGGGAGTTCTTTACATATGTGATGAACCTACTATAGGACTACATCCAGCCGATATACACCGACTTATTGAAACAATGAGGCGATTGCGTGATTTAGGAAATACCATTATAGTTGTTGAGCACGATGAGGCTATGATACGGGCTGCTGATTTTGTAATCGACATGGGACCTGGTGCTGGCGATAATGGTGGCAGAGTCGTGGCTGCAGGAACACTCAACGATATTATGAATTGCCCCGATTCCATAACCGGGCAATACCTGAGCAAGTCCAAGCAGATCCCATTGCCTCAAAGACGCCGCCTTGGCTCAGGAAGAGAACTAATAATTAGGGGGGCGCGTGAAAACAATTTAAAGAATATCGATATTGCCATCCCGCTGGGTAAATTCGTTTGCGTAACTGGAGTATCCGGAAGTGGAAAAAGCACATTGGTAAATGAGGTGTTGTACAAAAAGCTTGCACAGAAGCTTTACAGAGCGAAGGACAGACCGGGGCAATGTGACGCTGTTATCGGCATAGAGCATATTGATAAGGTCATCAACATTGACCAATCTCCGATCGGGCGTACACCGCGCAGCAACCCAGCTACCTATACCGGAACTTTTACCCCCATCCGTGAACTGTTTGCCACTGTTCCTGAAGCCCGAATGCGCGGCTACAAACCAGGGCGGTTCTCCTTCAATGTGAAAGGCGGACGCTGTGAGGCCTGTGAAGGCGAAGGCTTTATCCAGATAGAAATGCAGTTCTTGCCTGATGTCACTGTTCCTTGTGAGATATGTAAAGGCAAACGCTATAACCGCGAGGCACTGGAAATATATTTCAAAGGGAAGAATATCGCAGACGTCTTAGGCATGACCGTAGACGAAGCTCTTGTCTTTTTCGAAAATTTCCCGCGAATAAAGAGCAAACTGGAAACATTGCGAGATGTCGGGCTTGGTTATATACATCTAGGACAACCTGCTCCAACACTTTCCGGTGGTGAAGCGCAAAGAATAAAGCTAGCTACTGAGCTATCCCGTCGCTCTACAGGTAGAACTTTATATATACTGGATGAGCCAACTACCGGATTATCTTTCGCTGATATTGCCTGCTTGCTAAATGTTCTGCAGCGGCTGGTCGACGCAGGGAACACCGTGGTAATCATCGAGCACCACCTCGATGTCATCAAAAATGCCGATTACATAATCGACCTGGGTCCTGGTGCGGGAGACGATGGCGGCTATGTTATCGCCACTGGTACTCCAGAAGAGGTGGCAAAAGTGCCCGACTCTCTTACTGGACAATATTTACGGCATGTACTACAACAGAGAGAACGGGAATATTCCCTGGCACCTTGATCGATGACCATTAAGCAGGTTCTTGTACAGCTATAAGGAATGCCTTCAGATTACTTCTTAGTTTTTACCCGGTTTCAGACGCAGCCGGCTGCCGCAGATATTTGAAAATTTCAACACCGAGTGCTGTAAGTGGCACATAGAGCACCATACCCCATATGCCAGCCAGATAAGCCGCTATCGGGAGTAAGACTATTATTACTACAGGATGGAGTTGTAAATATGACCCCTGTATTTTAGGTCTCAATAGAGAATTCTCCAAGAGCTGCACCAGTACATAGAGAAGCACCACCCAGATGACCTTTTCTGGCGCAATTGCCAGAACGACCACTACTGCTGCAATACCAGCGATCCATGGACCCACTATAGGTACAAACTCCATCAACCCTGCCAAAACTGCTAGAGCCGGAGCGAGATCAACTCTCAGTATAGACAACCCGACAAGACACATTATAAATACAGATGCCGCCAGCACTAATTGAGATTTGATCCAGCTGCCTATTACCTTGTCCAATATGTTGACGATACCGCGGACGCGTTCCCCCAAATAAGCTCCTAGAAATGAGTAGAGCCGGTATATCAATCTCTCCCAGTCTTTCAAGATGTAAAACAGAAAAAGAGGTAAAGAAAACAAACTTAATGCCAGGCCAGCACCAGCAGACAGCACAGAGACACTCTTAGCGAATATGTTCGTGGCAACTTTACCTCCAAGAGAAGCTACATCCACAACCAGTTCATCTAGCCCCCCTCGGACTTCTGGGGGTAACCATTCCCGGAAACCTCTAAGCCAGTCCTGTAGATTTGACAGCCCTTCGCTCAAATATCGAGGAATGTTCTGAATGAGAATAGAAAATGATTCAGCGACGCTGGTGACAATGTAATAGCCCAGTAGCGCAAGTAGGAGCAAAATCAGCAAAAAGCTCAAGCCTATTAGTCCGACGCGTTTGGCTGCCATCCATTTGCTTTGCCCACCAGGTAATTTTGCCTCGAGCCACCTTAGTAGAGGCATCAAAAGGTATGCCAACAGCAGACCGACAGCAAATGGTAACAACATGCCTCTCAAAAATAAGAGAAGCATGACAACTACACCCACGCCTAATATAATGAAGGCGAGGCGTAGGTTCCTTTGCCAGACGCCAGTTTCTGTACTCAAGTTCTGCTAATCCCAAACGTGAGTTTATGCAATCTCAGCAGGCTAGTCTCGGAAACCAAAGTGGTAATACTGTGTGAACGGGGATGACACTCGACCGATGGGCTACAGGCTGTCCGCATGTGCGCTTAGGCTTTTTCTTGCGCCCTTTTAGCCACATCAGCAACAGCTCCACGAACCCTCTTTGTCGCCTCGGTTACCTGTTCTTTGATATCCCGCGCTTTCTCTTTCAGTATTTCCCTTGTCTCTTCACCGGACCGTGGAGCAAATAAAAGTCCTAAAACCACGCCCGTGACTGCACCGATGACAAAACCAACAACGAAACTGCCACTATCTCTCTCAGCCATCGCTCCCTCCCTCCTTCTTTTTAAAAAATTTGGTAACAAAATCGATACCCCCGAGAACACCACGTACTAGCGACACAAGCCGCACCACAGGTTCAATAATTTCGTCTTTCATCGATGTGGATATTTGACGAAGCGTAGATATGGTAGCTTCCAACGCAATAAGCGCGGCTTTTGCTCTTCTGTACAAGATATATAGGAGTACAGCAGCGAATATAATAGCTGTGCTGACCACCACACCTGAAATGCAGATGATAAGGTCACGATATAGCTTAATCTCCTCCATAGTCACCTCTGTGCGTATACTCTTGACCCCATCATATCACACATTTAACTTGATTTAAACCCTTTCTCAGAACCTTTCTCCAGCAACCATAGCACCACTCCAGTCACCAGCACAGCACAGGCTGCAATAATAAACTCGGCTTGAGTTGCGTTGACCAACTCCTTCCGAACCAGGACATAACTGTAATTTATAACCAAGTAAATACCAGCCGCTGCGAGGTAGAACTGCCACCAACGTCCTTTTCCTATCCCCCATCCCACCAGAGCCGTAGAAGCTAAACCGCTGCCGAGAACGAAGAAACTTTCCCAAAAACCGACAAGCTGCCCTATACCTTGCAATCGCACATTTTCCCAGCTCCATCCTGTAGCAAAGATATAATTATGCATCCACATTGCCTCCACAATACCGAAGCCCGCACCACAAACAGCTCCGGTTATCAGCCCAAGTTTGGGATCTACTGCCCAGCCCTTTCGCCACCATACGACAACCAAGGGTACTAATTTAAAACCTTCCCGGACCAAGCCGACCAAAAACATAGAGGGTATGCTGGCCAGCAAAGCCCACCGATTTATCGTCTCCGGGTTCCATAACAGGGCATACCCTGCTGACACTGCATACCTGACAGGGTAGGAGACAACAGCAATTGCTATTGGCGATAATACTGCTCCGGCAACTAATACAGCCCAGAGCCAGGGTTTGCTAAGAAAAGGGGGACGGTAACAGGCTAACCAGACTGTTCCAAAACCTATTGCCAGTCCGATTCCCCAGATTGTTGGGTGAGAAAAGAAATAGACAAAAAACTGGAGCATCTCCTGTAACATCAAAACCTCCATCACAGTTTCAGTATCTCTGCTTTTAAGCTGTCCAAGTCGAGCAATGCTATGGTCTGTTGCCCGGTTAGATAACCACAGACCTCACCAGGATTCACTAATAATGTTGGCCCGACGACTACTTCTGCTTTATGATTGTGTCCTCTTACCACAACATCATAGAGACCACTTTTGAGAAGCGAGTCTACAATATGCTCATTAGTCCCATGCAATAGGGCTATCCTGCGCCCCCCTATTTCCAGAGCAGCAAAATCACCCAGGGGTTTGATACCAAGCTCATCAAATCTTGTTTTGATAAATTCGCGGTCGCCCTCATTGTTACCCCAGACATAGTGCAGCCTGGCTTTCAGATTGGAAAATTTTGGTACTACGAGTGGAGACACGAGATCGCCGGCATGCAAGATATCAGTCACATTGTGCTGATTGAAAAAATTGATGGCTGCTTCAATCGCATCAATTCTGTCATGTGTGTCTGACATGATACCAATAACCATATTCACCTCCGTACTTATCCGATCCAGCTAGGGCTATCGAAGGAAAGTGCTGGTCCCATTCAAACTACTTAAGAGCAGCATCGAGAAAACGGCTCGAATGAAATACGAGAACCTCTCTAATTTTGCTGCTCGGCGGTAGTTCCTCCGGGATAGATGGACGGCTGAGCCAATCATACAAGAAAAAGGCCACCATAATGATAATGGCGATGATGACTATTCCTAGACATCCTGTAAGCCATGGGTCCGACTTCTGTTGCTTTTTCTTCTGAGTTTCTGGAACTTCTTCATCTGCTCTACTGTATTTTCTGGAAGGCGGGCGTGCAGCCCCTTCTTTTGGAAAAGGCTTTATCCTGCGTGGAGTTGGCCAGTATAGTCCTTCACGACACTTGGGGCAATTTACCAGCGTCGCATCTACAATAGCGCCACAGTAGGGGCAATTATATTGGAATCTTTGTCCACAATGTTGGCAATATTCTTGCCCAACAAAGTTTTGTGCACCACAGGTAGGACAGAGAAATATCTCCTGCATTCCTTATCTATCCTCTTTTACATCTCAGTTTCTACAGAAGCATTTGCACATTCTAATCTATCAATCGGTATCTGTAAAATTTACGCTATAGCGTCAGACTTATAAAAGATAACTAAATTTGTCTTTTGTCAGTCCCCCTGTCTTAACAAATCCTCCATTTGCCGGATTAGTCTTTCACTTTCATTTGTGCTTAAGCCCAGATTGCTCTCCAGGCGGCTCAAGCAATTATCCAAGTCAGGATGCTGGCTTCTACTTTGCGCAATTCTTTGGTTTTGCCTCGCAATTCTATTATTAAGCTCTGAAAAATCGACACTGAGTTCGAGTTGCCGATCCAGAAAGTCCAGCGCCTTTTTCCATGCTTGTGGGTCTTCTATAGCTACCAAGTAGAACGGTACTTGAACCCATAAATTTATTGCTGCTATTCCACGTTGCTGGGCAATCCAAAGGAGAAAAGAATTTATGGTTGGTCTTTGTCCATCAGGTGTCTCATATTCCATGCTACTGACTACATCATAATTCTCAACCAAACGCTTTGTTTGGGATGAATTTGCTACGGTCAACAATGTGCGGGGGGTCGTATGAGCACTTGCCGTTGCCATTCCACCAAGCACATATATTCCTTTCACCTTGCAGATTTCTTCAACAGTGTCCAGTATTGTTACTAGAAACTCATACCATTCGAACCTGGGCAAGTCGCTCTTCACAATTATCAAATTTTTCTGCGGACAACAATAAAATTTAGTCTCTGGGAAGTGTGCTATATCATCTTCAACAGAAACCCCATCTAGCGGGAAAAACTCCAGCGGCTCTATTTCGGCGAATACAAAACCACCCAGCTTTTTGTTCAGATATTCGGCAACTCCAGCCCCTACCTTTCCAGCATCTGGCATCCAGGTGACAATCAAAGAAGCTGTTTGCATTTCAGGTCTACTGAAAATCTTAAACCTCATTTTCGTTGTGATCTCAGTCCTCACCTGGCTCCTTTTTGAACAGCTTATCGATCTCCTGCAAAATTTTCTTTTTGTCTTCTTCAGTAATTGGTCCTGGCTCTGCTTCCCTGGTGTAAGTCATGCTCACCAGCTTATCCAGATGCTCCCTTATCTCAGCAGGAAGTCTATGGTAGATAGACTCAATCTCCTTTTCTGTCCGCTTGGTAAACGCATCAAGCTCAGCCGTATCAACCTCAACCCCGAGAATCATCTCCAGAACCCTGAGCACTGCCTTTGACCCTTTAGGATAAGGTATTGGAAATCCGTGTAGATAAATTGGTATTTCACCCATCAGACAAGCAGCTTCGATACCTCTCTTCTTAGCGACACCGAGCAGTAGTCCATTCAGCCCAGTGATATTGCCTTGACCACCACGCCCCTCTATATCTGACATAAGTACTGTGTTCGGATAGCTTTTCATTTCTTTAATCAAAGACTCACTATTGGGCACCACCCAGACTCTGGAATCTATGGTATGGTGAATAGGTGCTACAGCTGCTCCGGACGTATAGATGCGCTTGCAGCCGAACTTCTCTGCTACATCAATGACTAGATTCGCCATTTTGTAGGCTTTAGCACCCTCTGCATACACCTTTGCTCCCGTGCCCGGTTGTTCTTCTCCTACAAAGAAAAGCAAGTCCTTTTTATATGTTCGCTTGAAATAAAACTTACTGGTAGGAAATTCTAAAGCTTTTAGCACGCCATCCCTTATTACGACTTTTTTGGGGTAGAAAAACTCCCACGGCTCTATTTCTCCCAGTTCTTCTGCCTTCACTATCTGCCTCAACGTATCAACCGCTATTACGCCAATATTCCCTATCCCTGGCCAGGATGCTATTAACACAGGGTCTTCAAGTTCAGGTTCCTTATAGAGGACGATTCCCATCTTATCCACCAACAGGCTATAATTCCTCTGCCAGCCTTGATTTAAGTATAACATACAGACTAGCAGACTAAAACTTGATGGCCCTTTCTGTTTTTGCCAGCAAATTGCAGTACCATGAATAGGCAAGAGCTAACAACGATGGGAGGTGACACCTTGTTTACCCAAGTGCATTTATTTCGCGTCCTGCCTGGAAAAGAATTGCTAAGTGCGATAACCGGCTATTGCCAGGAGCACAAAATTTCCTCTGGCGTCATCCTCGGTGTTATCGGCTCAGTGCAAGACGCACAACTCAACTTTCTAACCCAGCTTCCTGGCAGATATGAACCTACTAGTCTGGAAGGACCTCTTGAAATAGCCTCTGCTCAGGGCTCGGTGGCATTAAAAGAAGAAAGACTCATCATACATTTACATGCAGTCCTTTCAAACCAAGGTGTATGTCTTGGCGGTCATCTTGCCAGCGCCACTATTTTCTCCACTGCTGAAGTAGCTATTGGAGAACTTGCTTACCAGCTCTACAGGCAGCACGACGATTATACAGGACTGAACGAACTTGCATGCCAGACCTGAGATAACATTAACACACGAACAGATTGTTTCTTGACACCGTCCTTACACGGAAGCTATACTTCTTTATCAAGACAAAGGGGCCATTAGCTCAGTCGGCTAGAGCACGGTCCTGATAAGACCGGGGTCTGTGGTTCGAATCCACAATGGCCCACCATTAAAGCAAAAACAACAACCATTAGAGACAGCTCCCGAACTTGTTTGCGGATTTGTCACTCGTGAGAATGAGGGTGTTATTACCAACAACTACAGCAATTTAAGT
>DAOUAI010000103.1:0-3130 GCA_034433775.1 Dehalococcoidia bacterium
CCCCAGCTTTGTCGGGCCCTCCGCAGAGCGCAAATCGACGGTCACCGGCAGGGAAAACTGGTACCTCGAGGTGGACATCAATGCGCCGGGGTGGCTCTACATCTATGAATATTTCCCCGAGGGCACAGTCCCGCCGGCTAGATGGCTGGCTTATAAATGGCATCTGCCACAAAGCGGCGTCTGGAGGCTGGGCCCCTTCACCCCGGGCGAGGACGAGCCCGAAGGGCAGCACGTATACATGATATGGTTCTACAGCAACGGTCGCTGGGCTGGCGAGGACGCCGAGCAGCCGCAGGGCAAGCCCGTCTACTGGACATACTCCAGAGAAGAGGTCACCGAGACGCCCGGCGAGCAGCAGGGAGTTCACGCAGCGGCAGCCGCACCCGAGGGGAAGTTTATCGACCGCCTGCGCTCACTGCTGGCATCGCCGCTGGCAGCGCTGATCGGCTTTTCAGCCCTGCTTCTCCTTGCACTTGCCCTTCTCGGCCTTTACCTCTACCGGCGCTATACCCGACGGGAGGCGCCACCTCCTGCCAGCACAGAGCTGGAGAAGATGCCACCTCCCGCTCCCACAGTCGCCCTCAGGGGAAAGATAGTCCTGCCCAACGGCATGGAAATTTTGGTCGACGGCGGTGGCAGGGTTATCGGGAGGGGCGACCTCGCCAGGACACTGGAGATACAGGAGCTGGCGCTGGTATCGAGGCGGCACTTAGAGATCAAAGCGCAGCAGGGACAGTTCTACATCGAAGACATGGGCAGCGCCAACGGCACCAGGCTTAACGGCGTGGATGTCAGCGGCAAAGGACAGGTAGCCCTCAACCACGATGACGTCATAGAGCTTGCCAGCATAGTCCGGCTGAAGTTTCAAATTATCTGATTCCACAACAGCGTCTCACCTCACCACCCACTTTTTGTCAACAAACTGTCAACCTCCTGTAAACCCGCGGTCAAGCAGTCCACTTACGCTGCGCGTATATTTAGAATTAGAAAATGTTGCCAGGAGTTCACTTAAAGGACTAAGGACATGAAGAAGTCTTTCTCAGCATTTCTGGTCGTTATACTCGCCATTGTGGCTGCCGTCGGTGTGGCACTGCCTGCGGGGGCACAGGACTTTCCCTCCCCGCCATCCGACCCACAGGAGCCGTGGCAGCCACCTTACGGCGGAGAACAGTCCATGGAGCCGCCAGTAAGGGCGGAGACTTATGGTCAGACCTGGCCCTCGCTGCAGATCTCGCCGCCTGAGGTGGCATCGGGCACAGCACCGGGCGCCATAGTCGGCGCCTGTCTGGTCAACAGTTACGGGCAGATACTGACCAACCTCTACCGCAACTGGGCATGCTATCTTATCGTGTCCGTTAGCGGTCCGGGCTATTTCTATCTCTGGGAGTACTACCCTGCGGGCACAGTCCCTTATGGACACTGGCTGTGTTACCGCTGGTATGTCCCGCGCGCCGGCGTGTGGCAACTCGGGCCCTTCGTCGCCGAGCCCTACGACCCGCCCGGCAGGTATGTGTGGAAGATGTGGTTCCTCTCCGGGACATACTGGTCAACGCGCTCGCTGAGTTTTAACTATACTGCGGGCTACTATCCGCCTGACATACCCGTCCCACCACCCGAACCGGTCACCCCGCCGGTGATCAACTCGTTCACCGCCAGCAAGACGACCATCGAGGCAGGGGATACGGTGGTGCTCAGCTGGGCGGTCACCAATGCCAGCAGCGTCACCATATCCCCCGGGGTGGGCTCGGTTGCTGCCTCAGGTTCCACCTCGGTCACCCCCACCGCCACCATCACCTACACGCTGGTGGCGAAGGGAAAATCTGACAAAACAGTTTCCTCTTCCCTGACCATAACGGTCAACCCCAGGGTACCGCCTGCCCTCAGCACCGACTCGACCATGATAAAGAAGGGGAAGGTAGCGACCCTTTCCTGGAATGCGCCGGGGGCAGTTCAGGTGGCTATCAGCGGCGTTGGCAGCGTGGGTACCAGCGGCACGCTCCAGGTGTCGCCACGGAATACCACCACATACACCCTTACCGCCGCCTATGTTGACGGCAGCACCCAGTCAGTATCGGTCACCATCACTGTGGAGCAGCCGCCATACCTACTCTGGGGACTGATGGCTCTGCTGGGGCTGGCAGCGGTGGCAGTAGTAGTCCTCGCCGTCCTGCTCGCCAGAAGACGGGCGCGGGTCGTCCAGCCAGTGGAGGTAGCCACAGAGGCGGGCAGGACCACCCAGCCGGGGACAGCAACGCCATACACAAATACGCTGCCGGCCACCACGCCTGTACTGGAAGCCCCTCCGGCGAAACTGGTCTTGCCCGATGGTAGCGAGATACTTCTTGCCGGCGATGCCAGGTCGTTCGGCAGGCAGGACTTTCAGGAGTGCATGCTGCCGGAAAACGCCAGTTACATATCGCGGCAGCACTTCAACATCTGGTTTGAGAACGGCAAATACTACATTGAGGACCGCAGCAGCACCAACGGCACCAAGCTCAACGGCGAGGAGATCAAAGGCACCGGCAGGCACGCGCTTGCTGACGGCGATGTCATCGAACTTGCCGGCAAATTGAGCATCGCTTTCAAAAAAGCAAACAAAAACGCTAACAAGAAGGAGGTGTCATGAGCTTCAGAACGACGCTTTTCATCATAACAGCGGCATTGCTGCTATTTTCCGCGCTGCTAACAAAGGTCAACGAATAGGAAGTAAAGAAAGGAGGTACAAATGAATTTCAAAAAGACAGTCTTCAATCTAACAACAGCACTCGTGGCGTGCTCGGCACTGCTGTTCTTGGCGGTGCCGGCATACGCCGCAGACGGAGCCGAGGCACAGGCTGACTCCTCAGCCACAGCCACCGTCACCGTCAATGCCACCGGGGACGACCCTGCAGTCACAGTCACGGTGTCAGCCACCGCCTCAGCAACGGCTACGGCTGGTGAATCGGTTTTGCCCCCTGCCTCACCGCCGTCTCTGCCACCCCCACCGCCTCCGCTGCCTCGACCGCCAGCACCACCACCCCCACCGCCGCCTCCACCTGCCCCACAGGACTGCTGTTGGCGTTGCGACCCCTGCTGCCCCTGCTACCCGAACTGCGGCTGGCCCTGTGAATGCCGATGGTCGGTGTGCGTC
>DAOUAI010000104.1:0-9183 GCA_034433775.1 Dehalococcoidia bacterium
CAGGCTTAACTGACACGATCTACAGTCAGCCCCGTCATCCCTACACTGTGGGACTCATCGCTTCGGTACCACGGCTCGACCTCCCGCGTGAGCGCCCGCTTTACGTTATTCCCGGTCTACCACCTGACCTTGTCCGCCTGCCCCCCAACATCTGTGCCTTCGCACCTCGTTGCAAATTTGCTATCAGCAAGTGTACTGAACAAAAGCCCGGACTTGAACAGGTGGGAACTGAACACTATGTAGCCTGCTTCAGACATGAAGAGGTGCCAACATTGACAGAACTGGAGTGCGAGCGTTGAAGACCAATAGCCATCTGGTTGAAGTAAAACACCTAGTAAAGTACTTTCCGCTACTGGCTGGCGTAATGAGGCGTAAAATCGCAGACATTAAAGCCGTCGACAATGTCAGTTTTAACATTAGACAGGGGGAGGTGCTAGGACTTGTTGGTGAAAGTGGTTGTGGCAAGACAACTGTAGGTCGCTGCGTGCTACGGCTCTATGATATAACCGCCGGCAATATATACTTTCAAGGCAAGGACATCACCACGATACAAGGCGAAGAACTGAGAAAATTAAGACGTGATATGCAGCTCATTTTTCAGGACCCCTATGCTTCACTGAACCCGAGGATGACCGTCGGTGACATTATCGGTGAGCCATTACAGGTACACAACTTAGTCACGGACAAGGAATACAAGCAGAAAGTAGCGGAGCTGATGGAGCTTGTCGAACTCGAGCCAAGAATGGTAGACCGCTATCCTCACGAGTTCAGTGGTGGACAAAGGCAACGCATTGGGATAGCCAGAGCACTGGCAACAAGACCAAAGTTTATCGTTTGTGACGAGCCTGTTTCGGCACTTGATGTCTCAATTCAAGCACAAGTTATCAAACTATTGAAACAGCTCAAAGAAGAACTTGGACTGACCTACTTATTCATCGCCCATGACCTTTCAGTGGTGAGATATATCAGCGACCGTGTGGTTGTGATGTACCTCGGTAAAGTAGTAGAAACCGCTGACAGTGAGGAGTTATATGAACATCCGCTCCATCCATATACTCAAGCATTACTATCTGCAGTCCCTATACCCTGTCCCGAAGTCGACCGCCAGCGGAAACGCATATTGCTGACTGGTGATGTCCCCAGCCCCCTTTTCCCGCCTCGAGGCTGCCGCTTTCATACACGGTGCCGATTAGCAAAGACCGAGTGCAGGGAAAAAGAACCAGAAATCAAAGACCTTGGTAACGAGCATCTTGTAGCTTGCCATCTGGTTTAGCCTGTATATCGAAATTGAAATTAGGAAAGAATCCCACTCACTTGATAGTCATGCACTAACTTCATCCTCTACCAATCAGTCAGTTTTTGGTACAATTTAGCCCAGGCATCAATGACTACTCACCAGCAAAAGATACAAGGTCTGACCTTTTATAGGTCCCATTGAACTAAGGAGGTCAAGATGGCTGACTGCTACTATCATAAAGAAAGTACTGCCAAGCTGGGCAAGCTCTTTGAGTTAAAGCCCGAAGTTGTGCGAGCATTCAGCGACTTCGACAACAAAGTCTTTACCGAAGGGGCTTTAAGCACCAAAGTGAAAGAGCTTATTGCTGTGGCTGTAGCCCATGTCACACAATGCCCGTACTGTATTGCCGGACACACGAGCAGAGCAAAGAAAGCCGGCGCTTCCTTAGAAGAACTGGTCGAGGCTGTGCTTGTAGCTGCTGCACTCCGTGCTGGTGCTGCTCTAGCACATAGCTGCATAACCATCGAAGCTGCTGAACAGAAATAGACTATATACAATCCCCCTAACTGCGATATTACACCTTGAAGCATCATCTTCAAGGACTGTGCCTCAGCAACACCTGTTGCAACGAGCAGAAACCAAAGCTATAATCTGGGGACAATAAGATGGTGGACAAAACCGGACAGGGTCAAAGACTTATCACAATAACATTCCTAGCCCTTACTTTTGTCACCGGACTGTGCCTAAGGATTATTCCCCCATACACTAAACTCATCACTGACCAATGGACAAAGTTCTCTGGCACCGATGCTTACTACCATATGCGATTGGTGGACAACTTAATCCACAACTTTCCCCACAGGATAGTCTTTGACCCCTACACATTCTATCCTCACGGCACCATCGTAAACTGGCCACCGTTCTTTGATTGGCTAATTGGTGGTATTGCCTGGCTCCTTGGACTCGGGGCACCAACCCAGCACTTAGTAGACACCGTCGGTTTATATATTCCTGCTATACTGGGAGCCTTGGTGGTATTCCCGGTGTACTTCATCGGCAAGATAGTCTTTAACCGCTGGGCAGGCATCATCTCAGCAGGACTTATATCAGTGATGCCCGGAGAATTCCTTGGCAGGTCGATACTTGGTTACACCGACCACCATGTGGCTGAAGTGCTACTTTCCACCACAATAATGCTGTTTCTAATATTAGCTATTAAATCAGCCAAGCAAATCGGGCTCTCGCTAAAGCCGTCACAGACGCTGCGAGTCTTCACAACAAAGCCATTCGTTTATGGTCTGCTCTCCGGTCTCTGTCTCTGGATTTATCTTGCCACCTGGGTCGGCGGGCTGCTTTTCGTGTTCCTGATCTTCACCTATTTTGCGGTCCAGTTCATTGTTGACCATTTGAAAGGGGAAGCTACTGGCTATCTCGCTGTTATCGGCATACCACTATTCGCAGTAGCTATGTTTGTCTATCCGTCTCTGCCACCGACTGACCCATCACCGCTGTGTTTGCCTTCGCTAGCTATCGCCATAGCAGGGCTGCTCATCATGGTGGGCTTATCACGCCTTATGTCTGGTCAGAGAGTTAAAGCGGCCTATTACCCACTGAGCTTATTATTTCTCGGTTTTCTCGGGCTAGCGGTCCTTTATATTGCTACACCCTCGTTCTTTAAAACAGCCCTAGCAAACTTCCTCACTGTGTTTACGCCAAAAGGCGCTGCCCTGACCATACTCGAGGTCGAGCCAATACTCTTCCCTCAAGGAAGCTTCTCACTCTCTGTGGTCTGGGGGAACTTCACCACCTGCTTCTTCCTAGCCCTGATCTCCCTAGGGATACTGGTGTACACAGCCATCAAACGCAGCGAAGCGAGTAAGCTAGCGCTGATAGTATGGAGTCTAGTAATACTGGCAGCTACCTTGGGACAACGCCGCTTTGCTTACTATCTTTCTGTCAACATGGCGCTTCTCACAGCCTATGTATGCTGGCTTGTTCTGGAGTTTGCCGGTTTCAAAAGCACTACAGCCACTGCAGATAATGCCGCCGGACAACCAAAAAAGAAAGCCCGGGAGAAAAAGAGACCAAAGACACGCTCTGCAGGTGCCCTGATGAATATGGCACTGGGCATAATTGTGGTTTTTCTGGTCGCGTTCTTCCCCAACACACTATTTGCTAAAAATGCCGCTTCAGCGGCTGCTTTCGCTCCAAGCAACGCCTGGCTCGAATCTCTCATATGGATGAAGGATAATACTCCGGAGCCCTTCAATGACCCTGATTTCTATTACGCCCGGTATGACAAGGACTTCCATTATCCGCAGCCTGCTTGTGGAGTCATGGTATGGTGGGACTATGGGCACCTGGTAACGCGGGTTGCCCACCGCCTACCTATAGCTAACCCTTTCCAGCAAGGTGCTGCGCAGGCAGCTCGCTTCTTCACCGCACAAGATGAAAACTCAGGCAATCAAATAATGTCTGCCCTCGGCGCCAAATACGTAGTGATTGACTTCGCCACCGCCACCACAAAATTCCACGGTGCTGCAGCTTTTGCCAACATCCCGATAGAAAACTTTTACGAGACCTATTACGTAGCAGAAAAAGGCACACTCAAACCTGTAATCCTTTACTACCCCGAATACTACCGCTCGTTAGCCGTGAGGCTCTACAACTTTGACGGTGCCAGCTTGACATCTGATAAATCGATAGTAATCGCCTACCAGGAAAAAGGCACCACAGCTGGTCAGAAATATAAAGAGATAACAGACGTGCGCCCGTTCTCCAGCTATCAGGAGGCTGAGACTTTCATCGCCAGCCAGAAAAGCGGTAACTACCGCATAGTCAGCGATAACCCCTTCCTCAGCCCCGTGCCTCTGGAAAGACTCCAGAGCTATAAACTGGTCTATAGTTCTAAGTCCGATATGATCCAAATGTCCGGCATAGGCATCTTCCCAGAAGTCAAAATTTTCGAGTTCACGCCCCCATCTCCCTAGCACACCCTCCCTCCTAACAACAGCAGATTAAGAAAAAGTCGAAAGAGTCCTCAAAAGATAGCAATCTATCAGGATACTTGGTCTGTCACAGACAGGCATTGCATAATTGTGTCAACACTACTAGTATTGACAGCATGAAGAAATTGTGTTACGGTATCATTAAGATACTATATGTAGTCAAATGAACCTAGATAAAAGAGACGAGTAATAGGACAGGCAGTAAGTACAAAAAGAAGGTGGCAAAAAATCCCCTAGGGTTTTCCGCTCCGGCAATGAGATTAACTAGAATAATCTTAGCTGTGGTCTCAGGGCTGTTGTTCTTCCCTGTCTCTACAGTACTGGGTGCTAAGACAGCACACCATCCAGAACTAGCCAGCGTATCGGCGCTGTCAGCAACCGTGGATATAATAGGAGAGCGTCCCTATCCAGAAATGCCGTCTGGCAATACAGCGGACGATGGAACCTGGCACACAGTACAGGTCTTCAGCGGCAAAGGCAACGCAGTCACCCCACCATTCCATGTATCAGGCACTAAATGGTGCCTCAGCTGGAGCACAGAACCTGAGGTTATCCAAGATGCCGATTTTAAGGTTCATATCTTCCAGCAGGACAAGCCCTATGCTCTGTGGCAGATTGTGCCCGGGACACGCAGTACTGAAAGGAAGACGACTTTCCCCATCAGTACAGAAGAGGGAGAAAGGTTCTTTCTGAAAGTGTTTGCCCACAACCTAAAAAGCTGGACCATCATTGTGCAAGACGACTCGGTAGCAATTTCTCGTCCGATAATCGAAATAAACTACATCCGCTACAAAGGTGAGGTCTACCCTCGCAACACAGAGGAATGCATTTGCTATGAGGCAGTGGAACCCGACGAATATGTGGTTATCACTAACAGTGGCGAGCGCCCACAGAGAATAGGCGGCTGGACCCTAAAAAACATCACCAAAGGTTATCCCTCCTTCACCTTCCCTATGGACTTTGTCCTGAATCCCGGACAGTCCGTCATCATCACCACCGATAAGGTCTACCCCGACTGCGGGGCCTGGCTGGAATTCGGCACAAAGGCTCCCTATTGCACTAAACAACCATGGTTCAGCTTCTTCTTCGGGCCTGGTGACATCTGGGATAACAATGTACCTGATATAGCTGTGCTATATGACGCCTCAGGAAAAGAGGTATCGAGTAAAAGCTACACAATAACCGGTCAATGAGTTCTATTACACAAAAACAGGGCAAGTTAATTACAGAGCAAACCAAAAAACCGGATCTCGAGTCTCACTCTCGAGTAGTTGTTACACTGTCCTTTTCGACAAAAATGCCGCTATTTATTGCTTTAACTTAATTCTTAGATGTATAATCGTGGTAAGAGCTGATTTTTCGGAACATAAAAAAGACGGGAAAGGCAAGACATGATACAGAGGTGCACCAATTGTGGCTCGCCTGTAGCACAAGGGCAACGTTTCTGTGGTAGTTGCGGTGCCCAGCTTACCGTCGCTTGCCCCTATTGCAGGATCACTCTTAGCCCGCCAACTAAATTCTGCCCCAATTGTGGCGCAGCATTGGGCGGAGGCGCAGAGCAAGCGCCTAGTTGGGGTGCCCAACCAAGTGGACAGCCTGCTCCGCCAGGATGGGGGCAACAGCCCGGATGGGGACAGCAACAGCCAGGATGGGGGCAACAGCCCGGATGGGGACAGCAACAGCCAGCCTGGGCACCCCAACAAGCACAACCAGCCCAGCCGTCCTCATCCAGTAGACCCTTCTTAGTATTGCTGCTTATAATCCTCCTTCTCGGTCTTGGTGGACTGGCATATTTCGGCATCAATCAGTTCGGATGGGATGATACCCTGAAGGGCTTGCTGGGTTCCATGACTGGTGGCACTGGTGGGATTGGTGAAGAGCTAAAGATTAACGATGTAGAAGCGGTAAACATCGGGGTAGTGAGCGCCGATATCAAGTGGACTACTAACAAACCAGCGAGCACTCAAGTGGAATATTGGGTGACATCCACAGACGTCAAAAGCACTCCAGAAACAGACGTCCCTGGTCCAGAATCAATGGGGGTTTATGATCATATAGTAAAACTAACCGGGCTTGAACCAGGCACCAAATACTATTTTAGGGTGAAGTCCAGGGACGAGGACGGTCAGGTAGCTACTAAGGAAGGAGACTTCACTACTCAGGAAATGCCAGCCGACTGAGGCAGTTACGCTGACCTATCTTGCCTGCAAAAGGTGTTGTGCATACATTTGCATATACGATGAGCTAGCTTGCTGCTTCCCATTTTCATGCTCAAGCTGTATAATTTCAACAGGAGACGTTGGTCCTATGACAATTTGGAAAGCCTTGAAAGTTACGCGTTTAGCACTCCCGCTAACACTAGTTTGTTTGCTGTTTTCCCTCAATGCCTGTGATGTGACCAAGGACGTCCCCCGTCACACCACTGAGGACGTGATCAAGATCGCCAGGTCATTTAGCCCTGATTGCAAGCTAAAGGTTGGCGAAGAAAGACATGGCTGAGGTCCGGCAACTCCTCTGTATGAGGAGGCGGAACCTAGCTTCGCTGCTGAATACGTAGGTAAAGGCATCTGGGCCATCACCAAGACCTGTCCTATAAATTCGGCATATGACTACGCTTGGCAGTTTAATGACAGGACAAACGAGCTGGTATGGCTTGGCAGCGAGTACCATCCTACTGCCCAAGCAACTACCGGAGGTGGCTGTAAGTGAGCGACATCCTTGATGAAGCCCACGCAGTGATCCAGTGCAAGACCTGTCCCTGGTACAAGAATTGCGTTCTGCCAATGCGATTCACTGAAGACGACCTCAAGCGACAGCTAGAGTCCTCTATCCCGGGGTTTGGTGGCGGTATCGAGCCTGCCCCTCTCGGTATGCAACAACTGCTATCGAGCTTGGCTGCAGCAGCTGAAAGTTCCCTCCTTGAAGGCTGCCCTGTATTCATAAGCCGTCTCAGGAGCAGTCCTAAGCTGGCTGAACAAATAAAGAAACTGATGCAAGAATGGTCTGGTCAAGAAGAACGATAAAGCCTTTGAAAAAACTTAACAGTTATACAGATTGCTTATGCTTTCAGGAGAAAGACTTATAGGCATTTTCTGCCACAACACCTGTCCCGGGTCCTCCCTTCACCGTTTTTAGACCAGTCACCCGATGGCAGAACACACCTGATAATGCTTAGAGAAGGTTCCAGGCGAAAAAGAAAAACAACAAACATATAAAGAGGAAACTGCCAACGATAGTGATGATTTCCCTATTCACGGTCATATGTTCCCCCTTTGTTGTCGACTTTCTGTTTTATCTAACGAATAAAGGCATGCTTTTGTTTAGCAAAATAATTACTCAAGCAGAGTGTTCTGTTCTGTAATGAGATGAGTATCGTGACCAGAGCCAGATCCATACTGGGATGGCAAGTACCCCTCCTTTGTGGCCTTGCTCTGTTAACAGCCCTTTTTTGCATTGCATGCCAACCGAGTCCACCGGTCATCAGGATGTTCACGGCTATTCCATCCGAACTCACCGCCGGTGAGTCTGCAACACTACAATGGCTGGTAGAGGAAGCTACCACTGTCACCATCGATCAAGGTATCGGCAGAGTGCCCCCCACAGGGACAACTTCGGTATCCCCACCAAAGACCCTCGCCTATACCATAACTGCAACCAATGCCGGTGGCACGGTGACCAAAGCGGTAATCGTCTATGTCAACCCCCCAGTCCCAGCCCAGGCTAGCGATACTATCCCACCTGTAATCAAAGATATTACTGCATCGCCACAAAGTGGCACACAGGTTACCATAAGCTGGGTGACCAACGAGCCTTGCGCTTGCAAAGTGGAGTATGGCGAAAGCACTGAGTATATCGAGACTGCTACCTTGAACGGGTTAAACACCGAGCACCATATAACCCTCGACGGTCTTACTTCTAACACAATATACCACTTCCGAATTATAGCTCAAGATGAGGCTGGAAATGAGTCAATATCGCCCGACAACGTCTTTTATACACCGCCGCCGAAATCGCCTTTTTCCCTGGAGTTACAATCACTGGAGTGGGGACGAGAAAAAGAATTTGAAAAGATGTTCGAAGGTCAGGATTACAGTGAGTTACCAGGTAAGACATTTATCTACATCAAAGGCTCAGCGCAGAATACCAGCAAGGCGACACTGTACGCTGTCATCTGTACCATGCATTGCTGGAGCGGGAACAAACTAGTAAAATCCGAAGTGTACGTGCAGCAAGCCCGGCTACTACCGGGCCACGTCTTCAACTTCTATATCAAGACTACCGACGATCCGTCTGTGGACAATGTGACTATTGAATTCGCAGACCCTCAGGGGAGGCAGATTCAAGTCACCCAGAGCAGGAATTTGAAATAAATTATTGGGGGGGAACATGATGGGTACGACGAGCATGAGTGACACAATTATACTCATCTTATTGTTAGCGGTACTGTTATTTATACTGTTTGTGTTACCGCAAATGTCGCTGCGCCGGGCTATCCCCGCCCTGATACAGCTTTTCCGGCAACATAAAGCATTGAGTCCCAAAGACGCCAAAACAACAGAGGAACTCGGGCTCAAGCCCAGAGGACTGGCCCAGACAATACTGAGAGGGCAGGACTACAAATTGACCGCTTTGCAGATATTAAGGAATGCCAATGTAATTCGTGCTACAGACGATGGCAGACTTTATCTGTCCGAAGAAGACTTGCAGCAGACCAGGTGGCGGGACTGCTAACCTCAGAACGGTCCGGCTATGTTAAGGAAACGCCAAGCCACTTATCAACAGAGCACACAAACAAAAATGGCAGCGGCTGGATTTGAACCAGCGACCAAGGGCTTATGAGTCCCCTGCTCTGCCTCTGAGCTACGCTGCCTTGAAAATAGTTTAGCATTGTCTAAGGAAGGGGTCAAACTAAGACAGCTTGGCAGCTTTAGTTGCGTT
>DAOUAI010000105.1:0-11635 GCA_034433775.1 Dehalococcoidia bacterium
CTGATCAATTAGCTTCCTGTTTACAGATGGGTTAGATTAGCTTCCTGGAAGGTATTGATAACATTCAACCGAGGAAGCTGTTAACGTTTGGTATCTGCTTGTATTTGTAATCTTAGAGCCACGTATGACTTTGGTTGCTGGCTGCTACCTACCTTTCCAAACAGGTGCTCTCTTCTCGAGAAAAGACCTGATACCCTCCCTGCAGTCCTCTGTCTGATTTAGGCTGCGGAACCGGACTCTCGTTTGATCCAAGTGTACTTTTGGAGTCCATTCAAGCGAGCCATAGACCAGTTCCTTAACAGCTTTCACTGCCAAAGGTGCACCACGAATCAACCTGTGTGCCATTTCCTTTGTTGCCGACATGAGTTGTTCTGCTGGGACTACCTTATCAACAAGACCTATTCTAGCCGCTTCATGGGCGTCGATTATCTCCCCCGAGTACAAGAGGTATAGAGCTTTACTTAAGCCCACAATATATGGCAAAAGGTAAGGTCCGGAGCCGTAGTCAGGGCAAAGTCCCCTTAAAGGAAAAACCCAACCGAAGCGGGCATTTTCTGAGGCAATCCTGATATCACATTGGACAACCCACTCAGCGCCCATCCCTACAGCCGCACCATTAACTGCAGCGATGGTGGGCTTGGGAATACGGGTAAAAGTCCAATCGGGGAGAGGATAGGCATCGGGCAGGGTTATGCTTTTTGCCATCAGTCTTCTTTGCTCCTGGATGATGGCTTCCTCTTCAGGGGTTCTCCCTAAATTTGATACATCGGTGCCACTACAAAAAGCCCGACCGTTCCCCGTAAGAATCACAGCCCTGATCTCGTCATCGTAGATGACTTCGCGTATTATCTCCATTAAGTACATCCGCATCTCTTGCGTGACTGCATTAAGGCGGTCAGGTCGATTAAGAGTGATAATACCAATGTTGTTCTCTTTCTCATACAGGATTTCTTTTCCCGGCATGGTGTCACCCCCTTAAGTTTAAATTCGAAACGAGTTGGCTACCCCATTGTACTCATCTGGTTTCTGAAACATACGTGCCTCCTTCCGTCTTGTACATATTATATAGTTTTAATTCCTAATTATACACCTCGTACGCTGTCTCCCCTGATAAACAGACAAGGCACAAAAGCCTCTCACGCCAAATAGCCCTCCTCATCTGCATAACAGTATCATTCCCTCACGAAGGAGAAATCAACAACGACAAAGGCTTAGCGATCTGAAGCTAAACTTTGGTAATAAAGATGCAATATTTGGTAATAGTATTACCTATGGTGGGGAAGCGGGGACTCGAACCCCGACGCCTTGCGGCACATGATCCTAAGTCATGCCCGTCTGCCAGTTCCGGCACTTCCCCGAACAAAGCACCACCTACCACTTCGAGCCGATACCTTTACACTCAGGGCATACCGTCCAACTTCTACCAACCCCGGGTGAACGCCCTGTACCCTGGCACAGCCCACACATCAGTGCATCGACCGGTACTAAATTATAGCCTCTTTGACTGCACACCGGACAAGGTTGCACAGATACTCTTGGTTCATCACCAGGTACAGCACCTTGACCTTTACAGTAAGGACACCGTTTCTTTATCATCATCTCTAGCCACCTTCACGTTAAGACAAGTTCGCTCAGGTTAAAACGGCAATACCCTAGTCGTTCGTCGCCAGACCCACCTCCTGGCACTCAATGACCGTAGTTTATCATAAGCTAACTCAACACTTATCCCGAATGCTTCAGCCACTTGATTTTCAGTAGCACCATCAGTATGCTCCAGAAACTCCAATATACTAGCGTCCAGTTCCTGCCCCAACTTTCTCAAAGCCGGTACTGCCTTTCGCCCCAAAGTCGTCAATACGTACACATCCATCGCAACTGCTACACCTACCACGATTTTACAACTTTACTCACTCCCACAGCAATGGACAAGCCAATTTAAAAGAAGATTACTACTCAATACCAGCAAATTCCGGCAACACCAAGATAGATAGTCACAGATTTCATGTTTTATCTAAATCTGGTATTATAAGTTTAGATAACCAGAGCACACGTTGAGTTAGAAGACGACACTAGGGAGCGTGTGAGTTCCGGTGAGCTTCGCGGACTTCAAATCCGTCGGAAGGCATTGTTGATGTCTTCGGTGGGTTCGACTCCCATACGCTCCCGCCATTTACCCCGTATCTGCCCACCCCGCACGCAGATAAAGTTAATACAACCCGACCGAAACAAAAGCTGAAAAGCAGACCAGGTGTGTCAGTCCATCGCAGATTAATAAATACCTGATATCATAGTAGATACCAGGCGAATACCCAGAAGAGCAAAGCAACAAACAGGAAACCACCAAGCACGCCAATAAGCTCTTTGTTCATTGCACTTGGAAACACAAAGGGCTAGACGATAAACCACAGACAGGCTACAACTATGACAGAGATAAGGATAATGCCATCAAGCAGCGCACCGCCAAATGCAATCCATAATTTCCTATCTTCCTTTATAATAGACAACAACCTTTTAGCCGTATCCATCTTAATCTCCTGTTTGGAAAGTTCTTTGCTCTCATCTTCGCATAACAACACAGGGGAAACATGATTCATCAGTACCAATTATTAAAGGTCGTGTAGTACCACAAATCTGGCATTACTTTAGTACTCTGGTCAAAGTAAGTTGCACAATGCAGTGCCAGGAAGTATTCCGCTGATTATCGGTATTGGACCAAGCAAGAGTGCTGGAATCAAATAGCTTCGGGGGTGAAGAAATTACCTTAAAACCCGTATATCACCTATACGGCGAGTAATCTTCTTTTCATCCATATGCTCTAGAAGTGCTGTAGCATACTTACGGCTGGTATTTAGCATGTCCCTGACTTCACCAACAGTGACCTTACCTTTTTCCTTCACGTAGGCAACCACCCTATTTATCATTTCATCATAAGCAGTAGCAGAAAAAACAATTCCTTCTGCCACTTTGATAACCCGACGTTGTTCGAGAAGCAAATTCAGCAGGTCATCTTCAATAGCTACATCAACAACCGGAGAGTAAGGATGCTCATCTAAGGCAGCAAGGAAGGCTGCTATTTTCCTTTGTTGCCCCTCAGAAAGCTGGACCCTGTGCGAAGGAAGAGATACGAAGGCACCTCCATCAATAACGACTCCGTCCCTGAAGAGTCTATCCAGTGCCGGAGAATGGGGCGTGAGTTGCAATTTACTGCATAACTCGCCTTTTGGCATCCCGGTTCGTGCAGGGAACCGTCGATGATAATCCTCTACCACCGCCTTCGCCTTTCTGGCAAAATTTTCCCAGCCATTGACTGTAAACAGCACTCGGTCTTCGCCGTGACCCGCTGCAACTACCTTCTTCTCAGAAATTAATTCATTAATAATTAGCTCAGTCTCATCAACAGACAGATTGCACCTCACTGAAAGTCGCTCCACAGAAAGGGGCTGACTAACTTCTAAAGTGGAAAGCAGTACATCCTTAGCTGTGCCTTCACTCCTGATCTTCAGGTTTTTGATGATGTCAGAGCGAAAGCGACGGTGGCGTACAGCATGGGGATCGATAATCTGCCCACCGCCCAGAGTAATAGCAGGCGAACGAATAACAAAATGGTCACCCTTAACCAAAACCATCGGCTTGGTCAATGCAAGCTGCGCCCATGAAGTATCCCCAGGCCTAAGCTCATCTTTATCCAAAAGATGCACCTTGACTAGACACTCATCAGAGCCTGCAAAGAAGTTGACGACAGCACCATGTCGTAAAGGATGTTTAATCTCTGGAAGCAAACGCAGTTTAACATCTATCCGTGTCGCTGGAATAAGTCGTCCGGGCTTGGTAAGCACATTACCACGTTCTACACGAGAGGCAGCAATCCCTGCAAGATTAGCAGCTACACGAGAACCTGGCCCCACAGCATCAACGCGTGTTTTATGGGTCTGTAACGCCCGAATACGTGTCCTCAAACCAGCAGGCTGTACCTCCACCTCCTCACCTATGGATAGCTTACCATCTACCAGGGTCCCGGTAACAACAGTGCCTGAGCCAGCTATGGTAAAAACACGGTCTATGAACAACCTTGGCCTGCCTATATCTACCCTTTGTTGGGCACTTAGTAATACCCGGTCAATGGTTGATACCAGCTCGGCAAGCCCCTCGCCTGTAATTGCCGAAACAAGAACAACCGGACTGCCTTTCAAATTTGTCGGTTCTAATAGCGAATTTAACTCCAATTTAACTACGCCCAGCAACTCATCATCAACCAAGTCTATTTTGGTGATCACCCCGATGCCTAATCTTATGTCAAGTAAATCAAGTATAGCCAGGTGCTCTCTAGTCTGCGGCATAATCCCCTCGTCGGCAGCGACAACAAGCAAAGCAAGGTCAATACCCCCTACCCCGGCCAGCATGTTCTTTATAAAGCGCTCATGTCCGGGGACATCGACTATGCCGACTTCCTGACCACTTGGCAGCTTAAGCCAAGCAAAGCCTAAGTCTATAGTCATACCCCGTTCTTTCTCTTCGCGCAAACGGTCGGGGTCTATGCCTGTTAGAGCACGTATCAAAGCAGATTTGCCATGGTCAACGTGCCCGGCAGTTCCCAAGACAAACATCTGTATTCCTGCGAACTAAAGTCTAATTCTTATACTGCGTTGGACTAGTGCTAAATTCCGAATATCACCGACCTAGGCTAGCGACAATATTGTCAAGCACCTGAACTACAATCTCATCTTGCTCGGGAAGGACCGTACGCGGGTCTAGAAGCAGGCAATCCCCCTCTAAGCGCCCAATAATCGGCGGTTCACATCTTCTGAGCATTTGAGTTAGCTTTAGGGCTATATTATGGCGTCCTTTCCTGTCCCCAATAGCTACCACCCTCGTGGGGAGCGTCGCACCGGGTAAGCTGCCACCACCAACTACTGATTCTCCCTCAATCACTCTAGCCAGCCCACCAAGTCTCTGTGCCCACAAGCTAGCTCGCCTCTCAATCTCAGATACTGGCATAGCTATCATGCGCCACACCGGGATTTCCTCTACAGCTTCACCTCTAATATAATGACCTAACGTCGCTGCTAAACCAGCTAGCCTCACCTTATCGATACGCAAAGCGCGAGCTAAGGGATGCTTTCTCAGTCTATCCACAAAGGCTTCTTTGCCGACGATTATACCTGCCTGTGGTCCACCGAGTAATTTATCTCCAGAAAAAAAGGCAAGGCTAACACCCCGAGCAACACTTTCCTGCACTGTAGGCTCTGGTGCTAAGCCAAAGGCAGTAGTATCTAGAAAACAACCGCTACCCAGGTCATCCAGTACGGGGATGCCATACCTCTCCCCTAGCTCCAGCAACTCTTCTAAAGTGACAGAATGAGTAAAGCCTTGTATCTTAAAATTGCTGGAATGGACACGCAAAAGCGCTCCGGTCTTGGAACTAATGGCGCGCTCATAATCGTCGATGTAAGTACAATTGGTTGTACCCACCTCTATTAACTTTGCACCGCTCTGTCTCATAACATCAGGAATACGGAAACCGCCCCCAATCTCCACAGCTTGTCCACGGGAGACAATAACCTCCCTTTTTTTAACCAAGGCGGTGAGTGCCAGCAAGACAGCAGAGGCATTATTATTTACCACCAGAGCAGCTTCAGCTCCCGAGAGTTGACACAGAAGCATCTCAACATGTACGTCTCGAGAACCGCGAGTGCCACTATCCAGATCAAATTCTAAATTAGAATAAGCATGAGCCACCGATTCCATAGCGAGAATTGCCTTCTTGCTAATGGGTGCCCTGCCCAGATTAGTATGAAGTATCACCCCTGTGGCATTAATAACAGGCTGCAGGCTCAATCGTGTAAGCTTGTCCAGCTGGGCACAGACTGAATCAACTATATAAGTCAGAGGCCGACATGGGTTACCATTTAAGAGAGAAAGGCGCTCTTGCTCCACGACCTGCCGGGCAATATCAACAAGTAAACTGTGTGGCAAAATCTGCCGCCATTGCACTAGTCTATCATCGTTGATGACCTTATCTATGCTTGGCAACGTTCTGAGTTCATTCGTCATGATATCCTATTCTACTATACTTAAACAAAGTTTAAAAAGAGCCTCTTGCTTGTTACAGTCCTCGTGGGCAAGATATAATTAAGCACGGTGCGATACAAACGACTGGTAGTTAAATTCGGCACAAATCTGCTGACCGGGGGCTCTGGTCAGCTCGATATAGACATTATGTCAAGTTTAACTGCACAGGTCGCACAGCTTCACCGTGCTGGGCATGAAATAATCATCGTATCCTCAGGTGCAGTTGCCGCTGGAAGGCAAAAACTTGGACTCACCAGGGAAATAAAAGGTATTCCTTTCAAACAAGTACTTGCTTCAGTAGGACAGAGCCAATTAATGAACATTTACGACCAACTTTTTACCAAACACAATATTGTTATAGCACAAGCCCTGCTTACCAAATCAGACCTTATTGACCGCAGTGGCTACCTGAATACCAGGAACACCCTGCTCGCTCTGCTGGATTTAGGCGTAATATGCATTGTTAATGAAAACGATGTAGTAGCCACTGAAGAACTCGGTGAGCTTATTTTTGGAGATAACGACAATCTCTCTGCGATGGTAGCCAACCTAGTCGATGCCGATCTGCTAGTCATACTGACAGACATTGATGGTCTATACACCGCTGATCCTCGGCACTGCCCGGATGCCAAACTCATCCCGAAGGTAGAAAAGATAGACGCCGAAATCGAACGCCTAGCTGGTGATGCCGGGAGTTCCTACGGCGTCGGCGGTATGGTAACCAAGATTGAGGCTGCGAAGCTAGCAACGACATCCGGGATCACAGTGGTTATAGCGAATGGCGCCAAGCCAGATATTCTGAAACAAATAGTAAATGGACATAGCGTTGGCACCATCTTCCCGCCCCGCACCAGTAAAATGGAGAGCAGAAAGCGCTGGATGCTCAGCGGCCTAGCTTCCAAAGGGAAAATCATAATCGACGATGGGGCAGTAGCTGCCCTCAAAACCGAGGGGCGTAGTCTCCTCCCTGCTGGTGTAATAAAAGTAGAAGGCAACTTTGAGCGCGGGGATGTAGTAGATATCTTTGATACCACCGGTAACCATATTGGCTGTGGTATGTCCAATTACAATTCTACAGCTGCCAACAGAATTAAAGGAGCACATTCTGAGGACATACTTGACCTGCTAGGTTATGAGTATGGCGATGAAATCATCCACAGGAACAACATGGTCCTTATTTAAGGAGGAGGAAATATGGAGGCAGCAATAGCCGAACTTGAACAAAAAGGCAGAGCAGCTAAAGCAGCATCAAGAAGGCTTGCTTTCTTACCCACTAAGGTCAAGGATCAAGCATTGCTTAGCATCGCTGAAGCACTTATTGAGCGACAAGACGAGATACTTACAGCTAACGAACTTGATTACAAAGATGGCGAAGCCTCCGGAATGAGCGCTGCGATGCTCGACCGCCTGCTACTCACACCCAGTCGGATACAGACCATAGCACAGGACGTAAAGACAGTGTCCAATTTACCAGACCCAATAGGCGAGATCATCGAAGAGCGAACGCTCCCCAACGGATTAAAGCTAATTAAGAAGCGGGTACCTCTCGGTGTAATAGGTGCCATCTACGAAAGTCGCCCCAATGTGACTGTGGATATTTCAGCGCTTTGCCTGAAGGCAGGTAACGCAGTAATTCTCAGAGGCGGCAAGGAGGCCCTGCGTTCTAACTCGGTACTGGCTCGCGTTATCCAGCAAGCCGCTTATCAAACAGGGATACCTGAGGGTGCTATTCAGTTTATCGGGACACCCGAGAAGAGTTTAGTTGACCATATGCTAAGAATGAAAGATGTTATAGACCTCCTAATCCCCCGGGGTGGCGCTGGGCTGATTAAATTCGTCAGTGAAAATGCTACTATGCCGGTAATCACAGGTGGTATCGGGGTCTGCCACATTTATGTTGACAAAAGTGCAGATCTCGATAAGGCTGTCGCAATTGCTTATAATGCCAAGGTGCAGCGCCCTACAGTGTGCAATGCGCTTGATGCGCTTCTAGTACACTCTGAAATTGCCCCGAGGTACCTACCACTAATCGCTGAGGAGTGGTCCAAAGCAGGTGTAGAGATGCGCTGTGACCAACACGCTCTAGAAATCCTTGGCTCAATGCCATCGGTCAAAATCGTCCCTGCTACTGCAGAAGACTGGGGAAAGGAATTTCTAGCACTCATTGCAGCGATAAAAGTCGTCAACTCATTGGATGAAGCACTTGACCACATCGAGCGCTACGGCTCAGGGCACTCTGAAGCCATAGTGGCCGAAGACGAACTGGCGATAGAACGCTTTCTCAACGAAGTTGATGCTGCCTGTGTTTACGCTAATGCTAGCACACGATTCACAGACGGTGCCCAGTTCGGACTCGGGGCTGAAATAGGAATCAGTACACAAAAGTTCCATGCCCGAGGTCCTATGGCGCTGAGAGAAATTACCAGCTATAAGTGGATTATCATTGGAAAGGGGCATGTACGCCCCTAACTGAACCTAGCTAGAGCTGCATTCTGGCTGTCTAATAATTGTCGTATACCTTTTTCTGCTAGAGCTAGCAAATTTCCTACCATTTCCTTGGAGAACGGCTTGCCCTCAGCTGTACCCTGAATTTCCACAAACTCTCCTCTGTCTGTCATAACTACATTAAAATCCACAGAGGCACGGAAATCCTCGTCGTAGCACAGATCGAGCAATAGTTCTCCATCAACAATGCCAACACTAGTAGCTGCTACCGCAGCTCGAAAGGGAATACGAGGTAAAACCCCTTGCTTTCTTAAATTATAGAAAGCCTGAAATAGGGCCACATATCCGCCGGTTATAGCCGCGGTGCGTGTACCTCCATCAGCCTGCAATACATCGCAGTCAACGATGAATGTCCTTTCGCCTAGCAAAGAAAGGTCAGTAACTGCTCTTAAGCTTCGGCCAATAAGACGCTGAATTTCCTGGCTCCTGCCAGCTGTTCTTTCTGAAAAAAAATTTCGCGGCACACGAGTTAAGGCAGAACGGGGCAGCATAGCATACTCTGCAGTAATCCAACCACCTCCTTCACCCTTGAGAAAAGCAGGTACCCTCTCTTCAACGCTAACAGCACACAAGACCCTGGTCTTCCCTAACTCGATTAATGCTGACCCCTCAGCAAAAATCTGGTAGCCAAGTTCTATTCGTACTGGACTGAGTTCATCATTATTGCGACCATCTACCCTTTTCATCGCCATCGCTAGCTAGAACCAGTATAGCATCCGCTTGTACAATAGAACAACTTGTATGTCATGCTTGAAGTAACAATCGAAATTGACCAGCCACAATGCTTGATGTTACCATTTCAGCGCTTTGACCGAGTTAAATATCTGGTTACTGAGCGGCACAGGACTGTTCGCCGGGTTGATAGGTTCAATGCTTGGAATTGGCGGGGGCTTCTTCATAGTCCCTATCCTCACTTTGGTAATACATTTACCAATCAAGATCGCTATCGGTAGTAGCTTAGTAGCCATCGTAGCTAATGCTTCTCTCGCTGCCAGCAGGTACACAAGGACACAGTTGACCAATATAAAATTAGGACTCCTTCTGTGCTCCACAACAGTGCCGGGCGCTATCATAGGAGGCTTGCTTGGCGAAATATTCTCCCCCATCATACTGAGTACCTTCTTCGGGCTCGTCCTCATTTATGTCGCCTATACCATGATGGCAAGGCAAGATGCCTCGTCTCAAAAGCAGAGCTACTGGGATAACCAGATTACAGCCGCAAGCACGGATACCAAAGACATAGCTAGATATTACGATAAGGCAACTGCCAAATTTGTAGGCTACAGGATTAATCGTATCCCCCAAGGATTAGGTGGTAGCTTCTTTGCCGGGTTACTTTCAAGCCTACTCGGTATAGGAGGAGGAATTGTTCAAATACCTGTTATGAATATCATTATGACAGTACCTATCAAAGCCGCAATAGGTACCAGTACCTTCATAATGGCAGTCACCACCGCTGTCGGAGCACTTGTCTACTATTATCACGAGCACATTCACCCTTTTGTAGTAGCACCTTTGCTTTTAGGAATCTTCCCAGGGGCTCTTATCGGGACTACTCTGACAGAACGAATTGGAACAACAATACTCAAGCGCGCTTTCGGAGTCCTGCTCTTTATCACAGCTATATTGATGTTCCTAAAGGCTGCTGACTTAATATGAAGACTTTACCTTTATGAAGAACAAACAAAAACAACAAAACACGAAACAGAACAAAAAAAACCTCAACGACCTTATCAGCATAGGTTTCATGGTCTGCACCTTGCTTTCCTTGACTATGATTATAGCTGGCTTTATCCTTATCTTTTTCTCCGATATCGAAAAAGTCCAGTTATCCATTCATCTAGACCAAATACCGGCAGCAATTATATTTAATCTGGGAATCTTGGTGCTCATTTTCACACCCATCATACAGGTGATACTAGCATCGGTGAAATTCTCGCTAGAAAGAGATAAAGTTTTTGCTGCCCTCTCCTTATTAGTATTAGCCCTCTTCGGCACCTGCTTCATCATAGCGCTGGTTTAGATAAATTGACGCTCTGCGAAGCCTGTGTTATGATTGCCTTAGATGTCAGTGCTTAGTGAACTTTATAAAGCAATCGAACATTGTCAGGAATGTGAGCTAGCAAAATACCGCACTAGAGTGGTGCCAGGGGAAGGTCCCGAAAACAGTAAACTTTTCTTTATTGGTGAAGCACCGGGATGGCATGAAGACCAGCAAGGCCGCCCCTTTGTTGGTCCAGCAGGCAAATTCTTAGAGGAGCTTTTGTCCCTGATAGGTCTTAGACGGGAGGAGGTTTACATTGCGAATGTCATTAAGTGCCGTCCTCCAAACAACCGGGACCCGTTGCCTGGAGAAATCCAGGCTTGCAACAAATGGTTGGATAAACAAATAGAAATAGTCCGTCCTCTGATGATAGTCACTTTGGGACGTTACTCTATGGCAAAATTCTTCCCCAACCAAAGTATCAGTCAAATCCATGGCAAAGCCAAGAAACAAGGCAGTACGATCTATTATGCTATGTACCATCCAGCAGCAGCTCTTCATCAAGGAAGCTTGCGCAAGCTGATCGAAGCAGACATGTTAAAAATTCCCCAGATTCTAGCTCAAGCAGAGAAGTTAACCGAAGATGAGCCTCAACCCCAACAATTAAGCCTCTTCTAGAGGGATCTATACCTATGGCTGGACAAAAACTAAGAGTCATCCCATTAGGCGGGCTAGGCGAGATCGGCAAAAATATGATGGTGCTCGAATATGCAAACGACATCGTCGTCATAGACGCTGGTCTAATGTTTCCTGAAGAAGATATGTTGGGAGTTGATCTTGTAATCCCAAACATAAACTATCTATTGGAAAGGCGGAGCAAGATAAGGGGTATCATAATCACCCACGGGCACGAAGACCATGTTGGAGCACTCCCTTACATACTGCCGCAGCTAGATGTGCCTGTGTATGGTAGTAAGCTTACCTTAGGGCTTATCTCGGTCAAGCTCAAGGAGCATAGATGTACAAAAAAAGCCACCCTGAAGTTAATTAAAAGTGGGGAAAGGTTCTCCTTGGGAA
>DAOUAI010000106.1:0-2851 GCA_034433775.1 Dehalococcoidia bacterium
GCCAGCGGTAAGGCGACCCGTCAGCTCCGTGATGAAGTCTGCCTGCCCTTCTTCACCACCAAAAGCTTCCAGCGCTGCCCAGCCGGCTTCGCTCAACCCGAACGGCTTCCCCTCCAGGTATTGCGTCGCCCTGGAATAATAGTCGTCCGGTATATCCGAGGGTAGATTGATGCCTGGCAGGGCATAGGGATAGCTGGTGAACATCAGAATATCCGGCTTAGCTGCGTCGAACATGGTCAGGACTTCCAGGTCAGCCTGGCGGTTCTCGGATACTACTTCCCGCGCAAAGGTGCAGAACACATATGTCTGTGGCGACAGCTCCTTCACGGCGTCGTATATGTCATTGTACAAACTCACATAGTTCTGGAAGCCATTAGCGTGGCTTTGGTCTGCCCCGTATTTCTCGTACCAGCGGTTCACTTCGTTGCCCAGGGATAGATACAGGGGTCTGCATGCCTGTACCACATCCAGCGCCGCTTCCTTATACGCTTCTCGCCACTGCTGGCTTGCCAGAGTAGCCCCCGACATGCCGGGAGGAACGACCAGAGTCACGCCTGAACCGAAGAAAGAAAGGTGCACAATCGGGAACATCCCGTTCCCCCTGGTATACTGCTCCACGAACGTTTCACCCCAGTCACCCGATAGCTCCTGCGCCAGGTTGTAAAAGGGTGTGGGGCGCCCCCAGACGGGGACGAAATCGGCACAGGTGGCCGCTTGCTCGTAAGCCTGGGCGAAAGACTGCCCCTCATAAGGTGTGGGCAGGACGCCCATAAAGAAGCCACGTGGCGGCAACTGCGGAGAATCAGCCGGCGTCGCTTCACCGGGAGTTACCGTGCCTGTGCCTGAGCACCCACCAAGGGAAGTCAACAACGCTATCGCCCCCGCCAGCATCAGTCCCAGCATTACTTTCAACTTTATCACGGTCTTCCTCCGTTCCATTACTTGCCTGCCAGAGCCAAGCCAGCCAGGCCGCCGGTGGCAACGGCCCACCAGAATACCCTCCTCGGTTGCTCATGTCAATAGCCCGGTGACACGCGTCTCAATGGCTAGCATCTCCCGGCAGATCTGTTAGATTGTGAGCGGAATACTTATTCCTGGCACCATCATTTCCGCCGGTTTGTCGAGTTATCGCCACAATGCCAGCAATCATTCTGAGAATACATCAAGTTACATTATCACTGGCCGTAGTATTCGCCGCCATAAGCCCGTACTTTCCGTTACATCATGAAGTAGAGCCGTTCGAGTCTCCGGGACGCCATAGCAATCCCCGATTTAATCCGCCGACCGGTCGGGCCTGCCGAAGCTGCGACGCGGTTCCCCACGACGCCACAACAGTGATCGCTCTCCTCCTGACCCACTGCACGGTTTGCTGCCCTGCCTCGGGCAGTGTCAGACCGACTCAAGCGCCCCTGACAGCCATCCTACCCGTAGCCAGGCGAGGAGGCACACAAAATTCCCAGCCGGAAGGGTTGAGGGCCTTTCTCGGGCTTCTCAGGGCCATTTCAGGCGAATTCTGCGGCGCGCCGGGCCCGTTGCCACCGCACACCGACAGGCGTGTAGACCCCGTATCGCCAGGGGCGCAGGCTGTGATATTATCTAGAGCTGGTGACCGCGGGTGGCTGTGAGGAGGGTGCTACACTATGTTTGCCGGCAAAGACGCTGATGCGTGACCCTGGAAAGCCAGCCGATAGGGCCAAGAGATTCTCGTTTCTAGTCGTGATCGGCCTCGTGATTGTCTCGCTCCTGGGCGTTCCGGCGGAGCTGCGGAGCTCGGGCGCAACTGACGAACTCTATTTCTGCATACTCCACACGAACGATATGCACTCCGAACTGATACCACATTCACCAGCAACGAACTCGTGTTCGGCGCAAGACAGCGGTGCCATAGGAGGGTTCGCCCGCCTGGCTACCGCCATAAAACAGATACGGGAGAAGAAGACCAGCGCCGGTGAACCCGTCCTCCTGTTTGACAGCGGCGATTTTCTGGGAGGCGCTCCCTTCTCGTGGCTGGCGCTCAACGGCTCGGCCGCAGAGCTCTCGATAATGCACAGGATGGGTTACGACGCGGTGACGATTGGCAACCATGAGTATGACTACGGCGCGGATGTCCTGGCGAGTTATCTGCTGCAGGCAGGATACCCCGCAGCCCACGCACAGACGCTGGTGCTGGCCTCCAATACGGAGGCGCCAGCAGACCATCCGCTGGCAGCACACGGACTTTACAGGAAGACCGGCCTGTTCGAGCTGGAGAACGGGCTAAAGGTAGGAGTGTTCGGGCTGATAGGTGAGGACGCCATCCTCTCCACCGGCGGCGCCGCCAATGTGCAGTTCTCCGACCAGCATGAGACAGCGCGGCAGATGGTTAAAGAGCTGGAGAGGCAGGGTGCCGAGGTCATCGTGGTGCTGAGCCACTCCGGCGTTAAAGAGGACCGTGAGCTGGCACGAAAAGTGCCGGGAATTGACATAATCGTGGGCGGGCACTGCCACACTGCCCTGCATGAACCCGTAATAGAAGGCAGCACTGTCATTGTCCAAGCCGGTTCACTGGGAGAGTTCCTGGGGCAACTGGAACTGGCCTACAACACTGACACAGGCAGGGTACGGGTGCGCAACAGCGAAACAGGTGAGCCCTTTCTCATCAGAATTGACCACCGGTTTGACTGCGATGCAGAAATTGATGCCCTGGTCCAGCGCTATGTCTCTTCTCTCAACAACTACATAGAGGAAATGACCGGCGGCAAATTCAACGATATCATGAGCACTGTGGCCAGGTCTGACTTTGTTCTATTTAATTCCCCGCCCTTCAGTGAGACCGGCCTGGGGAACTTGGTGACCGATGCCATGCGCTTTG
>DAOUAI010000107.1:0-3027 GCA_034433775.1 Dehalococcoidia bacterium
CTTCACCCAGTGCAATGCACATGTCAGGGTCAAGTCGATTGCGGTTGTCGGGGTTATTTAAGGTGATGTAAGCGATACGGTCCTTGACTTCGTACAATACAACATCTTTTGCCATTTTCGCCTCCTTCTTTTTGAAATATGTTAGCTTATTACATTCGCCTCACAATTTTTACCATTGTTCCTTGCCGTTATTGAAAACTGCGGTGAAAGTCTTGCCAGGGTCAGTGGTCTCTTGGACATTGGGGGCTGGTTTTCCAGCCAGACTACCGAAGCCGGGTGGTACATAGAGGACGAAGTCCAGCGGCTTCGCGCCGTGTGATAATGCCTCGATGTAGCGGTCAACAGCACGGCGGTCGCTTACAGGTCCCAAACTTCCGGTAAATTTGCCACCGTTTAAGGTCTTGTCGGCGTATTGGAAGGCGAGTCCGTATAATGATGGTAAGCTGACCTTGGCAGGAAAGCCACGACCATATATCGCAGTTACCACAGACATAAAGCTGGCAAACTGGATGCTGGGCAGTTTCCCCCTTCCCCAGGTCATTGTGGGGAAAAACGGGTCTTTACTTTCAACTGGCACTCGTGACAGGGAAAGTCCGATTCCCATTGCCTGAAGTAGTCTGTATTCTTTACCGAAGTCATGCTCCTGTGGGTTCCATTCGGGTCCGAGGTGCTTCAGACGAAGAGCGGTGGAGAGGAAAGAACCGCGTAGGAAGCCGTATTTTTCGGCACCTTGTATTTGCATGCCGTAAGAGGCTATCCTCAGGATTGTTTGCCAGAACCCGTTTTGCCCCATCTCGTCATAGGTGATAATCCCGTCTTTATCTTCGTCAAAGGCTGTTATTATTTGCCTATAATAATCAGACCCGGTAAGTGCATCATTGGCCTTGAGGTAACTCAGAGTAGTGTGCTGACAGTCCCAGAGCAGCTTACCCGGATTATGGTAAAACTCGCTGGTCATGACCTCGCAAAATTTTCCGTTTTCTATCCGCCACAAGTGTCCCTTCACAGAGGCTAGCGGTGCCTGTGCAGTGGTATCCCAGCCCAGAATGTAGTATTTCTGTGTGCCGATGCCTCTTTTTTCAGCATACTGGTAAAGTCCGTATCTGAGGAAGGGCGAATCAAAGCCCATTTCAGTAACTATGTTCTGACCATCCGGTTTTGCTATCGGTACTCGCTGCAGGAATTCAGTGGGTAAGTTATTTTCCTGGCAGAGTTTTTTAGCCTCAGTCAGAGGAATGGTCTTGAACATGTAGCGCGCGCAGCAGAGGTCGAGGGCTACTGGGTCGAGAGATGCAAAAACCATCCCTTCATTGACTTTGATTCCCAACCCGATACCTTGGTGGTCGATGTTTACCATTTGAATTCCGTCTACGATATGGAGCATAAATATGCCCTGGTTCACAACGGCTTTGATGACATCCACCTGGGTGCCGGACATACCGACTGTTTTAGTGACTATGTACCTGCCGTTGTTATCTCTGAGCGGTAGCCCCGTCTTCTCGTCCATTTTGGGAACCCATACTTGATGAGGAAGTTCGGTTTTCATTCCTGGACTTGGCTTATAAGGGAAGGCGTATTTCCATTTTGTGCTGCTGACACTGTCTACAGGGGCTTCCATGGGGTAGAGGCCGATGCCGAGGTTCTTAATTGCATTGGTGATCAGATCGATGGCGTGGATCTTCAGCCGTGGTACGTTGATTAAAACACAGCCGGGGTAGTCTTTGAGATCTGTGGGATTGGACGGGTCGCCGCCGACAATAACCTTGTGCAGGGTTATCTCCTTGAAATTGGCACCGTCCGGGACGGGGACAGTCCGGCATTTTCCCGCAACATCATGAGTGCGGTTGAGATCGTAGACCATAAGGCGGTTGCCCGCCTTGCCTGGCGGAAGGTAAACACCTGTGATACTTTCCTCATAGCCGTTCATCGGGTTATCTTTGTGGGATGCCGGATGCTTATCGGCGAGGTATCTTCTTACGAGGTAAAAGCCCCAGCCGCCGTAGAAATCGCCGCTGCGCCCCTCGATAACAGCTTCGGTGGTGATTCTTCTACCATTGGCCAGAGCATTGGTAAAGTAGCCTGCGTTCATGGAAGTGGCGCTTGCTGCCTCACCGAGCATCATATCGTGGTAGTCAATTCCCAGCTCATCGTGAAACCAGCGCATCAGTGCTGCGATGAAAGTCCAGTCTGTGCAGGCGCTGTTGCCCATACCCTCACCGTGTGTTATCGGGTCGATCCCGGTAGGTGCGACCAGATTTGGCTTGAAAAGCAGTTTTCTCCCCCTTTCCCGTTCTGTTTTTATCTTTTTGCTAAAGCCGGTCTCTCCATCCAGCAGGCTTAAAAGTCTAGCGAGGTTTGTGTAGATATATTCTATCCTGCTCTTTATCTTTTCCCAGGCTTCAGCGCTTGACTCGTCGATGGCGCTTCTTAGCAGGTCGGGAACTCCGACATAGGCTTGCAGTGGGTCCAGACGCACCACAGCTACCGGTGAGCCGGCGCTGTCCAGTTTCGCTTCTCCTATAGACGAATCAACAATTGTCCCCGTGTTGTTTGCCATTTTCTCTATCCTCAGTCAGGTCGTTTTTTTGATTGGGAATATGACGGCAATTGTGTTCAGAGCAATGATTCCTTAAGGATTTGAGAGATGTCATTGATCGCGAGCTTTGTTTCCAGGTTCTCCGTTTTTGCAGCATCGGTGAGCATGGTCATGCAGCCAGGACAGGCGACCGCTAAGGAATCGGCTCCGGTGGCATAAGCTTCTCTTACTCTAACACGTGCTGGAGTATCCTCGCCTCCTGCCAGCAGGTCCATGACGAAGTTACCGCTGCCGCCACCGCAGCAGAAAGCGTCTTTTCTATTTCGCTCCATCTCTACCAGTTCCAGCCCGGGAATGCTTTTCAATACCAGTCTGGGTTCATCATAGACATTATTGTACCGCCCTAAGAAGCAGGGGTCTTGGTAGGTGGTCCTTATTTTCTGTTGAGAAAGCTTCACTTTCTTTCTCTGGACCAGCTCTGCCAGGAGTTC
>DAOUAI010000108.1:0-17060 GCA_034433775.1 Dehalococcoidia bacterium
TCAAATTTTTGACCGCGTATCTATAATAAGCGTTGCAGTCTCATAACTAGTATATGTTTCTGTAGCCAATAAATCAATACTGAGCACAGATATCAATTTAGGTGGCGTTGACACTTCTGGGTGAGAAGTGCTAGCATTTTGTCATCCAGCAAGACTGTGAGGATGCTCTACTGAGAATCTTCTTTTACGAGTGCAAGCGAGCTGAAAGGAGGTGATAACTGTCAACTGCTTAAAAGGACCAAGTTCTAAATTCCGAAGAAACAAAAATAAGTCTACAAGGAGGGCAACATGGCATATGAGACCTTAATAGTTGAGCGAGAGGAGAATATCGGCATTATAACCCTGAATCGTCCGCCGGCGAATCCGATAAACTCGACAGTCCTTAGGGAGCTAGATCAGGCCTTAGCTGAGTTTAAGGATGATAAGTCGATACGTGTGTTGATCATCACTGGAGCTGGTGATAGAGGCTTTTCAGCCGGATTTGACATAAAGGGTGCAGTGGAAGGTCGTGGTGGCGAACCTGGTCCTGATGGCAATGAAGTTTTCCTGCGCATTGAGAGATACCCGAAGCCGGTAATTGCAGCTATCAATGGATACGCACTTGGTGGTGGATGTGAGTTAGCAATGGCCTGCCATTTCAGGTTTATGGTTGATGCAGAAAGAGCAATCATAGGACAGCCAGAGATAGAGCGCGGTATTATTCCTGGCTGGGGCGGAACCCAGCGACTACCAAGGCTTATAGGTAAAACACGTGCTCTTGAAATGCTTCTTATGGGAACCACGATCAGGGCTCCTGAAGCTTTGCAGATCGGGCTTATCACTCGTGTTTCTCAACCGGGTGAGGTGCTGAATGATGCCAAGCAGTTCGCCAAGGTTTTAGCCAAGAAAGCCCCGATTGCTGTAAGTATAATCCTGGATTGCGTGACCCGTGGTCTCGAAACAACTATCGAAGAAGGAATAAAGATCGAGCGGGAGGGATCGCGGAGAGTAGCGCAAACGAAAGACGCACAGGAGGGTATGCTGGCGTTCGTTCAAAAACGAGAGCCTGTATTTAAGGGTGAGTAGCTACTACTAAGTTAGTGCCCGGGCGAGTGCCATAAGGTTGTGTACAACACTTGCAGAGCAGAGAAGGGCTCGTCTTTATACATAAGTAAAGGCGAGCCCTTTTTGTGTCTGAAAAGTTATAAGTACCAGACAAGCGCTGTGGTCAGGACGCCAAAAAGTCCAGTTGCCGCCATAATGATGCTACTGAGTAACCACCGGAGCCTCCCATCCTGAGACAGTGCATTTGTTAGCCTGCTTATTCTTTCCATTGCTTTCACCTCCTTGAGATTGAAGAGGTTCATTTATCTCTCTACTTACATTATCCTTCTTCTGCAAGCAGGAGTGATCAGCCAACTGTACGATTTGAGCTTACTATTTCTGTTCTAAGACAGCTGGATGAAACTTATCGCTGCTTTTCCTACGACTTTTGGAGGATGACTCTTTGATATCGACATCTTCTAGTAGTACAATTGCCGATGGGGCTTCTGCACAAAAATGAGACATCGTGGGATTCGGGAGATTGTTCCGGACATTTACCAGCTCGGGGGTTTTTGGGGTAGTGGGGTTCTTGGTGCAAATGTTTTCTTATTAGCGGGCGATGGATTGACACTCGTGGACACTGGTTTTAAAGGCAGACTAAAAGGAATAATCGATTCTATAAAGCTACTTGGTTATTCTACTCTGGACATCAAGCGTATAATTGTTACCCATCATCATGCTGATCATACCGGCAACCTGGCTGACTTAAAAAGATTAACGAATGCCGAAATCATAGCACATGCTGCGGATGTTCCATATATAGAGGGCACTGTGCCACAGCCTGGTCTTCAAAGACCAGCCTGGCTGAGTAGATATCTGGCTTCTTTCGATTGGTCATGGGGATATAAGCCGGTAAAGGTGGATTTAGCAGTTAGCGATGGCGATGAGCTTCCTATACTGGGCAGCGTGAAGATAATACATACTCCAGGACACACACCTGGAAGTATCTGTTTATGGCTTAGAAAGCAGAGCGTTCTCATTGTCGGTGATATGCTTGCTAATCGGTTTGGCTTGCGGTTGCCGGCTTTGTCTTTCACGGTGGATATAGCTGAAGAGATACGCTCCATAAATAAAATAGCCGTGCTGGACTTTGAGACTATTTGTTTCGGTCACGGGTCGCCGATTAAAAAGCGCGCACGAGAGGCTGTCGCTAAGTTTGCTGCTAAGATCACCAAACAGCGCTTACGAGACCACTGAGCAACAATATCCAGCTCCAGTTCTGAAGAGAGTACCCCTGGACGATTTGGCGCACAAATCAGGTCTGTGAAAAGGGTCGAGCTTGATATAATGTGCATTTCGGGAGAGACAACTAGATCTTTAGCCAGACACCAACCCATGGCGGACTGCCTTCAGCACGGCATGAATTCGGTTCCGGACTTTCATCTTTTGTTATTATACTCTTGTGGAAATGCCACAAAGGCTAAGATAAAGAACACCTACCCCTTCCCTTATATTGGCTCCACGATGCATAATCAACTGGACGATGGAAACGGCTGGGTAAGCGATAACGATGGCGGACGAAAAACTAATCCGTTGGACTCAGGTGCGTGGCACTACAGGGTATATGCTGCTGGGGGGTCAAATATGCAGAATGCGACCTGGAACAAATATGTGGTTGTGACAACGCACTATGACCACCTACTGTTGCTAGTTGGATGGAGTGAAGATTGTTAGACTACATGTGTTCAATAGCTGAAACTAATTTAGGGTGGGCTGTGTATAGGGATTTTCTCTGGTTTTCCAACCGGGACTAGACGGGACGCGGGAATGGTGCGCAATACTGGCAATGTGACGGCTGGGCATCTAAAATAGTTGTGCCTTAAATAAACTGGGAGTGAAGATGAGAAGGAAAACAGGTCTGCTAATGATGCTAGGGGGTGGGGGCGTTTTTGATGCTTACTGGGTTTCTTCTTCCGGTATACCACCGGGATACTTCATTGCCAGGTGCATTGGCGGCCGGACTGATGTATGGTGGTTTCCCCTTGGTCTTTGCAGGTATAGCCTGGCAGCATCCTGTTCCTGGCGGGGCTATTGGAATCGCCTACTCTGTTCTGTCCACGGCTATGATGGCAGCTTATCTAGGTATTGAATTTATCATACAGTCCCCTATTCTTCGTTCCCCCGGTTTCTACTATGTAGTGCTGATGACCATTTACCTTATCGGAAGCACTATGGTACTTGTTTCTGGCAAAACCAGCTCTTCTTCGAAGGATATATAGTATAGCGGACTGGGTTGATGAGCCGTATATCAGAATAGTTTTAGCAACGCAAAAATTTTGCTTAATACAATTGGTAGCGCATACCGGATTCGAACCGGTGGTCTCCTCCTTGAGAGGGAGGTGTCCTGGGCCACTAGACGAATGCGCCGCTTAATATGATGGCTGGGGATCCAGGATTCGAACCTGGCCATACGGATCCAGAGTCCGCTGTCCTACCGCTAGACGAATCCCCAACCAGAATTCGATTATAGCAGAATGGTATTTGATGACACAAGGCAAAGTTGTTGCAATTGACATCGCTTGATATACTTTTCATGAGATGACGATAGCGAGTGGTCTGGGCGCTCTGCAAAAGAAATTAGGTATTGTGTTTAACGATGCTGTTTTGCTCCAGCAGGCGTTGACACATTCTTCATACATAAATGAAAATCCTCACAGTGCTGTTGCAGACAACGAACGTCTTGAGTTCTTGGGTGATGCTCTGCTGAATTTTGTGGTCACCTATGAGCTGTACCGCAATTTTCCTCGATTGAGCGAGGGGGAACTCACTGAACTCAGGATCGCCCTTATTCGTCAAGAGACTTTAGCTGGGGCTGCTATAGCGCTTGGTCTGGGGGAGTATCTTGTTCTGGGGAAGGGAGAGGAGATAACAGGAGGTAGAGAAAGAGAAACAAATCTCGCCAATGCTTTTGAAGCACTTGTTGGTGCTATCTTCCTGGACCAAGGATTGGAGATAGCCCGCCGATTCATCTTATCGTGGCTTGGCGACAGTCTTGCAGATATTGTGAATGTAAAAGGAAGAAGGAACTATAAGGCACTACTGCAGGAATTCACTCAGGTAAAGTTGAAGCAATTGCCTGTCTATCATGTAGTTGAAGTCTCAGGACCAGATCATGCCAGACATTTCACTGTGGAGGTGAGGTTGGGAGACCAGATAGTCGGCTCAGGTTCCGGGAGGAATAAAAAGAGCGCTGAAATGGAGGCTGCGCGCACAGCCTGGGAACATCTAACTGCTGAGCAGACTATTAGTCGGTGAAATCTGTGCCATTAGTCTCGCCGGGTTTATTATTACCTTGCTGGTTGTAGCACTATAATCTCTGAGGTTGTAGGTAATCCTGACGCCTTAAATTCAACCTCGTTTGTATTCAGCTTTTTCACATTAGGTTTACCCGCAAGGAAATCGTCTACCTGGGCTATAGGGAAGTCCAATTTAGAGGTCTTGAAATGCATGGGAATGATTACCTTGGGTCTCAGACTCTCGCATACCTGAGTGGCGACTTTTGAGTCTATAGTGAAGAATCCCCCTACAGGAACGAGTAACACGTCTACATTGCCTATCTCGGTGATTTCTTGTTTGCTTAAGCTATGTCCCAAGTCGCCTAGGTGGCAGATTTTTACGCCGTCCATGGTGAAGCAAAAAACTATATTATTACCCCGCTGACTTCCTTTTGATTCATCGTGGTAGGTGGGGACTCCTTTGAACTGGACACCTTTGACGGTTTTTGTACCACTGCCCTTTACCACTTCGGGATTTCCTTTTACTGCTGAAACGTTGTTGTGGTCGAAATGGTCATGGCTGACTGTGACAATGTCGGCGGACTCATTAACCGGCGAGTATTTAATACCGCTTCCCTCTATATAAGGGTCTGTTATGATTTTTAATCCAGCTTCAGAAGTAATTAAAAAGCACGCGTGTCCTAGCCACTTCACTTTCATATTACACCTCCTTTTGTTTTAGTTTAATCTCTACGCATGTCTTTTTATTGCCATTAAGCCTATCTGGCTGAATTTAGGGCAAAGTTAACGAGCGTGCGTACTCCAACTCCTGTAGCACCTTTTGGTAAATAGCCACTTTCTTTTTCCCTGAAGGAAGTGCCAGCTATATCAATGTGTGCCCACGGCGTCTCTCCAACGAACTCAGCCAAGAATTGTGCTGCTGTGATGGCCCCAGCCCACCTACCGCCGCTGTTTTTGACATCGGCGACATCACTTTTATTCTGTTCTTTGTACTCTTCGTACATAGGCATCTGCCACAGCTTCTCGCCAGTCTCATTTGCAGCTTTAATGATTTGGTCAATCAACTCTTGCGAATTGCCGAAGATGCCGCTACAGATATTACCAAGTGCAACTCGGCAGGCACCGGTGAGCGTAGCAACGTCTATCAAAGGCGAAAGCCCCATTTTTACAGCGTAACTTAAGGCGTCAGCAAGGATAAGTCTCCCCTCGGCGTCGGTGGTCTCGATTTCGATGGTCTTTCCATTAGCCGCCTTGAGAACATCGCCTGGCTTGAGTGCATTGCCGCTGGGCATATTCTCAGTAGCTGGGGCAATGGCGGTGACATTTATCCGCGGCTTTAGTTGGGCAATGGCAGCCACTGCGGCTATTACGGCGGCAGCACCTGCCATATCGCCTTTCATTTCCCCCATTCCTTCAGATGGTTTTATTGAGATTCCACCGGAGTCGAATGTTATACCCTTGCCCACAAAACCGATAGTCTTTGACGAAGCGCTATCACCTCTGTAGCTGAGAACGACCAGTTTTGGTGGCTGCTGGCTGCCGCGGGCAACTCCTAGTAGTGCGCCCATGCCTTCTATTTCCATTTGCTCTTGATCGAGGACGTTTATGCTTAGATTGTGAAGTCTCGCTAACTCTTCAGCCCTTCTTGCCAGCTCGCTTGGGGTCAAATAGTTGGCTGGCTCATTTACCCAATCACGAGCCAAGTTTGTGGCTTCGGCTATAATCTTGCCCCTGGTGCAGCCTTCGTTCAGCAATTGTAGCTTTGCCGCATCTCGTTCTACTATAAGAAGTTCCTCGATGTCTTTGTCTTCGTTCTTTTTGGTCATATGTTTTCGAAATCGATACAGACCGAGCAGACTGCCCTCTACTATAGCCCGGCATGCAGAACCGGGCTCAACATTTCCAGCACCAGCTCCATGGACAATTGTAGCCACGCGTTGGCAATTCAGCTTGCGAAGATGCCGACAGAATTCGCCTGTAATACTGCGAAGCTTGTCCAGCGTGAATTCAGATTGCTTGCCTAACCCGACGACAGCAACAATGCGGGCTGGTATCTTTCCAAAACTGTAAACAGTGGTTATCTCGTTCAGTTTCCCTTTAATAACGTCATGTTCTATTAGCTTGGTAATGGCGCCGTCCAGCGCTTGGTCTACTGCTGCAGTAGCTCCACCTGGCGTCTTCACTCCTTCAAAAAGGTTCACTACCACAGCATCTGTCTTTACAGCTGTAATATCGTCTGAAACGACTGTGATTTTCAAAACTTTCCTCCTAAAACAGTTTCTGGGTTGGTTTACCTCCATTAATTTAGAAACGCAATTTATTTTAGCCTATTGGAATGGAAGAGTGAAGTATATGTCTTGAAGCATTAACGCTCCAGTATCTTGACGATTTTGTCCAAGGCGGGGGTAATATCGCGAGAAGTATCAACCACGAAGTGATTGCGCCAGATTTTGTCCTCACTCCGTCTCATGCGCTTGTAAACTGTCCAATCAGCGTCTGATTTATCTTCGGAGTTGTGGTGCTCCTTTCGTCCTTGAAGTCGCTCATAAGCTATGGAAGGAGGCGCAACAACCCGTATCAAAATCAATCGGGCACCTGTCCTGTCAGCGATATTGTACAAATACTCACGATGACGCTCTGAAAGATTAGTCGCATCAAATATAACAGGTATTCCTTCATTGAGTAGCGATTCTATAAGCTTATGGCAAGCACTAAAGAGGCGAGTATTTTCGGCGTTGCTATATTCAGGCGAGGGGAATAATGTTTTACGCATAGCATCGCTTTCCACAATGCAGCATGGAAATCTTGCTGCCAGCTTTCGGCAAAAGAACGATTTACCTGTGCCAGGTAAACCGCTCACAATAATAAATGGGGGATTAACTGTCGGTTCTGGGCGTTGCCCCAGACTTTCTTTCAGCTTTGCTACATCTTGTTCAAGCAGAGGTTCAGTACGCTTAATATTACCTACTTTGTCTGAGGCAAACGACTTTTCATGGTCTGGCATGCTATAGGCATTGTAAAAAAATTCCTCTTTTCAATCAACCTCGCGGGAAGCAAGCTCGGCATGACATTCTGCCCCAGAGTACTAGAGATAGAACTACGAGCAACCTTATGACTGTAAGTATTCAAATACAAGTGTAGTATGGTCAGACTATTTGTGGCGTCCCTGGAGGGATTCGAACCCACGACCCGCTGCTTAGAAGGCAGCCGCTCTATCCAGCTGAGCTACAGGGACATATTCTGAGTGTAACATGAATTTAATCGGACTGGCAAGCCCATTTGATGGGGTCTCTAGCGGTTTACTTTCTGGAGTGTAACTTGCAGTGTAGTCGCCGATCCGGGTTTAACTTCACCGTTTTGAATGGGCTGTGGCGGCATGCTTTTTCCAGCAATTTACATGTACGTAGACTGCACATTTAGCGCAATAATAAAGCCGTGCCACAGCCTTTTTACCACATACCGGACAATTCATAAGTTTCCTCCTTCACCAGAAGTGATGATCGGCTCAAGTAAATTCAGGTCATGATCCTCTCATTCTTTGGCGTCCTTGCCCTTTTGTTCGCTGTTATCTTTAGTTTTGTCATCTGGGCTCCCTTTTCTGTTGTCAGTGACATAGAAACCGGACCCCTTGAATATTATCGGAACAGGGGCAAAAAGACGGCGAGCCCCATTCTGACACTTGGGGCAGGAAGCTACAGCCTCAGCAGAGAAGCTCTGCTTTAGCTCGAACCTCAGGTTGCATTTTGGACATATATACTGGTAAATTGGCATGCTATGTCCACCTCCTGCTCTCTAAGGCATTTAAATCCTCGCCAAAAATTTAGCAATTCAATTATTCGAGTGCTAATTTTATAACAAAAAAGCTTTGCTGGTCAAGCAAATGCCCGAGGTCTTTGTTCGTGGTCTGTTTTTATCTTATAATGATACTGCTCACCAGCAGCAAAGTTTGTGTTGTAAATTAAAAGATATGCTTACTTGTTGCAGCGAGTAGGAAATTGTTGGTGAGAGTGCAAATAGGTGAGAAGTGTAAAGGGAAGCATGTAGCTTCTGGGGTATTTGGTGTTGTGGTATACTCTAGTAATGTCTGCTATATTTCTTACTGGACTAAGTCTGGACTGATTAGTAGCTTCATGGGCTCGTAGCTCAGCGGCAGAGCGGCCGGCTCATAACCGGTTGGTCGCAGGTTCGAATCCTGCCGAGCCCACTGAGCCCACTTTTTGTCTGGCGTGAAGCTTTGCTAACTTGCTTACGGTTGCAAGTTTTAAAGCCGTCGCTCCTTGACGCTATTACAGCATCACTGATAAAATGCAGCGATTGAGTGGCTCGGCTTTTAAAGCGCCGAGTCAATTTGATTACAAGGTTATAGTCATGGCTGTAGAGGACGATAAAGCACTTAGGATCGAGAAGATGAGACATTCAGCCGCCCATATTATGGCACAGGCTGTGCAGGATCTTTTTCATGAAGTTAAGTTCGGCATTGGTCCTGCTATCGAAGATGGCTTTTACTATGATTTCGAGTTACCTCGAGCACTTATTCCTGAAGATTTGACGGCAATTGAAGCAAGAATGAAAGAGATAGTTATGTCTGGGCTCCCGTTTGTTAAGGAGGAGATATCTAAGGAAGAAGCTATACGACTGTTCACAGGACAACCTTACAAACTGGAACTTATTGAAGAAATTCCTGAGGAAACAGTGACTATATATAGGCAGGGTTCTTTTGTCGATCTATGCAGAGGTCCTCATGTTGGTTCAACCAGCGAAATCGGTGCTTTCAAGCTGGTAAGTATTGCTGGTGCATACTGGCGAGGCGATGAGACCCGTCCTATGTTGCAAAGAATTTACGGGGTCGCATTTGAGACTGCGAAAGAGCTTGAGGATCATCTAGCGCAGTTAGCAGAAGCAACCAAGAGAGACCATAGGCGGCTAGGAAAAGAGCTTGACCTCTTCAGCATCCACGATGAGGTTGGTCCGGGTCTGGTATTGTGGCATCCTAAAGGTGCTCTAGTGCGCCAGCTTATTGAGGACTTCTGGAAGGAGGAACACAGGAAGAGAGGATATGAACTTGTGTATACTCCTCACATAGCGAAATTGAATTTATGGAAGATAAGCGGGCACTGGGATTTTTATCGGGAAAATCTTTACTCACCGATGGACATTGAAGGTCAGCAGTATATCATCAAGCCGATGAACTGTTTGGGACATATTCTGATTTATAAAACCCAGCTGCGCAGCTATCGCCAGTTGCCAATCCGATATGCTGAACTGGGCACTGTGTATCGGTATGAGAGGTCGGGAGTATTGCATGGGCTGGCTAGGGTTCGCGGTTTTACCCAAGACGACGCTCATATTTTCTGTCGACCTGACCAGCTTGAATCAGAAATAGCCTCGGTGGTGGAGCTGGCTCGCTTTATGCTGCATACCTTTGGTTTTAGTGAATATGAGCTGCTTTTGTCCACGCGCCCGGAGAAGTATGCAGGAACCCCGGAGATCTGGGAGCAGGCTACAGAGGCTTTAAGGACAGTATTGGAGGGACTGAAGCTGGATTACAAGATAGACCCTGGGGAGGGGGTCTTTTATGGACCGAAAATCGATGTCAAACTTCGAGATGCTTTAGGACGATTGTGGCAAGGGCCTACTATTCAGGTAGACTTTAATCTCCCACAGCGTTTTAATGTCACTTACGTCGGTGACGATGGCATTGAAAACCAGGCGGTAATGGTTCATCGGACTGTCTTAGGTAGCATGGAGCGGTTTCTTGCTTGTCTTGTAGAGCATTACGCCGGAGCTTTTCCAGTATGGTTATCACCTGTCCAGGTGGTGATAATCCCGATAGCTGACCGTCACTTAGACTATGCCTTTCAAGTGGCTGAAGCACTAAAGGAAAACAAGATTAGAGCACAGGTGGATAGCCGCTCTGAGAGGATGAACTTAAAGATAAGAGAGGCTCAGATAGGAAGAGTGCCATACATGCTCATCCTTGGTGATAAAGAGTTGGACGCTTCTATGGTCGCCCTGCGGCTGAGAACCGGTGAGGATCTAGGTCAGATGCCATTAGTTCAGTTTATAGATCGTGTGAGGTCTGTAATTGCGGATAAGTCACCACACGGGCTTTGATTTTCTTACTACTGATGTGATATATTTCCGCTAGTTTGATATTTTACGTATGATAAGGAGGTGATGACAGACATTACCAGAGAGCTCCGTGTTAATAGAGAAATAAGGGCAAAGGAGGTACGGTTGATAGGGGAGACTGGAGCACAATTGGGGATATTGCCACTTGAAAAAGCATTGCGCATTGCCAGTGAGCGGAACCTTGACTTGGTAGAAGTAGCACCGACAGCCGTACCGCCAGTCTGCCGACTTCTTGATTACGGTAGATATAGATACGAACAAACCAAAAAGGAGCGTAAGGCACGGAAGAGTCAGAGGGGTGGCACTCTTAAAGAGATACGTATTAGACCCAGGGTAAAGGATCATGATTTAGAAACTAAGATTAAAATAGCGAGGAAATTACTGGAAGAAGGTGACAAGGTAAGGGTGCTTGTTTTTTTCCGTGGTCGTGAGAGTGCTCATCCGGAAGTAGGCTTGAAATTGTTGCAGAGAGTAGCTGACAATTTAAAGGATATAGCAGGCTTGGATGGTGAACCAAGTTCGGATGAACGCTTTATGAGTTTAGTGTTATCACCTATTTCGAGCAAGCAGTTAAAGAAAACTGGTGTAGAGGAGAAAGTCTAATGCCGAAATTGAAAACGCACAAAGGCGCTAAAAGGCGTTTTAAGATTACTGCAACCGGCAAGCTGATGCGCATGAAAGGGGGTAAGAGCCATTTGAGACGTAAGAAAGCGCCAAGGACGAAGCGCCTTTATAGCGATATGGTTCTTGTTCATCCTTCAGATGAAAGCAGGCTAAAGAAGCTCTTGCCTTATGGTTTAAAATAGTTCGAACAGGAGGAAAACTTTGCCCAGAGCTAAAGGAGGTATAGTTACACATCGAAGGCATAAGAAGGTGCTGAGGTTGACCAAAGGGCATCGGTCAACTAGGCATACCTTGTATCGACGCGCTCATGAGTCTGTGATTCATGCTCTATATTATGCTTACTGTCATCGCCGTGAACGGAAGGGCGACATGAGACAGTTGTGGATTGCTCGCATAAGTGCTGCGGCAAGAGCACACGGGCTTTCTTATAGTCAATTCATTGGTGGACTCAAGAAGGCTAACCTAGGAATAAATCGAAAAACATTGGCTGAGATGGCAGTGGGTGACACGGCAACATTTTCTAAAATTGTCTCATTAATTTCCAACAGGCCTAAGAGCTAGCTTTTATTAGAAGATGCTGGAACAGATCGACGACCTTCTCCGTAGAGCACTTGCTGATCTAGGCTACGTTGCTGATTTAAAGGAACTCGAAAATTGGCGTGTCCGCTACATAGGTAGGAAAAGTGACCTAGTGCAGATTCTACGCTCGATATCAACTCTACCTGTAGAAGAAAGACGCGGTGTAGGGGCAAGGGCTAATGAGGTAAAACAGACCCTCGAAACAAAGCTAGCGGAGAAAAGAAAGGAACTAGAAGACCGGCTGGCCTTCGTTCTTCAACGTGAAACTCTAGATGTCACTTTGCCCGGACAAAAAATCCCGCTAGGACGTCTCCATCCGACAACCAGAATGCTGCGCGAGATTTGCGAAATCTTTGTAAGCATGGGCTTTCAGATTGCTGAAGGTCCGGAGGTAGAATGGGAATATTACAATTTTGAAGCTCTAAATATGCCAGCAGAACACCCAGCACGTGATATGTTCGCCACTCTATGGGTGGACTTTGTAACTGAAGAAGGGAAAATGCCGATGCTCCTCAGGACGCATACGTCACCTGTTCAGATAAGAGTTATGGAAAAGATGAGACCACCAATAAGGATTATAGCCCCGGGAAGGGTTTACCGATACGAGGCTACAGATGCTACACACGAGTGGATGTTCTATCAAGTGGAAGGTCTGGCAGTAGACAAGAACATTACCTTGGCTGACTTAAAAGGTACACTATTTGAGTTTGTTCGCCGACTTTTTGGAGAAGGTAGGAAGTGTCGTTTTCGTTGCGACTATTTCCCGTTTGTTGAACCAGGGGTAGAAATGGCTATCGACTGCCTCGTTTGTCAAGGTAGTGGTTGTCGTCTTTGTGGCAATAGCGGCTGGATAGAAATCCTGGGGGCTGGGATGGTACATCCTGAAGTCTTGCGGCGAGTTGATATCGACCCCGACGTCTACTCTGGCTTTGCCTTTGGCATGGGTGTGGAGCGCATTCCCATACTCCGCTATGGAATTGATGATATTCGTCTTTTCTACGGCAATGACCTCAGGTTCCTGAAGCAGTTTTGACCGTCTGGTGACGCTTTGATGGAGGATTAGCTGTGAAGGTCCCTTTACGATGGCTTAAAGAGTATGTGGCAGTCCCTCTACCGCTTAGGGAGTTGTGTGATAGATTGACCATGGCTGGTTTAGAGGTGGGTGATGTGCAAGTTATTGGCAATAATTGGGAAAATGTGGTTGTGGGGAAGATAGTGAAGATAGAGCCACACCCCGATGCTGACCGTCTCAAGCTTGTTACGGTAGACCTAGGCAAGCGGAATGAGAGTGTGGTGTGTGGTGCTCCTAATGTAGTGCTGGGGGCCAAGGTGGCTTTTGCCTCAGTAGGGGCTCGCCTTGTAGACCCCAAGACTGGAGGTATTATTGAGCTGAAAAGAGCTAAGATCCGTGGAGTGATTTCTGAGGGTATGATTTGTTCTGAGAAAGAACTGGGAATCTCTGATAGCCACGCGGGAGTGATGATACTGCCTGATGACGCACCTGTAGGGATGCCACTTGTTGACTACTTAGGTGACGCTGTCTTAGATGTCGAAGTGACACCGAATCGCCCGGACTGTCTGTCAATTCTAGGTATTGCCAGAGAAGTAGCCGCAATTACTAGATGTCAGATTTATGAAACCGAGCCTCATTATCTAGAGACAGACGCGGAAGGTGAGATAAGCTCTTTCATTTCGATAGATATAGCTGAGCCGGACTTATGCTTCCGTTACTGTGCCAGTCTTATCAGAGGGATCAAAGTCGCACCATCGCCTGTTTGGTTGCAACAACGTCTACTAGCTTGTGGCATGCGACCAATCAACAATGTTGTTGATATTACCAACTATGTGATGCTGGAATATGGGCAACCACTTCACGCTTTTGATTACGATGAACTCAAAGGGAAACAGATCATTGTGCGTCGAGCTTTGCCCGGGGAGACGATTACGACTCTTGATGGGGTTACTCGTGTGTTGAGCCCTGAGATACTGGTAATTGCTGATGCCGAGAAGGCAATCGCTGTAGCTGGTATCATGGGCGGAGCTGAAACCGAAGTTAAAGATGGAACATCAAGCGTCCTCATAGAATCAGCGAATTTCAATCCGGCAGTGATTCATCATGGCAGGAAAGACTTGCGTTTGAGCAGCGAAGCCTCACTGCGGTTCGAGAAAGGGCTCAGTCTATACTTGCCCTTGATAGCACTGAAGCGTGCCACACAACTTATGGCAGAGCTGACTGGCGGTAGAGTGGTGAAGGGGCTAGTCGATGCTTTTCCAGGAATGCAGGAGCAGAGGCAAATATTGTTCGCTGTAGGTGATGTGAAACGTTTTCTTGGCATCGACCTTGCCAGAGATAAGATAGTGGACACCATCAGGGTACTGGGCTTTGGCTGTGAAGAAACTACCGATCTTTCGTATGTTAAGGTGAGTGTTCCATGGTGGCGGAGCGATATCAGCTGTACCGCTGATCTTGTAGAAGAAGTTGCCCGTATCATAGGCTACGATGCGATCCCGACCACGATGCTCAGTGCTCAATTACCTAAATATGAACTTAACCCTGCGCTAACGCTTAAAAAAGAATTACAGGACATCATGGTTGGTTGTGGTTTTCAGGAAGTGCTCACTTATTCTTTAGTTAGTCTAGAGGCGTTGAGCAAGCTGTCGCCCGAGTCTCGTCTGTGCGTTCCTATGCCGGTAAAAATAGCTAATCCTATGTCACGCGAATGGGAGTATTTACGTACCAGCTTGCGCCCTGGTCTATTGACTAGCTTGGCTCGCAACAGAAGGTACGAGGAAGACACTATTAGACTTTTTGAGCTGGGAAAGGTATTTTTTTCGCGAAAAGCAGATTTACCTGAGGAAAAAGAAATGCTCTGTGCCGTGATCAACGGTACTCGGTATAGACCGTTCTGGAAAGGTGAACTTGAGGAGGTAGACTTTTTTACAGCTAAAGGTGTTGTTGAAACTGTTCTGTCAAGGCTGGGTATAGAGGCAAACTTCGAGAATGGAGACGACGAGAGCTTGCTAACAGGAAGATGTGCATGGGTAGTGGCTGATAAGAATAGAATAGGTGTGGTAGGAGAGTTGCATCCTAAAGTAGCAGCAGCTTTCGAAGTCCCAGCGAACACCTTTCTCATTGAACTGGAGCTGGATAAGCTGTTAAATCTAAGTGCCGGCCGCGAAATAAAATACCAGCCGCTCCCCAAATACCCGAGTGCCAGTCGGGATGTTGCTTTACTGGTTAACGAAGAGGTGACTTACCAGCAGATTTATTCGACTATCCGCGGATATCCTCTGGTAAGTTCGGTGTCTCTTTTCGACCTTTATGCAGGTGAGCAAGTGCCAAAAGGGAAAAAATCTCTAGCGTTTAGAATTGTCTATCAGTCTCCTACTCATACTTTAACTGACGCAGAAATTGAAGAGGTGCAGCAGCAGATTTTAACAAAGCTATCACATGATTTCGGAGCTATATTGCGGTCTTGAGCAGTAGGTAGTAGAATAGGTCACTGTAGTGGGCATGGGCCACACGAGATACTTATATTTAAGCCTGGCGTTAGCTTGTTTCGCCGGGATTTTAGGCATTTTTATTGCTGACGGTTATCTCGGGGTTTACGATGTACTTTACATAACATATGAGGAATATGAACGTAAAATTGAATTTGACAACCAGTGGACTCCCGAAGTTGAGGGGGCATATTATGGTGGTGAAATTACGTTTGGAAAACCTGCCTACTTTCGTTATCAAATAGAGAATCGGACATTTTCTTCATACGAAGATCGGCTTACAGTATCAGTTTGGGAAGGCGGAAACAAGCTTGTGGACCTGGTAGATAAGCAGATAAAGATTACCAGTTTTAGTAGCGCGGTAGTTGAGTGGGCACTTACATCTGACGAGCTAGCGACGAGTGTTATAAATGAAGAGTATAGTAATTATACCATAAGAATAAACTCTTCGAGTCGAGAGCGAAAGATAATATTTGGGTATAGGGGCAGGAGCATTATACCCCCACCACCCGTTCCATTAAAATAGGGAGACACCGATAGTATGAGGATTTATGCCTTATATGGTTTTGGCATCTTGCTATGCATTTCAGGAGTTGGATATCTTGCTGCTGAGTATGTCAGATATCTATCAGAGGTTGGCAAATTATTATCTCTGGTTCTGACTACAGGAATGTTTGCCTTCTTGGGGAAATTTCTAGAGACGATAGGCTGGTAGCATATGATAGCTGTAGCAGTAGTAGGTGCTCTCGCCTTTATAGGCTGGCTAAGCTGGATGGGGGCGAGACGGAAGCCGATTAAAGCGCACCTGGTAAGCTATGTCCTTTCATGCATTGCCGGGGTTTTCACCTTTGCTTTTTTCCTGACGATGGATCTGCCTAAGTTGGCGAAAATATTGGCCTCGATCGTTTTAGGTGCCATACTTATATTCGTGGCTGCATTTTACCAAGGGCGAGCCAGAACTTAATGGGGCGTGTGATATTCATCATCTCCAGTCGGCTATTTTGTGCAGAATTTTACAGGATGTCCTTGTAGTTCACTTCCTCGTGTGAATCACCAAAATAAGTAAGCCTATCCATACCAATACTCCAATAACCCATAGCCACTTAATTGGCGATGCTGGTGATGAAACATGAGTAGTTTGCGAAGGTAGCGCCAATTTGGTACGGAATACCGAGATAAAGCTCCAGTCGCTGAACGCAGGCTCTAATGCTCTTACCCGCCAAAAATATACTTTCCCAGGTTCCAACCCATCTTCGTAAATGCAGGCTGTGCCCGCAGTTACTGCAGTGAATACAACATCCTTTAAATTTTTATCTCTGGCAAGGACAAATTCGTATTTAGTAGCATTCGGTAATTGTGACCAAGCGAAAGCAATGCCTTTTGTTGGACAATCCACGCTGCCATTTTTGGGCATTAAAGGTTCCGGGTTAACATAGCGTGCAGCAACTTTATAGCCGGGACTTATTACAAATGTCTCCCGCCATGACGATGGACTGGTTACATAATCACCCGTAGCTACGCTCTGAACAGTGACCCGCCAGTAGTAGGTATGACCGGCTTCAAGCTCTGGTACTATCCAAGTATTGCCATTCCTATCGGTAACTGTGCCACCTCCGGGAGGTATAACTAAAGCGGGAGAGTCTGAGTCATATGGGACATAGGGGGTGTGGGGATCAGAGCCGTACGTCCTACTCAGACTTGAGGTCTTCCCTCCCCATGTGTTACCAATATCAGCAACTTTTAAGGCAAAATCCTCATCTTTTGCTATCTCAATGCGATATCCCAAGGATAAAGAAAGCGGCTTCCATGATAGATTTATCTCTGAATTTCTCCCTGATACAGGGTCGCAATTTATTTCATCCATGCTCACAGGTTTAATCGGGACGGGTCCAGACAAGAGCAAGG
>DAOUAI010000109.1:0-5830 GCA_034433775.1 Dehalococcoidia bacterium
AAAGAATTGACCGGGCTTAAAGCCAGCAACCTTTCTGAACTGGCTGGGCTGATAAAAGAGGTTCCCGAGTCAGTAATCTACTACCATACGCACCACTTCCTCGAAGAATACCACTTCCTTACTCCGGAGCCAGCTAATGATTTTGCCCTGTGGGTGAGTGATGAGCTGGGCTGTGAGGTCCTGTGTGAGAAGCTGGCTAGCATCGATATCTTCGACTTCCCCACTATAAATGCTCTCAGGGCTAGAATCGAGGGCGTGATAACCGATTATCTTTCCCGTAACCCCGACGGGCGCCAGGCACGACCTGGCAGAGAATTCCACTTTATTAAGTCCATAAGCTTTGTCCTGCCCACCCCCTATGTTGCCCATGACCTCAGAGAGTTTGTTGAGGTGCTGAAGCAGATAAGCCAAGGGGGTCTATTTTATCACATGTTCGAATCGCGCTTGCGGTTGAAAAAAGGCGTCAACGATTTTTCCATCTGGATAGAAGAATGCCTCGGCGACAAAGACCTCGCTGACAGGCTTGCTAACCTCGACCCATACAATTACACGTTAGAAAGCTTGCGAACAACCGTTGTGCAGCTTATTGAGAAGCGGATTAAGTAAACAGGACCATGATACACAACGAAAGACACAGTCAATCGAAAAGCCGGATCCAGGATTATGAGCCGGTAGTGGGCAAGAATTGTATCCAGGAGTTAAGGATGCTCGCCGAAGCCTTATCGGGCAGGGTCATCCAGACGATAAATTCCACCTTCATCGGCGGCGGAGTTGCTGAGATCCTGGAGCACATGGTGCCTCTGTTCAATCAACTAGGTGTGGATACACAATGGGATGTAATCAAGGGTAACCAGGAATTCTTCGAAGTGACCAAGAGAATTCACAATGCCTTGCACGGTAAAAACACCGTTATCTCGCCTCAAGACTTCGAATTGTTCCTGGAGGTAAGCAAGAAAAATGTGGAGGAGATGAGGTTTTTCGGTGATATCTTCTTTATCCACGACCCGCAGCCAGTAGTGCTGATAGCTAAGAAGAAGGAAATTGGCGGGAAATGGGTGTGGAGATGCCACATCGACATATCCAACCCCGATGAACAGGTATGGAATTTTATGCGCCAATTTGTCCTTGAATATGATGCCGCCATCTTTTCAGCTCCGAATTTTGCCCAAAAATTGCCTGTCCGCCAGTTTATGGTCGCCCCCTCTATAGACCCACTCAGCGATAAAAATAAAGAACTGGAGCCGGCTTTCATAGAATCGGTGCTGAAGAAATACGGACTCACCTCGGATAAGCCGATAATTGTGCAGATATCACGCTTCGACCGACTTAAAGACCCTGTCGGGGTTATCGAGGCTTTCGAGATAGTGCGCAAAAGCATGGACTGCCAGCTGGTACTCGCTGGTGGCACTGCTACCGATGACCCCGAATCCGAAGCTGTGCTCGAGGAGGTGAGGAAACAGGCTGAAGGAAACCCTGACATCCATGTGCTACTCATACCGCCGGAAAGCGACCTTGAGATCAACGCCTTGCAGCGTGCTGCCACGGTGGTCATCCAGAAATCATTAAAAGAAGGCTTCGGGCTTACCATCAGCGAAGCCCTGTGGAAAGGGAAGCCGGTGGTAGCGTCTGCAGTGGGCGGTATACCCTTGCAGATAAAAAACAAGCTCACCGGTCTGTTGTGCTATACGGTCGAGGGCGCTGCCTACGCCATCAAGCAGTTACTGAGCAACCCGGAATACGCTGCCTGGCTGGGCAAAAACGGCAGGGAACACGTGAGGCAGAACTTTATCATCACCACCCAGCTAAAGAACTACCTGCTGGTGTTCCTTTCTCTGGACAAGCCCGATGACGTGATATACCTGTAAAAGTTATTTAGCCGCTGGTGGCACCGGTTTACGAAGAGGCTTGAACTGACCCTTGGCTTTGAGCCGGGAAAGTACTTCCTCAGCCTCTTTCATTATTCTATCCATAAGCTCTTTAACCGTTGGGATATCGTGTATCAGCCCGACCACCTGTCCTGCGGTAAACAGACCATCCTCGATATTCCCCTCCTCCAGAAGTTTGGCGCCTCTGGTGCCGCTTATCAGCGATTCCAGTTGATGAAGGTCAGCCCCTTGCTTCTCCATCTCCGCTACTTTCTCAGCGGTGGGGTTCCTCAAAGCACGCATGGTGTTGCGGAGCGACCTGAGAACGAGGACAGTATCGCGCTCGGTAGCCTGTATTAGCCATTCCTTTACTTTGGGGTGCACCGGGGCTTCCTTGGTCGCCACAAAGCGGGTGCCCATGTTCATCGCCTCAGCACCAAGTGCCAGTGCAGCCACCAGCCCCCGCCCATCACCGAAGCCACCAGAAGCGATCACCGGTATATCAACAGCGTCCACCGTAGCCGGTATCAGCACCAGAGAGGCCACATCTTCCTCTCCGGGATGTCCCGCGCACTCGAAACCGTCGATGCTTACCATGTCGCAGCCTATCCTCTGTGCGGTGCGTGCAAAGCGGACAGCCGTGCACTTGTGTATCACCGTCACCCCGGCTTTTTTGAACTTTTCCATATACGGCTCAGGGCTTCTCCCCGCCGTCTCCACGATCTTCACCCCCGAATCTATCACTGCATCGATGTAGCCGTCTATATCTATGGGGCGCAGCGTGGGCAGCAAAGTGATGTTGACCCCGATCGGGCTCTTGGTGAGCTCCCTGGTCTTCTTGATCTCCGTCACCAGTTCCTGCGGCGAGGGTGAAGTAAAGGCAGAAAGTATTCCCAGCCCGCCTGCATTCGATACGGCAGCCACCAGTTCCGCCGTGGAAACGCGCATCATGCCGCCTTGGATAATAGGGTATTTGATACCTAAACGCTCGGTGACACGGGTCTTAAACATCTTAGCTCCTCCTTTCTACGAGTTTAGTTACAACCCATCTATATGTTAAAATCGGGGCAAAGCACGGGCTGGCTGGATTATGGCAGGATTCGACCCCGTTGTCAACATCACCATCGTTCTAGTTGCTGCCCTTATAGGGGGGCTGATTGCCCACCGTTTAGGACAGCCGGTAATTCTCGGCTATATACTGGTGGGTACCGCCATCGGACCCTATGGCTTGGGCGTGGTCAAAGACGTGGCCTTAATCGAAAACCTGGCTACCATAGGCGTTGTCCTGCTCATGTTCACCGTGGGGCTGGAGGTATCCTACGGTCAGTTAAGAGAAGTGGGTAAGGTGGGGATATGGGGGGGTGTCATCCAGATCCTAGGCACCATCGCCCTGGGGATGGTGGCAGGTAAATTCATCCTCCACCTCTCCCTAGGTCAGGCTGCTTTCTTCGGTCTGCTCATCTCCATGAGCAGCACCATGGTGGACTTCAAGCTTTTGCTGGAGCGTGGCGAGCTGGACTCGATGCATGGGCGCATAATGATAGCGATTCTCATCCTTCAGGACCTGGCGGTGGTGCTGATGATGGTCGGCGTTCCCCTGTTCAGCACGCCGGTATACAATTTCCTCCCTGTTTTCGGGCTAGCTATCGGCAAGGCAGTCCTGTTTATAGGAGTGGCGGTGGTACTCGGTCTCTGGGTATTGCCCTGGCTGCTGGGCAACGTCGCCGGCGTCAGGTCACGGGAGCTTTTTCTGCTCACCGTGCTGATATTGTGTCTGGGCGCAGCTTTTGCCACCTACGCCTTTGGGCTCTCCATCGCCTTTGGCGCCTTCATCATCGGACTGCTGCTCAGAGAGTCTGTCTTCGCCCATCAAGCTCTGGCTGAGATAACACCTCTACGTGATATCTTTGCCACCCTGTTTTTTGTCTCATTGGGCATGCTTCTCAATCCCGGGTTCATCGCCGGTAATTGGATCACCTTAGCGGAGATTATATCCATCATCGTCGTCGTTAAATTTACCATTTGCTTCACTATTACCAGACTGTTCGGCTATACCTACCCGACGGCTCTGCTTGTTGGGGTTGGTCTGATACAGATAGGCGAGTTCAGTTTTGTCCTGGCACAAGCCGGGGTCAGCGCTGGAGTCATCAGCTACGACTTCTACTCACTGGTCATTGCCAGCACTGTGGTCACCATGTTACTCACGCCCACATTCATGTGGCTGGCATCGCGCCTCCAGCCCAAGATGGGCAGACTTGCTCTGGCTAAGGACGCAAGAATGGTCACTGCTCAGGAGGAGGGACTGAAAAAAACTCCTGCTGACCCTCATATTGTGCTGTGCGGCTATGGTCGTGTGGGACGCAACATTGCCCAGCACCTGGATGGGCTTAAAATATCCTATGAGGTGGTGGAGATCGACCCCGATGTCGTCCATGAACTGCGGACTAAAGGTGTGCCCTGCATATACGGCGATGCCAGCAACAGACATGTACTCTCGCTAACCGGGCTGGATAAAGCTAAGACACTGGTGGTCACCTATCCGGACCCGGTAGCGGTGGTCTCCACCGTGAAGAATGCCGTGAGCATCAATCCCAAACTCAAGATAATTGCCCGGGTGCATCGTAAGAGAGAAGCTGACACGCTAAGGCGCCTTGGTGTTACGGGACTGGTAAGCCCTGAATACGAAGCCAGTTTCGAGTTCCTCAACCTTGCTCTCTCTAGCATAGGCTATAACACTGACAAAGCAACAGAAATTCTACGCAGAATGAGACAGGGGGAGGAGATAAGTCAACAGCTACTTGATGGAGAGGAGTAAACCCGAAGCATGCTGCTGAGCACTACCGCGCTGGAGTGCTGTATTAGCTACATTTCAAGACCGGGGAAAGCAGTCTTCACCGCCTTTTCAATGGCCTCGCGGTCTTGAAAAGGACCAACACGATACGCCCTGAACATGCCCCCATCGTCGATGAAAAAAGTGAATGGCACACCGATAATACCGTAAGTCTGTGACACTTGCTGTCGGGTGTCAAGCAGGACGGGAAAGGTCAGTCCGTGGGCAGACACATACTCTCCAACCATTGCCAGCGGTTCCCCTACGTTTACCGTTACCAGTGCTATTTTGTCCGTCGACCATTTTTCATAAAAAGCCTGCAAGAAGGGCATCTGGTACTCACAGGATGGACAATTGACCCTCCAGAACACAAGGATAACAGGCTTGCCGCGAAAATCACGCAGGCTGATGGTTTTCCCCTCCAGGTCGGGCAGGGTGAAATCGGGTGCTTCGACCGCATCGCTAAGTCCGCTCGAACGCCCGGAACAGCCCGCCAGCACAGGTACTAGAAGAAGGGAAATTATGAGGTAAATAAACAGGCGCTTTCGTCGTGTGATGTTCATGTGTGAGTCACTCTGCTGATAGCAAAGGTTTGACTATACTCTCTATCTGTACCTCACTCTTGAACGTTGCATCCCGCCTCTCTTTGATGACCCCATTACGGTCAACAAGCACCGTAACCGGTGTGACGCTGGGTGCCACATTATACTTGGCGCTGACCTCCCCCGCCTCGTCCAGCAAGATAATGAAGGTGAGCCCTTTATCCTTCGCAAAAGCTTTTACCTGCTCTGGCGTCTGCTTCCAGTTGACCGCCAGGACGACAAATCCTTTATCCGACCATTTCTGGTAGAAGCTCTGGATGACAGGCATCTCGTTACGGCAGCTCAGACTGTCAACCCAGAATTTGACCATCACCACCTTGCCTCGAAACTGGCTCAAACTTACCTTTTTGCCTTCCAGGTCGGGCAAGGTAAAGTCGATTGCTAATTTGCCCTCGGTGATGCCAGTCTCCAGCCCGGATACAGCGCTGCGAGTTGTGAAAGTCCTGTCCTCAGAGACCACCGGTCCTCCGCCTTGCCCCTCCACCCGCACCCGATAGTGGTATGTAGTGCCCGGCTGTAACTTGCTCAGCACC
>DAOUAI010000110.1:0-13432 GCA_034433775.1 Dehalococcoidia bacterium
CATGGTTCTAGGACTCTTGGGAGGTTTATTCCTTGATACCGCCATCAACGGCGCTTTTAATACTTATGACCCTATCTGGCAGGTTAAACTAGCACCCATCCTGCTGACAACAGCACTGGTAATGCTCCAAGTACTACTACTCTTCGGTATCACCCCCCGTAGCAGAACTACTGCGACAAACAGAACGCACAACCTTGGTGATAAAGCATCTACAAAGTCGCCCTTACAATCATATTCGCTCTTTGCCATTGGTCCATTTTTATTTCTTGAGATGGTAGTCCTCCAGAATATTCCACGTCTAGCCGCGATTACAAACTGGCAATTGCCAGCAGCGTTCGCCGTAGTACTGACAGCCCAACTTGTAGGCTTGGTTGCAGCAACTTGGCTTCTGAACAAATCTCAGACCATATCCTGGCCATGGGGGCTTGGTATCGGGGTCATCCTAGTCGCAGCTTTGACCTTTGCCCAGCAAAAAGCGCCACTGCCGGCAACCCTGCTCTTGCTCCTGTCACAAGTCCTTGCGTCGATGCTCATAGCTATTATAATAGTCAGGGGAATTCGAGAAAATAACACAGTTTCCATCGCTAGTGCTATAGGCATGCTGTTACTACTGGTATTCTTGTTCGCCTATTATGCTGTCTATGATATGAAGTTACCTTATAGTAATTCGATACTAGAGCCCCTAGCTGGTGCGATAATGCTTATCTGTGCTACTATCGCACTGTTGAGAGAAAGAAAACATTTAGAAACCGATCGACGATTATGGGTGGCTACAGCTTCTGCTTTTTGTCTTCTATTATTACCATTAGCTAATTTTCTTACCTGGCAACAACCAGTCCCTGTTCAGGGCAAAGGTTATCCTCTTCGTGTTATGACTTATAATCTGCACAATGGCTTTAATACCAAGGGACACCTTGATATGGAAGAGCTTGCCAAGGTTATCGAAAACAGCAATCCGGATGTTGTGGCGCTACAAGAAGTATCTAGAGGCTGGGTAGTAAGCGGGCGAGTTGACATGCTTGCCTGGCTGTCCCACAGATTGAAGATGCCATATATCTTCGGACCTACAGCCGACCCCTTGTGGGGCAATGCTATTCTTAGCCGATATCCGGTGCTGGCTTACAGCCGGCATGCATTGCCACCCTCTGATTTATTTATTGAACGAGGTTTCATTGTAGCTCTTATAGACTTAGGCAACGGTGACACATTGAAGGTAATTGCCACACACTTTCATCACCTCAAACACGACGCCGCTATACGGCAAACACAATCTCAAGCCATCTTAAATTTCTGGAATGGCCTAGACCACACAGTTATCATGGGCGATTTTAATGGCGAGCCCGATAGTTCAGAGATTATCGCCTTCAGACGAGCGGGGCTCACAGACACAGCAAAGGTAATGCACAGCAATCCACCGTTTACCTACAGTTCCGATAATCCAGTGCGCCGCATAGATTATATCTGGGCATCAAGCGATTTAAATGTGCTTGATGTGGTTGTGCCACCGAGCACTGCCTCTGACCACTTACCAGTCGTTGCCACCGTGACCAAAGAGATAGTTTGGAGGTAGAGGATGGAGATAATCGAACTGCTAAGGTTAATGGTAGAAAAAAGAGCTTCGGATCTGCATATAAGAGTGCCTGTACCACCTGTGCTGAGGATCGATGGCAATTTAACAGTACTAAAAGATCTGCCCCCGGTTACGCCAGAATATGCCGAAAGCATTCTAAACCAAATTACTACCCCGATGCAAAGAGAGAGGTTTTACAAGGAGAAAGAATTAGATTTTGCTTACGGTGTTTCCAAACTCGCTCGATTCCGTGTCAATGTTTTGCAGCAGCGGGGAACCATCAGCCTTGCTTTCCGTATGATACCGTTTGACATCCCCACCATCGATGAACTCGGGCTACCGCAGGTCTGCAAAGAACTCGTCCTTAGACCCAGAGGGCTCATTCTGGTCACCGGTCCCACAGGCAGTGGTAAATCCACGACTCTAGCCGCTATGATCCATCACTTAAATCAAACCCTCGCCCGCAATGTCATCACAATAGAAGACCCGATCGAATATCTGCACAGAAATATCAAATGTATAATTGCCCAAAGAGAATTAGGCAGCGACACCCATTCGTTCGACCAAGCCTTAGTCCATGCGTTAAGGCATGACCCAGATGTAATACTCGTTGGTGAGATGCGTGACCTCGAGACTATTTCCACAGCTATGAGAGCAGCCGAGACTGGACACCTTGTAATGGGCACACTCCATACTACTGATGCCCCACAAACAGTTGACCGCATCATTGATATCTTCCCACCCAGTCAACAGCAACAGATCAGGCTACAATTTTCCCAAGCAATTGAAGCAGTACTCTCACAGACATTGCTGCCTCGAGCCGCAGGTGAAGGTAGAATTGCCGCCTTTGAAATCATGATTGCCAACACTGCTGTTAGAAATCTTATACGTGAAGGTAAGACTTACGAATTGCACAATGTAATGCAACTTGGTGCCAGTGAAGGAATGCAAACGTTGGATCAAGCCCTAGCTGACCTTGTTAGGAAGAAATTGATCACCCTAGAAGAAGCTATGATGAAGAGTAGCTCCCCTGAAAAATTGAAAAAGCTGCTCGACTTCCACGTTAGGGCTATACGGCATTAGACGACAGCGTGCAATCCTCACGCCCTTAAAGCCTCCTATCATCTTCTTCGGGAATAAGATACAGAGCTATTAGAGCTGTGCTGCTACTATTTCTGCAATGTCTCGGGCTTTAAGCGACTCTTCAGCCCCTTTCGCTTTTATAGCATCTTCGAACATCTGCAAGCAATAAGGGCAAGCTGTAGCCACAGTATCAGCCCTGACCTCCAGCACATGCTCAATGCGAGCTTCGCTGATTCTCTTTCCGATTCTTTCCTCCATCCAGTAGCGCCCACCACCAGCGCCACAGCAAAAACCATTGCGTCGTGAGCGTACCATCTCCACCAGTTTGGACTGCAAAATAGCAAATAATATCCGTCTTGGAGACTCATAGATATCGTTATGCCTGCCAAGATAGCAAGAGTCATGATAAGTCACCCTGCCGCCTATTTGTGGGGTCAAATGCAATTTGCCTTCTTTAAGTAAAGCAGCGATAAGTTCGGTGTGATGGACTACCTCAAATTCACCACCAAACTGTGGATACTCATTCTTTATGGTATTAAAGCAGTGAGGACAGCTTGTCACTATCTTTTTCACGTCATAGTTCTTCAGCAGTTCTATATTCTTCACCGCCTGCATTTGGAAAAGATATTCGTTGCCCAATCTCCTAGCTGGCTCACCACAACAAGTCTCCTCCGGTCCCAAGATAGCAAAGTTCACTCCAGCAGCTTTCAAAATCTTCGCTACTGAGATTGCTATTTTCATACTCCTCTCTTCCAAGCCAGACGCGCAACCTACATAATAAACATAATCTACATCCTTACTTTCAGACAGAAGTGTGATATCCAGTCCACTGGTCCAATCTGTTCTGGTAAATGTCGTTCCTCTACAGCTATGCCCCCTAGCTTCGATACAACGCAATGCAGCCTCGCCTGTCTCCGGTACACGTGCTTGCTCCAGAACCAGATTGCGACGCATATCAACAATCTTGTCAATGTGCTCGATAAAGACAGGACATATCTCCTGACAGGCACGGCAGGTGGTACACGACCAGATTTCATCCTCGGTCACCGCTTCTCCAATAAGCACTTTATCTCCTCCCCCATCAGCACCACCTGCATGGAGCAGTACTTTGCTTCTTTCAAGCCAGTGAGACTTCAAGTTTTGGATTAACTTTCGCGGTGACAAAGGTTTGTCAGTAAGATAAGCCGGGCATCTATCTTGGCATCTACCACAATTAGTACAGGCATCGAGGTCAAGAAGTTGTTTCCAGGTGAAGCTTTCTATTTTACTAACGCCAAAACTTTCAGCCTCCTCGAGATTTATAGGTGAAAGAGCACCTTTTGGTTTTAAGGAACGGAAAAAGACATTTATCGGTGAAACAATAATGTGTGTTAGCTTATCAAAGGTGACGCAGGCATAGAATATAGCCGCCAGAGAAACCGCAGCATGAAACCACCATAGAGCCACATAGGTGACCGATTTTGTAACTTCAGATAGATTACTAAATAGCCCAGCTATGAAGTAAGCCACGAAAGACCACTTTGACCATTCAGGGTGAGCATAGAATTCAGGTTGATGCATCCCCTCAGGAACTGCAACAAGCATCCGAAAGCCTTCCAAGAAAAAGCCTGTAAGAACGATGACAAAAATAAAGCTCAAAATCACAGCGTCATCCAAGACAGTCTCAAGCCTTTTTGGTTTCTGAACATACCGTCGTATCAATGCAATAATAGCGCCAATGAGTATAGCTAGCCCAGCAAGGTCCAGAGTAAAACTGAGCCCAAGATACATGTTGCCTCGTATGAAATGGATTACATAGTGGTCTATGACATCTAGGGCTGTCCCCACGAGCAACACGATAGCGCCACCAAAAATCAAGAAGTGCATTGTCCCGGGATATGGCTCGCGGAAGAACCGCCTATGGAATAAGCCGTCTATAATGCCGGTAACTATAAAATCCCAGATTCTCTTTCCCAAGTTGTCCCATCGTTTCTCCGACCTACCCAGTCTCCACAATAGTGAACGTCGGTATATTGCATATACAAAAATCGCCAGTGCAGCTATCCCCAAGGGATACAAGATAAAAGGTCCAAAACTGATGCCCCAGAAGATCTCGCGAAAGGCTTCCATAGTATAGTCCTCCTTTCTTTAATGGTCTTGTAGTCTAAAGCTGCCAGAATCCAGGCTATTTGCCGGAGACCTTCAGTCTCGGGTTCATAGCCTTTAGTAACTCCAAACTATGTGAGTCTGCCAGAGCAAACAATTTCTCTAGTGATTCTGGTGGAGTAAGCATCTCCCCCATCATTACCTCAATATTATCATTAAAAGCGTGATAGTCAGTGCCACCTGTAGCAATCAGACTATGCCGGTTAGCCACCTTCAGCAGCTTATCAATTGTTTCCATACTATAGTCACGATAATATACCTCGATGCCAACCAGCCCGAATTCTTTCAATTCGGAAAGGATGCCGTCTAGGTTGTCGATATCAGCCGGGTGAGCTAACACCGGTAGACCCCGAGCTTTGGCAATCAGCTTAACAGCCTCCGAAGGAGACAACTTATACCTCTCTACATAAGCCGGTCTGCCATGCCCTATATATTTATCAAAGGCTTCTTTCTCCGAATCAATATACCCTTTTTCCAGCAAAGCTTTCGCTATGTGAGGTCTACATATTGATTTTCCCCGTGCCAGCTCTTCAATTCGGTACCATTCAAGATTCAGGCCAAGATTTGCCAGTTTAACAACCATCTCTTGAGCGCGTGACCTCCGGGCATTACGTAACTTCTGTAGGGTAGATGCCAGCGCCTGGTCAGTATAATCCAAAAAATAGCCTAGTACATGAACTTCGCCATCAGGAACATCAGTGTTGATCTCGACTCCGGGGACGACCAAGAAATCAGGAAATGCTTGTGCTGCCTTTAGAGCAGGTACTACGCCGTCAACTGTATCATGGTCTGTAATTGCAATACAATCAAGCCCAATCCCGACTGCCAGACAAACAACTTCTTCGGGATCAAGCCTCCCGTCGGAAGCAGTGGTGTGAACATGTAGATCAGCCCTCATTATTCGCTCTGCTTTATACGCTGTATTATCGTAGCCTTACCTGTTGCGCTGTCTACCTCGACCAATACAGCATCGAGAGTAGCCGGTCCTTCACTTATAGCAAAACGGTGAGGCATACTAGTAAGAAAGTTCTGGATTGCCAGTTGTGTATCAACACCTATCACCGAGTTTATAGGCCCTGTCATGCCCACATCGGTGACATAGGCAGTGCCCTTAGGTAAAATCTGGGCATCTATAGTACCAATATGGGTGTGCGTGCCCAAAATAGCACTTACTCTCCCGTCCAGATATCTCCCCAGAGCAACTTTCTCGGAGGTAGCTTCAGCATGAAAATCGACCACAACAGTCCGACTTACATCAGACACACAGGAGAGCAGAGAGTCCATAGCTCGAAAAGGGCAATCGAACTGTCCTACAAAGACACGCCCGATAAGATTAACAACCGTCACACCCTTAACCTCCAAATAGCCACGCCCTGGCGCGTCTGGGGGAAAATTGAGAGGACGAAGAATAGGAAGGCCGCTGTCAAGGCAGGGGATTATCTCCTTCTTGGCCCAAACGTGATTACCTGTAGTTATCACATCAATGCCACAATCAAGAAGCTCCTTCACAGTCTCAGGAGTCAGTCCTAATCCCCCAGCAGCGTTCTCGCCGTTGGCTATCACCAAATCAATTTGATAATCGTGGAACAGGCCTGGTAGAAACTGCCGTACCGCTCTCCTGCCAGGCCTGCCCACAATATCACCTATCATCAAGATACGCAATATAACCCCTTGCTTGTCTTATTTAGCATAATCCACCGCTCTGACCTCTCGTAACACAGTCACTTTCACTTGCCCCGGATATTCCAGGGTCTCCTCTATCTTTTTAACAATATCCCGGGCAAGCCTCATAGCACCGAGATCATCAACCTGCTCCGGCTTGACCAGAATACGTACCTCTCGCCCGGCTTGAATAGCAAAAGCTCTTTCCACACCAGGAAAGCTCTTGGCAACGTTCTCTAGGGCTTCGATACGCTTCAAGTATTGTTCCAGTGACTCCCGCCGTGCTCCTAGCCTCGCCCCACTTATAGCGTCCGCAGTAGCTACAATATAACCTAACACGCTGGTGGTTCCGGTTTCGCCATGGTGCTCAGCGATAGCTTCAGCTACTCCAGGCGACTTGTCCCACTGTCGGACTAGATTAGCACCTATTGCAGCATGTGGTCCCTCTACCTCATGGTCTACTGCCTTGCCGATATCGTGCAACAGTCCTGCCTTTTTAGCCGTTCCTACATCAGCTCCGATTTCAGCAGCCAGCATCCCAGAAAGGTGGGCAACTTCTATACTGTGTGTTAACATGTTCTGCCCATAGCTGGTTCTGAACTTTAGTTTGCCCAATAAGCGTACCAACTCAGGATGCAATCCGATCACGCCAGTCTCGTGAGCGGCTCTTTCGCCCTCACTTTTGATTATTGACTCAACCTCAGCTTTAGCCTTCTCTACAACCTCTTCTATCCGCGCCGGATGAATACGACCATCGAGTATTAGGCTCTGCAAAGCAATCCTAGCTACTTCACGTCTCAGCGGATCGAAACTAGATATGGTCACTGTCTCAGGAGTATCATCTATAATCAGGTCAACCCCGGTAGCTTGTTCCAGCGCTCTAATATTACGCCCCTCACGACCAATAAGTCGCCCTTTCATCTCGTCGCTGGGCAGTGGTACTATTGAGACAGTAGTTTCTGAAACTACATCTGTCGCACAACGCTGTATAGTGGTTGCTAAGATCTCTCTTGCCTTCTCTTCGGATTCGCTTTTTATCCGTGCCTCCCATTCTCGTACAAGCCGCGATGCCTCTTCACGCACCTCATCTTCTATAGCCCGCAATAGCTCCTGTTTCGCCTCCTCGCTTGACATACCTGATATAAGTTCCAGTCTCTGCATCTGCTTACTTCTTAAATCATCAAGTTGGGCTCTTAGGTTTTCAATTTCTCTCTCACGGTTAGATATTGCTCGCTCACGGCGCTCGAGTGCTTCTAGCTTACGCTCAAGTTTTTCTTCTTTCTGGGCAAAACGCCTCTCTAGCCTTTGTAATTCATAGCGACGCTCACGGCTTTCAGCTTCGGCAGCAGCTCGAACCTTGACTGCCTCCTCCCTGGCCTTCTTGAGCATCTCCTCATGGGTGGCTATCGCCTCTTCAAGTAGTCGTTTTGCCTCATCTTGAGCCTTTCGAAGCTGCTGATTGGCTAATATCTGTCTGGCAAAATAGCCGAAGAGCAGGCCTAAGACAAGAACAAGCCCGATTAAAACAAAGTATAATGTTGTAGGAATTACAGAACCCATCTAAATGCCTCGCTTTCCTAGAAGAACACCCCATCATAGAGACCAAAAACCTTCGTTTCGTATAAATTTGCTTTCCTCTAATAATAGTAATTCTTTACCCAAACGATGTCAAATGAGCTTATAGGTCAGGATATTTCCCATTATGAGAGCGGGAATACCCGATTAGCTTCCAGTAGTGCTTGACACTGCACTTGTGTAAAAAGTATCCTTGAAAGCAAAACGGCACAAATAAAGGAGATGCAAATGCGGCTAAAGGATAAAGTTGCTATTGTAGTAGGTGCGGGTTCGGTAAGACCAGGTATGGGTAATGGAAAAGCTACTGCTATCCTCTTCGCCAAAGAAGGAGCAAGAGTGGCTTGTGTCGATTTACATCTCGAAGCCGCTATGGACACAGCGGAAATCATAAAGAAACAGGGTGGGGAGGCTATAGCAATATCAGCTGACGCTACTCGAGAAGCCGACGCCCAAAGAATGGTACAACAAGTGACCAAGGAATATGGCAAAATAGATATACTCTTTAACAATGTAGGCATAGGCTTAGGTGACCCTGGACTTAAAATAACAGAGAAGGACTGGGACACAGTCATGAGCACCAATCTCAAGAGCATCCTCATCACCTGTAAGTATGTCGTACCTGAGATGATCAAAGGCGGCGGTGGAGCAATAGTGAACAATGCTTCAATGGCTGCCTTCTACGGGCACTACAATTACCCCTATGCTACTTCTAAAGCAGGAGTCATTGCTATAACAAAATGCCTTGCAGTAGGGCTGGCAAAATACAATATTCGAGTGAACTGTGTGGCACCGGGTTACATTGCTACCCCTATGGTGGCATCCCTGATGGGAGCAAAACGCGATGCTGCCATCGAGCAACGCGTACCTCTAAAACGACACGGAAAACCGGAAGAGGTGGCTTACGCTGTACTTTTTCTGGCGTCCGAGGAGGCTTCTTTCATCACAGGGCAGACTATTTGCGTCGATGGCGGGCTGTCAGCGATGTAGCGAATAAAAAATTACACTCGGAGGCAATAATGGCACGTGTTAGCTTCGTAGAAAAAGACCAGGCACATCCCTTAATGAAAGAGGTATATCAAAGACTGGAAGACCAAGGAACCCAGGTCCTCAATTTGCACAAGGTCATAGCACATTGCCCTTGGATAGGTCGCAACTTCATACGGCTGGGCAATTCCATCCTCAAAGGAGAGGAACTGCCAGCTAAACTGCGAGAATTGGCTATCCTGAGAGTAGGTAATCTCTTGCAAGCTGAATACGAGGTTACTAAACATGTCCCCCTTGCTATGCAAGCCGGTGTCAGTCAAAAACAAATCGACCAATTACTCAGCGGAAGCCGTGCATTAGAATTTGATGATAGGGAAAAGGTGATACTGGAGTACACAGATAGCCTTACCAAAGATTGCAAGGTTGATAATGCGACCTTTGCGAAACTAAAGGGTTTCCTCAGCGACCGTGCCATAGTCGAATTGACCGCAGTTATCGGCTATTACAATATGGTATGCAGAGTCCTCGTCGGTCTCCAAATCGAATTGGAGAACTAGCAGAAATAAATAAAAGTGCCTGATAGAAAGCCGCTCATTGCACCGCCTTAAAAAACCAGCAACAGATCACATCTTAGTGACTGAGTAAACCTTCCTCCTAGCTATTTGAGCTACTATCCCGGCAGTAAGCACAACAAGCCCGATAATTGTAGTAACAATTACGCCTTGAGCAGGCAAAGGGGCTGCCAGTCGCTTCAACAGGATACCTAAAACTGCCCAATCCACAACCAGGCAATAAAAAATATCTTGTTTCCTGACAAGTATACCGAGAGCGATAATGATTCCTACAACAATAACAGCAACTGCCCAAAACTGTTCACTCAACCCAAACCTGTTCCAATCGATATCAACAAGTAACGCGGTAACGTTCGCTATCGTAGCTATGGTTATCCAACCTAAGTAAACACTGAAAGGAAGGTGTACCAGATATTGTTCTCCCTTCAAAAAGCACTTTTGTCCAATGCCCAATCTGAGATAAATAGCCAGCAGGCATCCCAATAACAACAGCATTATTACCAGCGATAGGGAGACAATTTCATAATGCCAAGCAAAAATCCATCCCATATTCAAGAGTGACGAAGCGAAGAAAAGATACCCGATTTTTTCAAAAGGTGCTAACCTGATCTTATCTCTTTTCAATAAGATGACCACGTTATATATAACAAACGCTGCCAACAGGATGTAAATTACCCCCCATATTGAAAAAGTGAGACCTGTAGGTACAAAAAGGTTGGGATATTGGTCAGACAACTCTCCTGTTGTTTTGTTATTTATCGGCAGCGCGTTGGCTAACCAGTTCACAATGAGCGTGCCCAAAAACCCGATGACGTTTAAAATCGTCAGAATTAATTTTGCGCCATCTCTGTTCATACCTTGCTCCACTTTTGCTAATTGTTATTGCAGACCAACACCCGCTTCTTTAAATTCCAAGATAAATTGATAGCAATACCCGGCTTAAAAAATAATGAACCCCGTCTTTCTAACAACCTCTAGACCGCTTTCCATCCTTACCTGCCCTGTACTACATAATACACTAGTCAAGACACGCTAGCCAAGCGTAATCAAGAGAGACATGCACAAAAATAAAACACCAGACCAGTCTGATCATATTCTGCTATTTGGGTCTCTGAACCCACATAAATTTTTAGCGACTTTTTCTTGCACTACCAGAAACACACAACCTAAGGTAGTTTGACAACACCGTGCAGCAAAGTAATATAATCGTGGCAGTGCCGTTTCAAAGTAAAGTATGGTTAAATTTTGCGATACGTGAATACACGCAAGGAACTCGTACACACGCCTCTAACAAGGAAACTATGCTGGACATCAGAACAATTTACACCTCGAGTTAAAAAATGAAAGAAGGAGGATAAATGGCTGGCATTAAATCTTTTGGAGCCTACATACCATATCGGAGACTACCCCGTAGTGTAATCAATGCCGCTTGGGGAGGTGCTGGCGGACGTGGTGAGCGCGCGGTGGCTGCTATTGATGAGGACTCCATTACTATGGCAACAGCGGCGAGCATAGATTGTCTAAAAGGAGTTGACCCGAAAACAGTTGACGCTGTATTCCTGGCAACCACTACCGCTCCCTATGCTGAACGCCTGAATGCGAACATAGTAGCTAACGCCCTTGATTGTCGCAGGGATACACGAAATGCCGATTTTGCCAATTGTCTCAGGGCAGGGACCGGTGCTCTATTATCAGCTATAGATGCAGTCAAAGCTGGTTCGTTGAAGAATGTCCTTGTGGCTATTGCTGATATGCGTATGGCAGGTGCTGGAGGAGAAGACGAACAAATGCTTGGTGATGGCGCCGCGGCTTTTCTGGTCGGGGATGACGGTGTAGCTGCCGAGGTCGAAGGCAATTACACGCTATCAGATGACATGGTCGATTATTGGCGGCTTGAAGGTGACCGTTTTATCCGCTCCTGGGAAGACCGTTTTGGGCGAGATGCAGGATATCTGGTGACTCCGGTGGAAACAGTGCAAAAGTTATTAAAGAAGCTAAACCTGACACCAAAGGATATTACCAAAGCCTGTATATATGGCACCAACGCCAGAACACACAGCGCTCTGGCTAGAGCTATGGGCTTCACTCCAGAGCAGATTCAAGACCCGCTACTTGACAGCGTTGGCAACACAGGGACAGCACTTGTACCTATGATACTGGTCTCAGCTCTGGAACAGTCCAAGCCAGGGGATAGATTCCTCCTAGTCGATTGGGGCAACGGCTGTGATGCTGTTGTACTCAAGACAACTGAAGCAATTACCAAAATCGGTCAAAGGCGAGGCATCAAAGGACATCTGAAGATGAGAGGCGAACTGGAAAGCTACACTAAGTATCTACGCTGGCGTGAAATGGTGGCATTAGCCCCGCTCTCCCGTCCAGGCGGGAGCGCAGTATCAATGGCAGCGGAGTGGAGAGAGCGAAGAGCAGGGTTACCGCTTTATGGTGTAAAATGTTTGAAATGCGGTACGATCCAACTATACATGAAAGGCACCTCAATGCGTGCCCACGTGTGTCTTGAATGCCAGTCCAAGGATAGTTTCGAGCCTTATCGCTTCGCCGATAAGAAAGGCAAGGTGGTCAGTTTCAGTCATGATTACCTCGGGGGTGGCATTGACCCGCCGGCAACACGCACAGTGGTTGACTTTGAAGGGGGTGGTAGAGGTCTTTTCGACATGGTCGACCGGGACCCGGCAGAGTGTAAGGTAGGAATGATGGTCGAGATGACATTCAGAAAGGTACGGTCAGCACCAGGTTCCAATGTCTATTTCTGGAAATGCAAACCAGTGAGAGACTAAGCTACTTTTGAATTGGTAAATTAGGAATTTTGAATCGAGGAGGTGATAAAAATGGCAGGAAGCATAAAAGACAGAGTCGCAGTTGCTGGCATGGGCTGCACCAAATTCGGAGAACGTTGGGATGCCAGCACAGATGATCTCATCGTGGAAGCCGCCTACGAAGCCTTCGAAGATGCTGGAATAGAGCCCAAAGATATTCAGGCAGCTTGGCTTGGGACTACAACCGGCTCCACAGGGATGACATTGTCCGAGCCTCTTCGGCTCCAATACATTCCCATCACCCGTGTAGAAAATGCCTGTGCCACTGCCTCAGACGCATTCCGGAATGCCTGCTACGCTGTAGCCGCTGGCATTTATGATATCGTGCTAGCACTGGGAGTCGACAAGTTCAAAGACAGCGGCATAAGTGGACTGGGTGATGGGGGTATCCCTGGACCAAGTCACGGCATGATGGCAGGAGCAGCTGGTCCACCGCCAGCACAATTCGCCATGCTGGCGACTACTTATTTTCATCGTTACGGACTAAGCTATGAAGAAGGCAAGCATATGATCGCCCGCGTGTCCTGGAAGAGCCATATGAACGGTGCCCGCCATAAGAAAGCACATTTCCAGCGAGAAGTGGATATGGACACAATTCTCAATGCCCCCATCATTGCCTGGCCATTAGGGCTGTTTGATTGCTGCGGCGTAAGCGATGGTGCTGCCGCTGCTATTATTACTACCCCAGAAATAGCCAAGAGGTTGCGAAAAAGCAAAGAACCGCCCATGTTTGTTAAAGCACTGCAGATTGCTATGGCACCTAATGACGGTAACGTTAACACCAGGTTTGATTACACGCATGTTGAAGCCACGGTGAGAGCTGCGCAAGCCGCTTATAAAGAAGCTGGCATAACCAATCCGCGCGAGCAAATAAGCATGGCTGAGGTCCACGACTGCTTCTCCATCACCGAGGCGGTTACTATGGAAGACCTGGGATTCAGTCCGAGAGGTAAAGTGCAGAGAGATATTGAAGACGGTTTCTTCGACTTGGATGGCAAGCTGCCGGT
>DAOUAI010000111.1:0-2964 GCA_034433775.1 Dehalococcoidia bacterium
GAAAGGCAGACATAAACATCAGTTCCATGCAGCTCGCCCGCCTCCAGCCCAGGGGTCAAGCACTTATGATTCTTGCCCTAGATGAACCCCTTTCTGAAGAGCACATACGGCAAATTCTAGCCCTCCCCGATGTCCACACCGCCAAGTTGGTAAAACTATAAAAATTAAACAGCCGGGGCTAGGGTAATCCTTAAAGAGCCGTCTGTTCACCGGCTAACCAGCTTAGCCCTGCCCTTGACAGTTTTTTAAGGTACTGGTAAAGTCAAAGGACCTAATCCCTTCACGCGAACTTTAAGCCGTTAAGTGGTCCTGCTGATATCTTGTAGAATTCTTCTCAGATGCAGGCAGAGAGCTAAAAACTTTGAGGAGGAAAAAACCATGGCAGTGAAAATCCACCCCGAATACAGCACACGCTACCCCCTGATTCTGACAGAACTCATGAAAAGACCGTTACGTTTATACCCTGATGATATCGGAGTCGTTTACCGCAACGAGGCTGGAGAATACTACCGGTTTACCTGGCGCCAGTGGTATAAGCGCACCTGCCAGCTCGCACATGCATTGAAACAATTGGGAATACAACCTGGCAAACCCGAGGAGCCTGGCGATCGCATTGGCGCCATGGCACTGAACACTCACCGCCATCTGGAGTTGATATACGCTGGCACCTGCCTTGGGGCAATCTCACACCCCATCAATGTGATGCTGTCCCGGGAACATATGATACATACTATCAATCATGCTGAAGACAAGATAATATTTGTAGATGAGGCTATCTTGCCTTTGCTTGAGCTAATCTACGACCGTATAAAGCCAACTGTTAAGGCATTTGTCTACATGTCAGACCGTCCAGGAAAGCCCCAGACACGCATTGAGCCCCTCTACGAGTATGAAGAACTGCTCAAAGGTCAACCCGAAGAATTCAACTGGCCATTCCTCAACGAGGATACTTACGCCGTGCTGTATTACACCACGGGCACAACCGGGACACCCAAAGGAGTCATGTTCACCCACCGCCAGCTTTATCTCCAGACCATTCATACGCTGGCTGCTCAATGGATCAATTTTGCTGTCTACATGACCGACATGCTTGAAAGTATCATGATTAGCAAAGCAGACGCCATTGAAAAGGTGATGGCAACCAGCAAGCGGTGGGAGGACTTGCTTCAGGTGTTGAAAGACGGGGTCCCTATCGTGAATGTACCACTGGTAAATGTGCCGCTTTTTCACATTCATGGCTGGGGTGCACCATGGTCAGGCGTTGCTACAGCAAGTAAGATAGTATTCCCCGGTAGGTTCAGCCCGCGGAGCTTCTGCGAGATTGTGCAAACAGAAAGGGTGACTTCAGCCGGACTGGTGCCGACTATGTTAGCTATGCTGCTCGAATTTGAAGACTTGAATAAATACGACCTTAGCAGCCTGCGCACCATCGGCACCGGAGGTGGTGCTCTGCCGTTGGGACTGAAAGCCAAAGCCGAGAAGATTTTCCCCAATTTCAGGGTGGGTTCAGGCTACGGCATGACTGAGACAGCCGCTGGTTCTATCACAGCAGCTTTGAAGCGGTACATGATTAACTGGCCCAAAGAAAAACAAGACCAGGTAAGGGTCAAGACAGGCTTGCCGATATTGGGCATCGACGCACAGGTAGTAGGCGAAGATGGAAAACCAGTACCTCAGGACAACGCCACTTTAGGGGAGATAGTGCTCCGAGGTCACTGGATATTACAGCAGTACTACAAAGACCCGGAGAAAACAGAAATTGCCTGGCGGGATGGATGGTTCCATACTGGCGATATGGCTAAAGTGGATGAAGAGGGCTACATTACTATCGCCGACAGGATTACCGATGTCATCAGAAGCGGTTCTGAAATGGTGCCTACAGTGCTTCTGGAGAATCTAGCGGCAAGCTGCGACCACGTCCTAGAGGCGACATTTGTAGGTGTACCAGACGAAATATGGGGGGAGCGACCAATGGCACTGGTAAAACTTGTGCCTGGCGCCTCAGTAACAGAGGAGGACATCTACCACTTCCTCGAATCGGAGGGGGTCGAGAAAGGGAAAATCACTAAGTGGATGCTGCCAGACTACATAGCATTCTGCCAGGATATCCCTAAAACAAGCGTGGGCAAGTATGACAAGATAACTATCCGTAAGAGGCTGGACGAATTTCTTGCCACAGCAAAAAGGATGCGCAAAGCTAAATAACGGGGACAATTAGCACCTTGAAGTCCGCTTTTGCGCAGTACCAACACTGCAGAACAAGAGCGCTCCCTGATTTAGTTCAGATAGATGAATGACACATACCTGAAAACAATCAGAATATGTGTCACTAATCTACCGGACAAGTACACTCCCTTGACACTATCGGAGGGAAGGGCTAAAATGAGTCTTCGTCAACTTGTCCTCCCTCCATAGAGGATAAGTATCTAGCGAATACAGAAAGGGAAGTGATTTGCGTGCCTGAGGTAAAACTCGAACCCGGAGAAAGTTTTGAGAGCCTGCTGAGGCGTTTCACCAAAAAAGTACAGCAAGAGGGTATAATCAGTGAGGTACGGCGGCGCAGCTTCTACGAGAAGCCCAGCGTGAAACGAAAGCGCAAAGAGGCAGCAAAACGGCGCAAGAGCAGCAGGAGCAGCGTAAGATAAAGATGTCCTCTTTGAGCCAGAGAATTAAAGACGACCTGGAACAATCAATCAGAAGCCGCGATAGTCTCAGGTCAACAGTGCTGCGGTCGGTAATGGCTGCCATAAGAAATGCTGAAATCGCCCAGCAAAAGACACTGGATGATAGCGGCATCATCGGCGTCCTGGAGAAAGAAGCTAAAATGCGCCGCGAAAGCATAGAGGCATTCGAAAAGGGCAACCGTGAAGACCTGGTAACCAAAGAAAAGGCAGAGTTAGACATAATCCTTTCATATTTACCTGAGCCGATGAGTCATGACGAGATCGTAGCTGCAGCGCGCCG
>DAOUAI010000112.1:0-2443 GCA_034433775.1 Dehalococcoidia bacterium
GAAAGTGGTCTAGCATGGCGTAATGTGAATGGTTAAAACACGTAGGGTGCTCTCAGGTGACTGAGAGCTTAAATGGAGAGCAAGCCGGTGGAATTCCGGCACAGTCCCGCCTGCTGTAAAAGTCAGAACGCCTACCCTGCAACTTGGTTAGCCTTCGCGGAGATGGGGGTGAAGACAATTTTAAAATCCCCTGCTCTACGGGGCAGGGGATTTTTATGAGCTTAGCCAGAGGAGGTTGGACATGAAGATCTCAGTCCTCAAAGTGATAAGCTCATTCCTAGTTACAATCCTGTTTTTTACTGTCATGCCGGAAGGTACTGTTACCGCTGAGCCGACAGTACTCAAATGGACACAGATAATTACACCGGGAGCCATACCATTGAGAAATGAGGTAGTCAGCCCTTGTGAGGCAAATCGAATAGCTATTGGCTCTGACGGAAAAACTTTCTATGCTATCGACGTTCCCAATGCAGATAAGTCCACAGGGGCCAAAGCTCTCTATAAGTCAATAGATGGAGGAGTATCATGGTGTGATGATATTAGCAGGACGCTCTACCAGACAATGGACACTGCTGAACGAACTAATTTTCGAGTTTGGGATATTGCAATAGCACCCGACAATCCAGAACTTATTGCTGTGATCACCAGCAACGCTAGTGAGGACGCTCCCAAAAACGTATGGATAACCACTGACGGTGGTAGCCGATGGGTAAACACACATTTCCCCTCACCCACATACATACGTGCAATCGATATCTCACCTAATTATGGTGGTAACTACGATATAAGCGTAGGCACTTGCCAGGGTGACGGTAGCGGAACCGTGTGGGTGCTACAAAGTTCCATGCCATACAGTTGGAAAAATCAAGTCTCAAATGGCAATCTGGGAGATGTGTTAACTTTAAAATTTTCCCCTAGCTACTCTATGGACCACTCGCTTGTGGCTGTATATTCCACGACATTCGGCACGTTTATTAATACAGGTATTCGTGATATAGACACTAATTCCACTGATTGGTCAACCCTTTACGGCGGATCCCCCCCTGAAGTTACTACAGGGGCTTCTGGCTCCTCCCCTAAGTCCAATCAAATTATTAGTGCCGACCTGGAGCTGCCTAAAGACTTTTCCGGGCGATCTGCCAGTTTAAGACGATACTATGTAAGTGTAGATGATGGTGGGGTTACGGGCACAGCAGGAATATATCGGTTTGATGATCGGACAGGCTATTTGCTTCTGCAAGGCACACTCATGAGGAGGATTTCTAGTATTGCCTATTATGGAGGTTTTGCCTCCGGGAAGTTACTAGCTGGAGAAGTTATCGGTAACCGCACGTCGGCTACCGTGATGACCTGGTTCACTGATTCTCCAACAACTTGCCCAGGCCCATGCTGGTACCAAGCAATGAAACCTCCTACCGGTGCTGCTGGAAGTAATATCAACGGGTATGCTAATACACAAATAGCCTGGTCTCCTGATGGCACCGTTGCTTATGCTAGTACAGCGAGCAGTGCCCCTCTTTTGGCAGGAGCACAATGGTACATCCCCCTAAAAACTGGTTTTGGACTGGATGAATCAGCTTTTTCCCTCAGTCTGAATAACGGCGAGACCTGGAACCAGCTATCCTTAATCGACACAAGAATCGACCAGTTTGTGGACATTGCACCATCGCCTGATTGTTCTGTTTTATATCTAGCTTCAGTAAACAGAGAAACATCGTATTCCGGGTTTGATAGTGTATGGCGAAGCCAGAATGCAACTGGAGCTTGCACATGGGAACGAGTGTTATGTCAGCTCGCTGCAGAAGATGATACGCAGGATTGTATTTTGCAACTTGCTGGCGACCATTATGATGGGCAAGTTGTTTTCTGGGCTGCTCGCAATACAAAGAACGCAATGTGGTCGACAGACTTCGGTGATTTTTGGGATACTGTTGCCCCCAGCATTTTTGTGCAAGATATTGCAGCCGATGGGAGTCAGACTTTATTTGTCTTAGACTCACAGGGATATGTAGAGAAACTCACTTGGAAAGGCAAAGGGTGGATATCACAGTGCACGGTGTCAACAGGGCTTGATAGCGGTTACAGTATCAGCACCGCTTATACCGGGGTTACTCCGGACAACCTTGGAGGGAGAGTGTTTGTCGGTGGTAAAGGTACCGGGAGGCATGATGTAGCTTACTCCGAAGATGGTGGGCTAAGTTTTACCCCGATAGAAACACCACTGCCAACACGGGGCAATACCATGGTAATAGCTACACAAAATTATGATACCACAAGAGGTGCTTCAGGTGATATTATAGCGATCAGTCCAGGTGGAATGTATCAGTGGTCGACCTCTTACGGTGGTGGAAGTTGGGCTTGGCCTTCTCCAACACCGAACGAATGGGCTTCGCAATGGGGAGGTCCTAGCTGGCCCACCCCGGTTACTGCACTCTCTATATCA
>DAOUAI010000113.1:0-14537 GCA_034433775.1 Dehalococcoidia bacterium
GGGTTGTAACAGCGGAAACTTGATACCTATCACCACCCCCCTCACCCCCATTTCTTCAAGTCTGTCAAGAAGAACGAGGTTATATTCCCAGGCCTGCGAGGTAAGCAACCATTAACCGGCATTGCCATTGGCATAAGCCTGCTCCACAGCGATGGTCACTTGGCTGCGTTTCCCATCCCAGCTTTGTTTCACCATGTCTTCAAAAACCTTGAGTTCAGCGCTGAGTTCCTGATACAACGCTCGCCATTCGGCAGGGACCTCAGGTACCGGCTGCGGCTGGGATGGGGGTGGCGATGCCGGCTGAGCTTCTGACATAGCTGGCGATGGGGATGGTGGGATGGGCTGCGGTCTGACTCCCGAGCAGGCAATAACGCCAAGCAATACCACCAGTGCAGCACCTAGCCTTAACACTCTCGCTATCCTGCTACCCACCTGATATCTCAGCTTTTACTTATTATTGAGCATCTCAGCAAGCCGTCTGCCCAGCCTCTGCGCCTCCTCCAGCAGCGGCTGCTTGTTTTTCACATCTCCAACCTTGCTGGCATAGCCAGTGAGCGTCACCAGCCTGTCATCAGGGACATCGAAGGAAAGCTTCAAAAACCGCCGCAGTGCGCGCACCGTATGGTCAAGTCCAGCACCACCACCGACCACCACCAGTCCAGCACAGGTCGCCCTGGGATTTATATTGTGGCGATAGAGAAAATAGTTCCTGTCCACAAATGCTTTCATCTGCGCCGTCATGTTGTAGTAATACACCGGACTACCTAGAATCACTCCATCAGCCTGACAGTATTTCTCTAAAATCCAGGGGACATCGTCCTCCTGCTTGCACTTAGCAAACGAAGAGCAATTATCATGCCCCAGGCAGGGGTTCACTTTATATTCGCCGAGGACTATCTTCTCTGTCTCCACACCACATTCCGCAGCCGCCTTCAGCGCCTCATCCATCAGAAGGCTGGTATTTCCTTTCGGTCTGGGACTGCCTACAATAGCCACTATCTTCATGATGACTCCTTTCTCCAAAAATGTTCTCCGGCGGTCAGTCTTGAGCACCAGATAGTATATCAGAAACTAGCAGCAGTCTCACAAAGTCCGTCGAGGCAATACACTAGCCAAATTTTCTACAAATTTAGTTTTAGCGGGGTCCCAGCTTATTCCAAGTAGCTGGCTACAGTAGTGCGCCCTAACAGAATGATAGGAAAAACCAATAGACCAGCAGATTGACCACCGTCAGCAGCACCCCTATCTTCACGAACTCAATAAAAGTGATAGTGGCACCGTGTTTCTCTGCATTCTGGACTATTATCACATTGCTGGCAGCACCTAAAATGGTGAGATTGCCAGCGATGGTACTGCCCGCTGCCAGCGCCATCAGCTCTTTGGTAGATACAGTCAGCTGGTTCAAGAATGGTAAATACAGCGCCACTAGTGGCACATTCGAGACAAGCTGGCTCAACGCCGTACTGATACCCAGTATAGCACCCGGCGAGGTCAGGTCTAGCTAACGCTGAAAGCATGCCCATGCCAAACAATATGTAAAGTGCAAGGACTGACATCGATTTCGCCCACTTAAAGAACAGGTAAGATAGGTGGGAGAGGTAACCGCTTTCCTCCAGTGCCTGACCGATGATGAAGACACCGAACAGAAAGAGCATAACATCCAAATTGATAGCCTTCAGTGCCTCCAGCGGCGAAATCTGCCCGGTGACCAGTACCGCTACAGCACCGAACAGCATCACCTGCCATATTTGGAGGCGAACCCTGCCGAAGCTGTCTTACTGCAATAAGGACGAAGACAATAGAGAGGACTATGATCGATATCATATAGCAAAGCTGGCACCCTTATGTGCCAGCCCGTTTTTCATCACCTCGCCTAGAAAAAAGGTTGGCTTTGGAGCCAACCCCACCTGTACCATATTCTGTTCTACTCCTTCTACTTAGCTATAGTATAGCCCGCTTTTACCAGTTGTCAATAGCAAATCAATCGTGCCCGATCATAGCCCATATGGACTGGTTTACCTTAATACCGTTGCATATAGCGCACTACAGTGGTAATTTGTATCCATGTTATCGCTGAACATTGGTGTGACAAACCCTATAGAGTGCACCATAAAATGCAGGCTGAACCGCTTTGTAGTTGAGATACTCGTTGACGGTATGCCGGCGCTTGCTTGCATCAATAATACCGGTCGCTTACAGGACTATCTCCGCCCGGACAACACTGGACTCTGTGTTAAGAATAGGCGCCCGCTGAAGACAGCTTACCGGCTGTTCGCTATTAGAGAAAAGCATTCAGCCGCACTTATTGATACCCAGCTCCAGATGAAGGCGTTTGAGCAGGCGCTCGCAATGAAGTTAATACCCTGGCTTGCAGATTACGCTATTCTGAAAAGAAATGTGCGCCTCGGGAGTTCTATCATAGACTGTTTGCTGACCAACCAAGAAAGCAAAATATACCTCGAAGTAAAGAGCGCTGTGCTCCGCGAGGGTCATTATGCCATGTACCCAGACTGCCCCACAGAACGGGGACGCAGGCATATAAAAGAGCTTACAGAATATAAGGCAAATGGTGACAGAGCAGCCATCCTGTTCATCGCCGCCCTCCCGGATATAAAAGCCTTCAAGCCAAATCGGGCTGCCGATCCTGACCTTGCCGACCTGCTGCTTGCTGCCCAAAAAGCCGGTGTCTGGCTACGAGCTATAGGACTGGTCTACCAGCCTGAAGATTCACAGATTTACCTTTACCATTCCGACTTACCTGTCGAACTTGATTGACACATTACCAACTGACCTCTATACTGATAGACTAAAACCAAAATACAAGCTGGCGAGGTATAAAATGGGCGCAACTGAGAGTAAAATCGTTTACTTCACCAAACCAGGACCAGAGAACACCGATGATGTACTGCGCATTGTAAAAACGAGAGCAGAGGAGCAGGGCATCAAGACGGTTATTGTCGCCTCCACCACCGGTGCCACGGCAGTTAAAGCAGTGGAATATTTGAAGGGAATGAAAGTGGTCGTAGTTACCCATCACGCTGGCTTCCGCGAACCAAATACGCAGGAATTCACTGAAGAAAACAGACGAAAGGTAGAAAGTGCCGGTGGGCTAATCCTCACCACAACCCATGCTTTTGCCGGGATTGACAGGGCAATGCGGCGAAAATTCAATATGTACCTTACGGGAGAGATGATAGCTAACACACTGCGCATCTTCGGACAGGGCATGAAGGTGGCTTGCGAGATCGCCATGATGGCAGCCGATGCCGGTCTAGCCCGCACCGATGAGGACGTTATCTGCGTCAGCGGCACCGGTCGCGGTGCCGATACCGCTGTAATTTTGAGACCGGTCAATGTGCAAGACTTTTTTGACCTCAGAGTGAAAGAGGTCCTGTGCAAACCGCACTTTTAAATTCTATACGCCAAAAAGGACACCGGAGGGACTTTTATGCCTTCGAAAAAGCTTGAACCAAACTGGCTGGACAAGTTTAAAATCCGCCTGAAGACGGCTATAGGAATTAATCCTATACTGTGCGATAGCTGTAAATGGGACTGGCGCAGCGCCTGCCACCACCCGGAACGCCCCCACGCGGTATGGTGCCCCGACTACGAGAAACGCGGCTCATAGCCTAATTTAGGTCATAAGATCAAGCTAGCAGGGCACCATCTTATAACTGAGCTGCCCCCGATCGCGGAACAGCAGGAATTTGACCCGCTTTCCCTGTAATAGCTGTTCTTCGCTCTGACGGCGCAATGTCCTGAAATCAGCCGCCTCCAGAAAGTCGCGAAGTAACGCCAACCTGTCCTCCAGTTCAGCGTTGCTCTCACCAGCAAGAAGTTGGCGCGTTATGTCTTCATATTCTTTTTTCGCCACCGTCTCGATGCAGTGGGTGAGGTCAGGAAAAAGCTCTATCTCCATCATATTAGCTCAATTGAACAACCGCCTTTACCACTTCTCTCTTTATCCTATCAGCCGAGCAGCAAAGGTGACAAGTCCAATTTTTGACACCCCAGCTAGCCAATGCTATGATGGTATTGATAATCTGGTCAATTGACCAGATTGCATATGGAAGACACGACTGGTATATATCTGGTTCTTTTCTTTGTCTGTCTGCTGATAGCAGCGTTCTTCTGTAGCGCTGAGACAGCTTTTATCAGCATACAGCGACTTCGTCTCGAACATCTGGTCCGCACCAATCATCCTAAAGCTAAAGTTGTAGCCAGGATTCTGGAAAATCCGGAAAGGTTCCTTGCTACTGTACTTTTTGGCATCAATCTGTTCGAGACCGCAGTAGCCACCCTGGGCACGATTATCGCCGTATCAGTCTGGGAACAAAACCTGGCTCTAGCTCTGGCAACCATCATCATCACTGTGATAACACTGGTCTTCGCTGAACTTATCCCCAAAAGTCTGGCGGTACGTTTTAGCGAAAGGCTAGCACTGCTCTATGCTGGTCCTATCGAGGTTATCTCTTTCATCTTTTACCCCTTCGTCTACGTGCTCAATCATATAGGCATCAGGTTCACCAGGCTGGCTGGAGAGGATGTTAAACCACAACCCATGTTCAGTGAAGAGGAACTTCACACCGCTATTACAGTGGGCGAGGAACAGGGCATCTGGGAAGAGGATGAGGCTGAAATGATACACAAAGCCTTCGAATTCGCCGACCGCCCGGTGAAGGAAGTAATGCAGCCCAGGACTGAGGTCGCCTGGCTGAAACAGGGCTCCACCCTCGCCGATTTTCTTGAAGCCTACCGCCACTTCCCCTATTCCCGCTTCCCCGTCTATAAAGACACCATCGATGAGGTCATCGGTGTAATCTCCATCAAAGATGTGCTCATGGCACAGGCTAGCAACTCTCTGACCAAAGACAGCCTGCTCGATGAACTTGTGCGCCCTGTCCATTTCGTCCCTGAGACCAAGAAGCTGGGCGAACTCTTGGCCGAGATGAGAGATAATAATTACCATATGGTCATCGTCATCGATGAGTACGGCGGTGTGGTCGGTGTCGCCACATTGGAACACCTCACCGCAGAGATAATGGGCAAAATCGGCGATGAACTCGCCAGCAAGAAAAAGGACTTCGTCACCATCGATGCCAATACCTTCGAGATAGATGCCGGGCTGAGGATTGAAGAGGTCAACGAGGAACTGGAGCTAGACCTGCCACCGGGCGACTACGAGACCGTAGCTGGCTTCATCCTCAGCAATCTAGGTCGCATCCCCAGACAGGGAGAGCATCTGCAATACAAAGACCTTAAGCTGACCATACTCGAAATGCGTGGCAGGAAGGTCGAGAGAATCCTGATAACCAAGGCAAAGGATGCTGCGTCTGCGGATAAGGTTTAGCCGCGGAGAGGAACTAAAGTTCCTCTCCCACCTTGATTTGATGAGACTCTGGGAAAGGGCTTTACGACGCGCCAGAATCCCTTTAGCTTACTCTCAAGGTTACACTCCTCACCCGCAGATCTCACTGGCAGCGCCGCTAGCTGTAGGAGTTACCAGCGAAGCAGAATTGATGGACGTCCACCTCTCCCGCTGGACAACCCCACGACTCTTCCAAGTACAGGTACAAGAACAACTTCCTCAGGGTATCGAGTTGCTCGAGGTATGGCAAATAGGGCTGAAAGTCCCCTCCCTGCAGTCACAGGTCAAGTTCGCCGAGTACAGAGTTGAAATAGGGACCGACAGGACCTCACAGGAAATACAACAGTCTCTGACCTCACTGCTGAGAACAGACAGACTTCCCTGGTACCATATGCGCGACACCGGTTCTAAGCGGTACGACCTCCGCGCCCTCATCGAAGACCTGTGGCTTATTGAGCACCGTGACTCTTTATGCGTGCTGGGCATGAGGTTACGTTGCGACGAGAAAGGTTCGGGAAGGCCGGAGCAGGTGACCAAAGCCCTCGGCTTCTCCCAGCACCCGAAATCAATTCACCGCACCGCCCTGCTGCTGGGATAGCTGAACGCGTAATCGAAGTTATAAAGCTACCTAGCTGACTTCGATGACACTACCTACCGTATTGAATATAAACCTGTCGCCAAACTCCCCAGCCAGTATACTGATGGCTTTCAGTCCAGTACAATGACACAGGCTTAGCTTGCGTACATCCAGTTCCCTCAGAACCGCAATGGTGCGGTGTAATTGCTCCCCGGAGGCACTGATCAAATGAGAGCCACCGATCACTGCATGCACGCGAGAAACACCGGTAAGCCGCTGCGCGTAATATATGGTATTAATCATGCCACAGTGGGCGCAGCCTAGAATCACAATCAGTCCCTCGCCCGTCTTAATTATCAGCGCCTGGTCGTCGGCAAGCCCGTCTGGCTTCAACTCGCCGTCCTGGTCAACAGCCAGAATATCGTCGATCCGCTCAAAATCGGTGACCATCGGTATCTCACCGGTGGTGAGTATCGAATCAGAGATAGCCACCGACTCTCTGGTCAAACGAAAACTAGCCCCGAGGCTTTCCAGTTCACGCCTTTGAAAAGGAATACCGATATACCTGGCACGCTGCCCTTTCCGCCAGGCATACTTCGCCTGCCAGATGTCAGGATGAGCTATTACTTCTATCTGCTTCCTCATCCGCCGCAGGACTTCCCGCAACCCACCGGTATGGTCATAGTGCCCGTGGCTCAGTACTATCTTGTCAACCTTCCTCAGATCAATATTAAGGCTATCAGCATTATGGACCACCGACCTGCCACTTCCGGAATCGAGCAGCACAGTGACCCCGTCCATCTCCACCAGCACGCTCAACCCCCATTCCCCCAAAAAGTCACCAAGCATAGCAGTATTTTCGCTGAGCGTAGTTATGCGAACTGTCATCCCACCTCCTTTTTAGGACCGATTAACCCGCCGAGCATAGAGACAAGCTCGTCAGCTTTTTGTTTCAGCGAAGCTATCAAGGTCTTCAGCTCGCCAGATGACACCGGCACCAATTCGATAATAGCGCCCTGAGGACAAACCTCAAGGCAAAGTCCACATTGGTTACACAGATTCGCATCTATAATGGCATAGCCCCGGTGGATAGAAATTGCCCCACTTGGACAACCTCTAACACACAGCCCACATCCTAGACACAGGTCGTTTCGTATTTTGATCATTTCACCGTACCCAAGAGGCATATCTTACTTTCTACAACTCCGGCACCTTCCTGTAAGCCTGCTTCCACGGTTCACGCTTGGTAGCCAGGTAGTCCTGCACCGCCTCTTTTATCGTGTTAGCGGCTAACAGGGCACAATGGGCACTATCCGGTGGCAAGCCACCAAGGGCGTCCAGCACATCCTGCTGCGTTAATCGAAGGAGTTCGGCAACAGTCTTTCCCTTCGCCAGCTCGGTGACCATGCTGCCAGCAGCGATGGTAGTCCCGCAACCATCAGTCCAGAAGGTAGCTAGCTCTACCACCTCACCTTTCACCCGCAGCCATATCGCCATGGTATCACCGCAGGGACCGGTTATTCTGGCAAATCCGTCGGCATCGGGAATACTACCTGCATTTCGCGGATTTTGCGCATGGTCGATAACTATATCGCTATAGCCAGCCAGTGCCTGTTTCTGCAATTCCTCCGCTATCCTGTCTATCTCTGAAGACATGCAAATACCTCCAAACGCCTTTCATCGTCTATCCCGTTGCCACAAGAGACCTTTATCGGCTCGGCTCAACAATTACGGAGTGCTCTTCCCAGAAATCGATGCTCTTTAACGTACCCCGAACGTATTTCTCCTCACCCAGCAAGTTTGTCAGCCAGAGCCCTCCATCCTCCACCTCCACCCGGATTACTTCAGCCATCGCTTCTTCGAGCCCGCCGTTCGACTCAATGTATACTGTGGCCACACACATATTGCTTCCTCATAACTCAGACTTCAATTTTTGATAGCAACTTGTCCACAATTTCTTTGATACCCTTCTCCCGTATTTCCTCCAGGCTTTCACCACTCATACACGCCTCAAAGATCTCCTGGTTCATAGAGAGAGCACCAAGGACATTCACACCCCTCCTGACCAGTTCGCCTGCCAATCTGTCCGCCATCCTGTTTGAACTGACTTTATTGAGGATCGCCCTGGTATCCTCCACCCCGGCGCCAGTAGCCAGTTGTCTCACCTTGGCAGCTAATTCCAAAGACTCAAAAGAGGGCTCAACCACCACCAGCACCAAATCGATACTGGTCTCGACGCCCCTGCCAAAATGCTCCACGCCAGCCTCCATATCCACGATACATACCTCATTTTTATTGAGTCGGAGTTTGCCTAGAAACTCACGGCTCAATACACCCATGGGACAGGCACAGCCTTCAAGCGCCTGGAGGATTTTGCCGATGTTCACCAACCTTAGTCCATCCCTTTCTTTGATATACTCCGGAGGAATATCACTCACTCTAATGTTCTCCAAACTGAGTATCTCTGCCTTTGTTTCTGATTTACCTCCGGAGATAGTACGTCCCATCTTGCCTTTAAGTCCAGCTTTGCCTCCAACCATCTCCATAAGCGGCACCGGTGGCTCTCTAAAACCGAGCATCCGAAAGAGCCCCGAGTTCGATTCATCTGAGTCCACCACCAGCACACGGTAACCCCGGCTTCTAAATTCATACGCCAGCAGCGTGGCGATGACGCTTTTACCGCTGCCACCTTTGCCACAGACTGCTATTTTCATACCTCGCTCCTTTTGCTCCTTCTATTGTTTTGCCCTGGCTTTTACAGCTTGAACAATGGCATTACCAAAGCCTTGCAAAAATTCCGCCTGGTACCGCTCGACCTTGCCCTCATCACAGAGCTGGGCTAATTGTGGGTCAATAGGTATCTGCGCCAGCAAGGGCGCATCAGCCAGACTTGCCATCTCCTCAGCCCGGCTTTTGCCAAAAACTTCGATCTTCTTCCCGGTATCCGGCAGGACAAGATAGCTCATATTCTCCACCACTCCCAGTATCGGGATGTGCATCGCTTCCTGCGCCATTTTAATTGCCTTGCGAACCACCATAGCCGCTAGCTCCTGAGGGCTAAAAACGATTATCACGCCTGATACCGGCAACGATTGCAGCACCGTAAGGGGCGCATCGGCTGTCCCCGGTGGCAGGTCAACCATTAAATAGTCCAGCCGTCCCCACAGGACATCTTCCCAGAACTGTGTAATGGCTTTAGCAATCAAGGGACCTCTCCAGATAACCGCATCGTCCTCATGCGGCAAGAGCAAGTTTATAGACATAATTTCAATCCCGGACCGTGTAAGCACCGGTAACAGACCGCTCTCGCTTCCTTCGGGACGCTCGCCTATGCCAAACATCTTTGGTATGCTGGGTCCGGTTATATCGGCATCAAGTATGCCGACATCAAACCCGGCACGTGCTAGCGAGACTGCCGCAAGAGCACTTACCAGCGATTTGCCCACGCCTCCTTTGCCACTCATTACAGCGATCACACTACCGATCTCATTAAGGTCTTTGGGCTTCGACTCCTCAAAATCGACGTTTACCTCCGCAACATGGGGCATCTTCCTCACTGTCTCTTGCACTTTTGCCTTAAGCCATTCTCTGGCTTCCTGATTTAACGCCGCTCCAGCAAGATAGACATCGACTCTTCGATCATACACTCCTACCCGCCTGACCAAATTAAGGCTTGATAAACTGCGTCTCACCCCTGGCACCAGGACTTCCTCAAGGCTCTTAAAAACTTGTTCTCGTTCTATCAAGTTCGCCTCCATTTCAACAAGTCTCTTTTTTCAAAAAGCGGCACGTTCTCTTGCCCGCTATCGACAGCTTGAACAGCCCGCCTTCGGTTACCATCTGTATTATGCCGTCCCTCTTCAGATGATGGTCGCTCACCGATAATACTCCGTGATGTTTCAATACTCGATAAAGTTCATTCAGCACATTGCCACGGGCATCCAGATGGTGAAGAACATCATACAGCAGGACTGCGTCTATGCTCTCAGACGGCAACCCGGTATCACAATCAGAAAGGATAGTATGTACATTCGGCAGCCCCTTCTTGACAGCTAGTGCTTCGACCGCCCTGATGGCAAATGGATTTCTATCCAGAGCATAGACCTTGCCAGAATCACCCACCAGTCTAGCAAGTGGCATCACGTAACTCCCTGGTCCACAACCAAAATCGAGCACATAAAATCCTTCTTCGATACCCACCTCTTTCAAAACCTCCATACGGGGCAGCAGAAAGTCTCTGAGCTTGTAAGCCAATGACATCAACTTGAAGTCCAAATCAGAATTCTGCATACTTATCTCTTTGCCCGTTATAATTTATTCTCCGCCCTCCTATCCCAACCACAACACCTTAACTAATAGTGGCATAGCGAAAATCGCCAAGACCTTTCTCGGACAGCTCTTAATGGTCACAAATATTGTCACCTATTTTAAGGCTACCATTCAAATAGTTCAAAACGGCTCTCTCCGGATCGCTCTCCACCACACCAACAACCACATCGATGCGGTTTTGCTGGAACAGCGCTTGTGCTCTGGGACCCATACCCCCTGTCAACACCACGGAGACCCCCTGTTCTGCCAGCCATGTCGGCAAAAAGCCAGGCTGATGTCCCGGCGAATCCACAATCTGCTTTCTTACAATGCTCTTTCTGGCTGCATCCACATCTATGAGAGCGAACTGCTCACAATGTCCGAAATGGGGCGATACTGCGCCTCCAACCAGTGGAATAGCAAATCTCATCAATACACCTCCTTCTTATACTATTGCTCCACCCTGAGTTTATAAACAGGCTTGCCATCTTCGAAGTAAATGTCTACATTCACCTGCTTTCCCTCAGCAAGGTATCTCTCAGCCTCATCGCGTAATTTTTGTGATTCCGGTGACTTCAAGAAGGAAACAAGCGCCTCAAACCTCTCCTCCAGTTCCCGGTTTCCCACCCCACCCTGTCTCAAAAGTTCCAGCAGGCAGTTGTTTAATTCCTGCTCAGCCAGACATTTCACACACTTGCCTGGGACACTGGTCGTAGAATGTCGGGGGTTAAGTTTTATAGGCTCCATATTGGAAACTACCTCCTTCGGTCACGATGACATCCGTCTCCTACAGAACAGGGAGGTGTGTCGCAACGCTCTCCCCTGCCACAGCAAGTTGTGTCCGAAGCTTGCGACTCTGTTTTCACTATGTAAGATGTCGAGATAAGTTTCTCTACCTCCAGGCTAGTGCAGTCCGGACAGCACACCGCTTTAGTGGCATCACGCACTAGAGAGTCGAATATTTTGCCACAGCTTTTGCATCTAAAATCGTAGATCGGCATACTAAGCCTCCTAAAAATTTATAATGCTCTCCCAGAGCAGTTTTATTTGCCTAGCAATACCATCTGAGAGATTTTCCACCACGGGAATCCTTTTCGCAATGGACTCTGTAAACACATTACTGAAGGGGATTTTGCCAGCAATTTTCAGCCCCTGATCAACACACCATCTTTCAATCCTCAAAGTATTCTCATCGTTGATGTCGTATTTGTTGATACACACTAGAGCAGGCACCCCAAAATGACGACAAACAGCCACCACCCTCTCCAGATCGTGTATTCCAGAAAGCGTTGGCTCTGTAACCAGCAAAGCAAGATTTGCACCGGATAGAGAAGAGATAACCGGACAGCCGATGCCCGGCGGACCATCACTGATTATGTAGAGCAGGCCATTTTCCTCAGCTATCTGCTTTGCCCGCTGCCTAATCAAGGTTACCAGCTTCCCTGAGTTTTGCTGTGCCACCCCCAACTTGGCATGCACCAGCGGACCATAACGTGTGTCAGAGATAAACCAATGTCCAGCAAGCTTTTCCTGCATCGTGACAGCTCCCGCAGGGCAAATACGAAAACAAAAGCCGCACCCTTCACACGATTTAGCATCAACCTTAAAATCGCGAACCGCCTGGAAACGGCATAGCTGCTGACATAAACCACACTGCGTACATTTCTCCTCGTCGATAACAGCAGTCTGTCCGCTCCAGAACTCGTTAGCTTCACACACAGTCGGCTGCAAAATAAGATGCAGGTCAGCAGCATCCACATCGCAATCGCACAGCACCTTGCCCTGAGCTAGCGCAGCAAACGAGGCAACAAGGCTGGTCTTTCCAGTACCCCCTTTACCGCTTAATACCACCAGCTCTTTCACGCACTATACCTCCAATTTTGTTGAACAGATCCGCAAAACGCTCTCGCCACATAGGCAAGCCGGCAACCAGAGTTATGCCCTCTGAATATAGCTTTGCCACCCTCATATCAAGCGGAATGGTAAATAAAATCGGTATGTCATTCTGCCTGCAATAGTCCTCTATTCCACCGTTTCCAACACCAGCGCGGTTGACGACCACACCACAAGGTATATCAAGCTCCCGCACCATCTCCACTGCCAGGGCTAGGTCATTGAGCCCAAAAGGGGTAGGTTCGGTTACCAACAGGCAAAAGTCGCTACCCTTCACCGCCTCCACCACCGGACAGGATGTCCCCGGTGAAACGTCAACGATAGCCACACCATCCTGATTGGCAAGCTGCTTCACCCTCCTGATCACCGGGGGTGCCAATGGCTCACCTACATTCAGCCTGCCCTGAACAAACTTTATACCATCGGCATCGCCCCACTCTACGACACCGATCTCCCTTCCCACCTCAGTTATCGCCCCTTCAGGACAAAGATAGCTGCAAGCCCCACAACCATGACACAATTCAGGAAACGTCAACACATAGCCAGGAACTACCGCAATGGCATTATAGGCGCAGACTTCAGCGCACCTACCGCAGTAATTACACTTTTCCTTGTCCACCTCAGGGACAGGCATGGAGACGGTCTCACTCCCGGCTATTACTGGACTTAACAACAAATGTGCATTCGGCTCCTCCACATCACAGTCGAGGATCTGCACGTTTACCTGTTCCTTCACGGAGAGGGCAAGACTGGTAGCCACCAGAGTCTTGCCCGTCCCACCTTTGCCACTAGCTACAGCTATGATCATGCTCGCGTCATTCTGGTACCGCACTTCGGGCAAGTCACGCTGTAGCACGGTGTACCCGCCTGATGCGGCACCCTATGCCCACAACTGGGACAAACACATTCTCCGCCGGGACCAGCACCCGGGCGGTTACCACCCATCCTCCCAGCACCCCGCCCCCTACCTGTGCCCGGACCACTTCCCCAGGGCGGTCCCATTCCATCTCCTCTCGGCATAATTGCACCTCCTCCAGTTTACTTTACTACTTGCCCTTGCCGCGCTCTTCCAGTTTACTGATCCTCGCCTGAATATCCTCCAGCTGTTTCGCCAGCAGTTGCCACTGCGCTTTTAGCTCCGAAAGCCCCTGCTGCAAGCTTCCCGGCTGTGCTGTCAAGTCCGCCGACGTTATGCCCCGTCCTGATGCTCCTCTTCCCATTCCCCTACCCCAAGATGTACCGGCAGTACCAAAATGTCCCGGCACAGTGGGCTGGGAACTAGCCCGATACTTACCCTGCTTGTAAGCTTCGATAGCATCCTTAACCTTCCCGGAAACACTGGTTACCACTTCAATGCCAGCCGAGGAGAGCACCTGATAAGCATTCGGCCCACAGTTCCCGGTGAGCACTGCCTTCACCCCCTTGCTGGCAATCATCTGCGCCGCTGATATCCCAGCCCCACCAGAAGCGACAGAACTGGTGTTTTCTACCGCCTCAAATTGAAGCGTCTCCGAGTCAGCAATTATAAAGTACTGGCAACGTCCGAAGCGAGGGTCCACCTCGCTATCAAGGATAGTGCCAGCAGATGAAATTGCAATCTTCACTATCTCGCCTCCTTGGTCAATTCCTTTATTCGAGCTTCAATTGCAGCAAGCTCAGCCTTCACAGCCTCAGCCTGTTCTTTCAACAAGCTGAGTCCCTGTTCCCGGCTGGGACAACCAATTAGCTTTGACGTTCCAGTTCCTTTACCCTGGCCTCAATTCGCTCCAGCTCCTCTTTTATCACCTCCGCCTGCTCCTTCAGGTAACCAAGTTCCTCCTCCCTGCTCATAGACGGCGTAAAGGGAGCATAATAACCAGGGAAAGGCGGGGAAGCGTAATAGGGATGATAGACCGGCGGATACATTCGAGGGAGCATACCAGCCCAACCGAGGAAGTAACCGCATCTGGACAGACCGCCCCTACCGATGCCGACAAATGGCCACGGAGGGGAAGCCCCCCAAAAGCCAAACCCCCAGCCGCGACCAAAACCTATACCTCTACCAAATCCATACATACTACTTCACCTCCTTTCCAAAACTCAGCCTCGCCTAACCTTTAGGTCTCACATCACATTGCCGCCCCATCACCGCCAGCCTCTGCCACGACATCTCCCCAAGCCACCTCCCACCCTGACAACCCCCGGCGGCGCCAGCGGCACAATCCCCGAGCTATGGCACGCGGGACACAACCTTGGTGGAGTCGCCACCAGAGTCTCAAAAGGTACCTCCCATTCATGCCAGTTGCCACAGCGGAACCGCCGCCATGCCAGTTCGAAGTTGCCCCCCTCCACCTTTATCGCCTTCCCGTTAATTAAGGCGTCGGCCACCTTGCGTCTCGCCGAATTTAATAC
>DAOUAI010000114.1:0-9267 GCA_034433775.1 Dehalococcoidia bacterium
ACCCCAGCCAGCCATAATGCCGGGGCGAAAGTGCAGCTAAGGCTTACCGCAGCCATCATCAAGGAGCTGCAGGACGAGCTAAACGAGCTAACCCAGCGCACCATCGTTAGGGCAGAGGCAACAGAGGGACAGTCCGTACCCACCGACACCCACGCTTTGGTAAACCTACCCAACGAGATTTTTGACACCCTAGGCGAATATAACCCACAAACAAGCAAGTTCACCGCACAGAAAACAGGCTACTATCTCATACTAGGCAGCATACGGTGGTACGGAGGTACCGTCGTACCAGACAAGATGTACCAGATTTCTATAATAAAGAACTACGGCGAGAGCAACGAAGCGATAATAGCTACAACCTCTACCCATTCATCAGTAGCGAGCAGCATCATGCTGCAATGCCTTACAATCGCATACCTCGAAGCAGGCGAAAACTTGGCGCTATTCGCTTACCACTACGCAGGTCAAAATGTAACCATAAACTACGGCAACCCATACCTGACACATCTCATAGTCAACCGCATAGCCTAAAGCCATGCTAAACGCCTATCCGCTCAACACCGTAACCCTAAACGGCATCCTTGCGGAAGGACCACCACCGCAAGAGCTCATACACCGGGGCACAGATGTCATATGGCAGACCCAGGCGCTAGACACAAACCTCGTGGTGGTGTATGGAGAAGCCACAGACGGCAGCCTAGTGTCAGGACAGGCTTATGATTCAGACGAGGTACAGCGCATAGGCTACAGGCTGGACATAGTACGAGAACCAGCCATCCCCACAGCAGAACTATGCCAGAGCGTAGCAGCAGCGATTATAGAGAAGATGAGACTCCAGAAGGTCAGGGGGGAGCTATCAGCCTTGCCAAACTGTGGACTGGAGCTCTACGATGTGATAGAGATAACCGACAGATGGAGCAACCTGTCGGAGAGGGCGTTCAGGACAACAGGCATAAATCTGTCCTACAGCAGGCATGACGGTGTCATCTCCCAGACACTGGGACTGGGCGCCGCATAGCAGCAGTTCAGTCTAGGGTGATGAGTCCCCGCTTTAGGGCAGTGATGACCGCCTGGGTGCGGGCGTTGGCATCGAGCTTGCGCAGTATTGAAGTGACGTGGTTCTTGATGGTCTGCTCGCTGATGTTGAGGATGGCGGCGATCTGCTTGTTAAAGTAGCCCTGGGCCATATAGGTGAGGATCTCGGTCTCCCGCGGTGTGAGCGGCGAGACGAAGTGCTCCACACCTTTTCCCCAGGAGAGGTCCTGGAACTGTTCCAGCACCTGCTGGGCTACTTTAGGTCGGGCAAGGAAGACATCGTTAATTGGGTGTTCACCGTTGGCACAGCGGCGGATAACAGTAATCAGCTCCTCAGGCATAATATCGCGCTTCAGGTAGCCGGCTACCCGCGACCTTATTGCTTGGAAAAGCTCTTCGTCGGTGGGGTTGGGTGACGTGAGGATGACCGCGATGCTGGGTACGAGCTGTTTTATCGTCCTGGCAAGGTCGGGCTGGCGGCTGCGGGACAGGATGATATCCAGCAGGACGACATCCGGGTACAGGTTGTGTATTGCTGCCATAAGTTCATCGCTGGTGCCCACATCGCCGCAGACCTCGATATCAGCGGCACGGGTCAAAGCGGCGCGCACGCCCTGGCGGAACAGCGGCTGCTGGTCAGCGATAAGGACCCTTATTTTTCTACTTGACTGCTTTGGCATGTCCACCTGGGTTCAAGTGTAACAATATGTAAACAGAATGTCAATGATTTTTGGCACATTAATTTGACCCGGATGGTGAATGTGCGAGACTGTCTGGACGGAACCAGTCCAATTTGCAAGGTGTAAACGTGTATTCTGTAGCCTATTCAAATTTTACCGTGCCGATTATGTCACTTTTTTGTGTTGGGGTGGAAAACGGGGAGTACGCGGGCACGGTGAATACTTCAATTATGACCCATTTACCGTTCTTCACCAACCCGATAATCAGGCTGTCATATTTGCCCACAGCCCCGGTATATGTGACTTCAGCCTGAGCCACTTCGGTGCCGCCTATAGTTACCTTACTCGCAGTAAAGGTGTCGATAGTCTTGTTGCCATCGGCTACAAGGTGCCGGGCAAATACTTCTTTTAAGTCAGCTCCCTCGGACCGGTCACGAACGATAACTCTGACCGCTGGGATATTGTAGGCACCCGCACCGACGCGCCAGATAACATTCGGTCCCAGGTCTCCTGTCTTGGGTGTCCAGCTATCGGGGTACTTTAAAGAAAAGCCGAACTCAGCGTTGGTGTAAGTGGCTTCTCCTGCTGGTGCAGCAGTAGCCGGTGGTGGGGTCACACCAGCCCGGGACAACCCGGTCTTGACCTTAAGTTCGTACCCAATATCGAGGTATGGCTCGGTATCGGGGTCGTATGGGGTCCAATCTATCAAGCCGGGCACGCTGGGGTTGCCTGTTCTGGCGAACTGTGACCATATCCTCATCATGTTTTCTGCCACCACTTCATCTTTATCATCTAGTCCGGGGTCAGGCTGTTTTACTCCGCCGCGGGAGCCAAGCAGCGCCCCTATCCCGGCTACTCCCTGGAGGAGTCCGAACACATAAGGTAACTCGAGCCCGTGGAAAGCGACGGCACCCTCCTGCTTCCAGCGCGATGGCACATGGCTGAACACATAGGTATAGACCTTGGACGAGGCGGTGGTGCTCATCAGTCTGGCGACGCGAGGGATGCTGGTGGATACTTCGGAGACCTCGCCATCCTGGGCACCGACGATAAGCGGGACATCATTTTGCTTGCCCTGCTGCAAGATGTTGTAGACGGTATCCGGCAAGACCCATCCATCGGCAGTCAGCATGGTGTTATAGCCGGAGTCGGTGGCTTGTGATGCCTCGACGATTTCCTGCCAGCTTTTAGCGCGGAGGGCGGCGAGTATTTCAGCAGGTGTGCCGCTGATGCCGAGCTTTGCCACCAGGTTCTCGCCCATTTTCTCCGCTTGCTCGCGGGTTGCGCTACCGCTGGGTGCTGAATAGGCTGAACCGCTTTGGATGATAGCCCGATGGAACAGCCCCTTGGCTAATGGCGATGTGAGACAGGAGAGGACTTTGCCGCCACCACCAGACTCGCCAAAGATGGTGACGTTGCCCGGGTCACCACCGAAAGCCGAAATATTCCTTTGTACCCATTGCAGAGCGGCGATCAAATCAAGGATGCCATAGTTGCCCGACGAGTTGTTTGCTGATTCTTTTGCCAGAGCGGGGTGAGCCAGAAAGCCGAGTGCTCCCAGCCTGTGGTTCACGGTAACCAGCACCACTCCGTGCTGGGGTAATGCGTAATGGTTATATAAAGCACCATTGCCTGACCCGATGGTCAACCCCCCGCCATGGAAGAAGACCATCACCGGAAGTTTATCGGCGGTGGTCTTCGCCGGTGTGGTCACGTTTAGATAAAGGCAGTCCTCGCTGGGAATACCTTCCCCGAAGGCGCCAGATTGTGCACAACGGTTCCCCCATTGGGTACATTCACGGACTCCTGTCCACGGGGTGACCGGTTGTGGCGGCTTCCAGCGCAGGTCACCGACCGGCGGTGCGGCATACGGTATACCCCTGTAGCTCCGCACCTCTTTCCCGGGCTCGCTCACCACTAATATCCCCGATATCAGACCAGAGTCAATTTTGACAGGGTCAGCTATGGGCACAGCACCTTTGGGAGTTGCAGGTCCTTTTTCTCCACAGGACGCGGTCAGGGATGTTACCAGTGCTACCACTATTAGGAGCGTTGCCAGCCTGAGCCAGTAGAAGTTCGTCATTCTTTAACCTCCTGTTTCCTTGCTCTCGTGCTGCTGCGCTAGCCCGGGTTTCCCCGAAGTTTCTCAAGATAGTAAATATCACACCGGGGTTTTGTCAAGAGCTTGTAGTCGTCTAAGATTAGCGCACATGTCAGGGTGGAAAACGGCTGATTAGCCCCCTCACCCTAACTCTCTCCCACGAGGAGAGAGGATAAAAAGGTAGCTCTCTCCCGCAGGGGGAGAGGGATAGGAAGGTGACTTTCTCCCGCAAGGGGTGAGATGAGAAGCAGCCGATGTTCTTCCCGCTCAGCTATGTCCTGTATGTCACCTGTGTATTTGAACGAGTTCGGAGCCTTTTAGGTCCGGCCCGGGCGAAAATTATTTGACGGGAGCTGATTTAGACTTATAGAATGTCTGTCGGGTCTTGTCCGTGCGGGGATTACGAAACTTGAATTGGTATGTCTGAATACGATGTCATCATAGTAGGTAGTGGACCTGCAGGGCTGTTCGCTGCCCTGGAGCTATGTCAAAAAGGCGATGCCCGTGTACTGCTTCTGGAGAAGGGCAAAGACATTGACGAGCGCCGCTGTCCTCTCCAGGACAAAGGTGAACGCTGTGCCTCGTGTTCTCCCTGTCATCTAGTGAGCGGGCTGGGGGGTGCTGGCGCTTTTAGCGATGGCAAGCTGACGCTTTCGCCTGCTGTGGGCGGACATCTCAGCGAGATACTGGGAGAGGAGGAGCTGGAGAAGCTGATTGAATATGTTGACAGCCTGTTTCTCAAATTTGGTGCCAGCGACAGGATATATGGTGTCGGAGAGGGGGTGGAGGCGCTGAAGCAAAAGGCGAAGCTGGCAGAGCTGAAACTTATTCCGGTGAAACTGCGTCACATCGGTACGGAGCGGTCGCGTCAGGTGCTCAGGGTGATGCGCGATTTCATAGCACCTAGGGTGAAGTTGAGGCTGGGAGAGATGGCGACACGTGTTCTGGTGAGGGGTGGTATGGTGACAGGGGTGGAGACTGAGAAAGGCGAGAAGCTCGGCTGCCGTTATCTGGTGCTGGCGCCGGGCAGGGAGGGGGCTGACTGGCTGGCTAAAGAGGCAAAGAGGCTGAGGCTAAGCCTGAGGTCGAACCCGGTAGATGTGGGGGTCAGGGTAGAAGTGCCGTCGCCGGTGATGGAAGAACTGACATCGGTGCTGTATGAGCCGAAGCTGGAGTTCTTTTCGCCTACGTTCGATGACCGCATCCGGACATTCTGCGTTTGTCCTGGTGGTGAGGTGGTTATGGAGACGACGGGTGGTGCCGACCCCGTGATAACGGTCAACGGCAATAGTTATGCCGAACGCCGTACCGGGAATACAAATTTTGCTATCATGGTCAGCACTACCTTTACCGAGCCGTTCCGGGAGCCTATTGCTTACGGAAAATACTTGGCGCGTCTGGCTAATCTGCTTAGCGGGGGTGTGCTGGTGCAGCGTTTTGGCGACCTTCTGGAGGGACATCGTTCCACAGTGGAGCGAATAAAGCACAGTATAGTCCAGCCCACCCTGCGGGCGGCGACTCCGGGCGACCTGAGCTTTGCTTTACCTTACAGACACCTCAAAGGTGTAGTGGAAATGCTCCAGGCGATGGACAGACTGGCGCCGGGGGTGGCATCACGCCATACCTTGCTTTATGGGGTCGAGGTGAAGTTTTATTCCAGTCAGCTTAAACTCAGCCGCTGTCTGGAAACGCAGATCGAAAACATGTTTGCCGCTGGTGACGGCGCCGGGGTGAGCCGTGGGCTGGTGCAGGCATCAGCCTGCGGCGTGATAGTTGCCAGGGAGATTTTGAAGAGACTGGGTGGGCAGCGTGTTCTTCGGCATTGACCTTGCTTCTTCATGTGGTATCCCAAGCGCCTGTGTGTGTCTGGACGAAAGGCTTGGCATCGTTTATCAGGGAGGGGAAGGGTCGAATGAGGACATCGTCAGAGCGGTGATGGCGAGTTCTCCTCGGGTGATAGCTATCGATAGCCCGCTCACTTTGCCACACGGTCAATGCTGCCTTGAGGAAAAATGTGGTTGCCAGCCGATTTCGACGGTGAAGGGCAGGTGGTGTGAGCAGGAACTGGCACGCCTGGGCATGCCATGCTATTTCACCACCAAGAGGTCCATTATTAAAAATATGGTATATCGTGCCATCGGACTCAGGGCAATGCTGGAAAGGGCGGGTCTTGAGGTCATCGAGGTCTATCCATATGCCAGCAAGGTGAGGCTTTTCGGCAAGCCAGTGCCACGGAAAGTCACACTTCAGGGGCTGGACTGGCTGAGAGACAAGGTGGGAATGCTGCTCCCCGAGTCAAGCTCCTTTCTGGGCATATGGGACCACAACATGTGTGATGCTGCTATAGCGGCTTATACTGCCTTCCTGTACTATCGAGGGCTGACCGAGAAGGTGGGCAGACCTGAGGACGGTTTTATCTACATACCGGCGGTTTCTAAATAAACGGGGAATGAAAAGCGAGGGTGCTCACCGGTAGCTGCGGTCGTAGAGAAAGCGGTTGAGCAGAATCCTACCTATGCTGATGCTGGCTGTCTTGAGGTCAGCGCGGAGCCCTGCGGTGAGGCGGCGGACTACAATGACCAGGAAAATGAGGGCTAAGGGAAGGGTCATCTGAAGGGGGAACCCAAGACACTGGGAGGCTATGGGGGTGGCAGCGAAGGCGACCAGGTTGCCCACAGGCAGGCTATCGCTTGCCGGACCGCCAAACATGAGGCGTTGGCTCCAGGTCTGGTTCGGCGCTGCAAAAAGAGGTGCTAGTTTGATGGCGACGCCGATAATTATCGGTATTGCGAAAGCGAGCAGGACGATGTAGGCAAGCGGTGCTGTTGTGAAGGTGAGGTAAAGGGTGAGGGTAAGCGTAGCCCCTATAGCCGGCGTGTTGCCCTTTTCGCCATCGAACTTTGCGAACAAAGGCCACATCTGTCCACAGATTGCAGCTACTGCTCCGAGAGTGATGGTGGCTAGGGAGAGGTGAAGAGGAAAGCCAACGATGATAGGGATAGCGCCTTTAAGGACATCGATGAATATAGCGCTGAAGCCGATGGGGCGTCCGGCTTTTTGCCACAGAGCGGCATGCAGGTCCGGTTCTTTATCGGGATCGATGCCGCGGGCACGGGCTATGAGGTGCATCTGCGGCAGCGAGCCTAGCAGATAACAAGCGATGACGAAGGCAACGCTGTATATAATCGTCACCGTTAGGTCCTTTTACCTGCTTGATGGCTTACAAGACTAGCTATTGTCCACCGATTGCGCTGGCAATAGGCTGTACTGGCTATCATGCTATGTCCAGTCACCCGCCTATCTTTCCACGATTTCTGTTGATAGCCCTTTACTTTTGAGGTCTTTTACCAGCTGGCTAACATCGTCGGTGTCGAGGTGGAGGCACAGGTCCTTTTCTTTGCCTTCAATAGGGGGCATACTGTGCATCGAGAGCAACTTCAGATTGTTTTTCTGGACAAGTTCCATAATGCCCGGCAATTTTTTGGGGTCAGCGCCATCGGGAATGATAATGCGGGTCCCGGGCATACCCAGACCTAGGACGGGGTTGAGTATCTTGTAAAAGAAGTCGTTGGTGGTAGCTATGCCCACTACTTTTCCATCGTCGACCACTACCAGTGAGCCGACCCTTTTATTCTGGGCTAATGCTATAGCGGCTTCGGCTGACATATCGGGGCTGACGGTGACCACGTCTTTGACCATGACTTCCCTGACCGTCATCTTTGCCAGGAGATAGTTGATCTCCCACACGGTGAGGCTGGTGGCCGGTGAGGGACTGGCACGGGCTATACGCTCTTTAGTCACCAGTCCAACTAGTTTTCCGCGGTCGACCACAGGCAAGCGGCGGATGTTATGGGCATCCATAATCTTTCTGGCTTCCATTATCGGTGTATCGCTGGATACTGTGACCACATTCCAACTCATCACATCTTTGACCTTCATGGCCTTCACCTCCCTTGATTTTTACTATTTTACCATAGATATAGTAGTCAGGGAAGCACTTGTACTCGTCCAGTACATTAGTGATACTTGCCTTCACCTGACCTCTCCCGCAAGGTGAGAGAGGACTCCCCCTCACTCTAACTCTCTCCCCTCCGTGGGAGAGAGGACATTTCCTCTCCCTTGATGGGAGAGGACTAAGGTGAGGGTGTGTCATCCGTCTATGTGAACAAGTCCGCTGCTGCTCTGAGCGGGCCGGCTCGCTTGCGATAAGGCGGTTTGCTTGAAGTGGGACAAAAGTGCTAGACTGCGTTATAGTCTTACTTGTCATAAGTAATGTATAATAGCAGTCATATGGGTGATGAGCAGGCAGTGACTCCGAGGGAGTCTGAAATGGATGGCGGAAGAAATATCGAGGTGAGAGTCTAGTGCCGTCTACTATAAGGTGCCCGAATTGTGGTCGGGAGATAGATGCTAGCAGCAGGTTCTGCGAACACTGTGCCGCTAGATTGTGTCCGGGGTGTCACGGAGTGGTGCCTCCGAGGTCGAAGTTCTGCCCTCACTGTGGCTTTGCAGTAGGACCAGCTTTGCCGGGGCAGGAAGAGCCCGGACCAGGTGCAATGTCGCCACCGTCTCATTTTCAAGCTCCTTCGGCAGGGAGTGGTGGTATCATTGGTCCGCAGTACCGGCAACAGGTTCCACCCTTTCAGGCTTCTGTTCCTGTTGAGCCCAGACCGGTTATGGGCATACCGATACCGCGGGCGGTGCCCAGAGAGGAGACCGCTGAACAGTACCCCATAGCGGAGCAGCCATCATATCCCACCGTGTCCGGAGGCGGAGCCTTGCGGCGGTTTCCGCGGCAACCGCTGATGCCCGAAGGACCGATTGTGGCAAGACGATTTCCCACAGGAGTCGTGGTGATAGCTGTGGTCATAGCGCTCCTGGGGCTGCTTGTGTTTTGGGGCTTCAGCTCAGGATGGTTTCAAGGCGAGACATGGCAGAAGCCACTGACTGCTGTACAAGAATTCTTCAGCGGTATGAAACTACCTCAATGGCTATCCTTTGGCCCTAAAGATACTACGCCACCGGTCATCGGCGAGGTCACGGTCTCCGATATTACGGAGAGTGGTGCCACCGTACTGTGGGTTACCGATGAGCCGGCTACCAGCCAGGTAATGATCTGCGACCCCAGCGGACGGTGCACCTGGACCGACCTGGATGAAACTATGGTCACCGAACACTCAGTGGCACTGAGCGGGCTGGAACCCGGACTGACCTATCATTTGACCATAACCTCAACCGATGCTAAAGGCAACCAATCACTGTATGAAGAAGACTTTACCACTAAAGGTGGTGCAGTGGTGCTTAGTGTATCCAATATCAGTGTGTCCAGTATAACCGAGTCCGGCGCCACAGTCACCTGGTCAACAAGCCAGCCAGCGAAAGGACAGGTGGAGTATGGTACCACCGCTGCTTACGGGACTACCACACCACTTTCTACAGAACCGACCACAG
>DAOUAI010000115.1:0-4825 GCA_034433775.1 Dehalococcoidia bacterium
ATAATCAATGGGGCTGAAAATTTATCACACGAGGCTGCTAATCGCCTGCTTAAGACATTGGAAGAGCCCCCGCCACATGTTATCATCATCCTTGTCGCCTCTAATGACTTGCTGGTATTACCCACCATAATCTCTCGATGCCAGCGGCTGGAATTAAGACCTTTACCTCATGAACAGATCACTAAATTGCTTACTAGCTCCTATAATGTCGATAACCAAAAAGCTAGACTCGTAGCTAACCTGTCACAAGGATGCCCCGGCTGGGCGATTAACGCCATACTGGACAATGTCCTTCTGGCACAAAGGGTAAAGTTTATCGAAGACATGTTAGCCCTACTCGAAACTACTTGGAATGATCGTTTCGCTTATGCTGCCAAACTTGGAGATAATAAGAGGCTGACTGAAGAAATACTGAAAAGCTGGTTGTCTTGCTGGCGTGATATAATGTTAATTAAATATAACTGCAAAGAGGAGGTCATCAATTCCGATTACCTGGAAGCCTTTGAGGAATTGTGTCAGAAATTGACACCCAAAGAAGTGGAAAATTTCATCGACAGTTTGAACCAATCTTTAGGCTACATTACCACCAACGCCAACCTAAGACTGGTTCTGGAAATCGCACTGCTTAATATGCCGAAAATTAGAAAAAACAGCGGAGGTTAATACAACCACAACCTCCGCTACACAGTCGACAATGTCAGAGATAGTTGGTGTCCGGTTTTACCAAGCAGGCAAAATATACTATTTCGATGCCTCCAGGGTACCTGTAGAGGTAGGTGACTATGTAATAGTCGAGACAAATCACGGTAAGGCGCTTGGCAAAGTGGTCATTTCTCCGAGGCAAACCATTCTCAGCGAAATCTCGGAACCGTTGAAACCGATTATCCGTAAGGCAAATTCCCGAGATATAGCCACGGTAAAATACCAAGAAGACGCAGCCAGAGAGGCGCTACAAGGATGTCGTGAATTAGCTAAGAAATTACAAGTTCCCATTAAACCCATCTTAGCCCACTACGATTTTGACAAAACGCGCCTGACGATCTTCTTCACTGCCGAAAAAAGAGTCGATTTTCGCGAACTCGTCCGACAACTCAGCCACATGCTAAAAATCAAGGTAGAACTTAGACAGATAGGATCTCGAGATGAAGCCAAGCTTTTAGGTGGCTTGGGCAGATGTGGCCTGCCATTGTGCTGCACCGCGTTTCTTTGTGAGTTTACCCCCGTGTCTATCAAGATGGCAAAGGAGCAAAACATAGCACTTAATCCGATGAAAACCTCAGGGATGTGTGGTCGCCTCCTCTGCTGTTTGGGATATGAGTATGAGCAATATAGAGCTGTGAAAGACAAGCTGCCACCTATAGGTCAAGAGGTATCCACACCACTAGGAAAAGCAAAGGTGACCGCCTGTAACCCCCTAAAAGAAACTGTGACATTAGAGCTGGACAGTGGTGCTGTAACAGAGCTACCCCTAAAGCAGATAACTTGGCATAAAACGCCTAAATAGCGGGATACGCATTCAAATGGGGCAGATATTTCCGCCACTCGGTGTGTGCACGCAAGTAATGATAGGGTATATAGAACCCATTATGTCGAGGTGGCTTCGGTTCCCGTAAAAGTGGCATCCCGGCTTCCAGCGGTGTGCGCCCCGCCTTACGGCGGTTACAAGGTATACAGGCCGTAACCACATTTTCCCAGCTATGTTCCCCTCCCCGTCGCCTGGGGATAACGTGGTCTAATGTGAGTTCCTTACCCCCACGACCACAGTATTGACAAGTATATCCATCCCGACTAAAGACCTCCAGCTTAGTCAACCTCCGTGGTCGCTGATGATGTCTGATAAGGTAAACAAGACGGATTACCGAAGGGATATCAAACTCACCATCCACAGAATGAAGACTACCCCGCCCATTCTCCAGAACCTCGGCTTTGCCACGAAATAATAAATTTAAAGCCCTCCTCACTTTGCAAACATTTAGAGGCTCATAGTTCTGATTGAGTACCAGAACAGGTGAATTGACCAAAGTTCTTCCCCAAAGAATTTAAGCTATTTTAGCAGGAAAATTACACACCCTCAACTAAAGTTAAGAAACACGACCACGCCTGGAATACTTTTGCTGAGACTTAGTCTCACGAGCTCGAGCGGCTCTTATATCACCGCGATAATCGGGCGCATTAATATTCAACACTAAACTAATAGTAGGGTCAACCATACGAGAACTGATGCGACTTTCAATTTCGTCCAGCGAAAGACAGGTGGTGATCACTGTAGCCAATTTTGCATTGTAACGATAGCTAATGAGTTGATAAAGCTTCTCTTGGGCCCATGGGGTAGCTGACTGCTCGCCAAAGTCGTCCAAGATCAAGGTTGGCGCTTTCTTGACCCTCTCAAACAGCTCATCGTAATGCACTTTGCTCTCAGGACTAAAAGCAGAGCGTAAATGGTCAAGCAGTTCAGGAACCATTATAAAGAGGACTTGTCTCCCTTCTGCTCGCAAGTGGTTAGCGATTGCTGCGGCTAAATGTGTTTTTCCGCACCCGTTAACCCCCATTAACACAAGCCAGCCCTCTGGACACCTAGCAAAATTAATGGCACTACGATATGCCTGCTCCAGACTCTGGCGCTCTTCAGGCTGCAGGTAAAGTAACTTGTAGTTGAAGTTCTCGAAAGTCTTTTCTCTCAGCGATTCCAGTTGAAGCTCGCTGAATTCTTCCAGCACAGATGGCAACTTTTCTCGAACAACGCAGATGCGACAAAACTCTGCATCAGCCAGATGTCCTCTTAAATTATCGTCAAACTCTTCTATTGGTACAGATGTGGTAATCACCGTGGGCAAGCGAACATTAAATCTGTAATCTAAAAGCTGCTCCAGTTTCCCACGCGCCCAGGACGTGGCACCTGCCATATTCAAATCGTCCAACACTAACAGCGGTGACTTTTTAACACGCTCAAACAATTCATCGTGAGTGATCTCACTATTGGGACTAAAGGCGTAACGGAGATGGTCCAACAGATCAGCCACACCTATATAGAACACCGGGTTACCACGGCTTATCTGGTGATTGGCAATCGCACAGGCAAGATGGGTCTTGCCACACCCACTCGGACCAACAAAAACAAGCCACCCATCAGGATTATCTGCAAAAGTAACGGCAGCTTCGTACGCAGTCCTGAATTGACGCTGTGCTTCCTCTTCATTTACACGACCAGAAGGCACCAAGCTATCAAAGGTGAGACGAACTAAAACACCAAGATTGCTATACCTGCGCAGTTGTTCCACCCTCTCCCCTTTCAGCCCCTGACGGGTACATTGACAAGGCACCACTCTGCTAAAGTCAGGGCGTCCTGACGCTGACAGCGGGTACACAAAGCCGGCCCCCTTACATAAAGGACAACCCGTCTTGACCAAGCCTTCCCCAGCAGGTTCAACGTTTAACGAGGTGTCCGTACCTGCCTCTGACATATTTTTCGCGGTCAGTCCTTTTCTCAGGATATCGCCCAATCTTTCCATCGTCTTTACCTTCTATTGCCCACCGCTCCAAAATGCGTGATATATATCTCCAATTCCGTTTGTTTAAAGCAACAGCCTCCCTGAAAGCGCTCTCAATCCAATCCCTGGGATAGAATTTCTCAGCCTCACGAAGTTCGTCAGCAATCATGGGAGTAAGCAAACCTATGTTCTGCTCGTAAAGCCTGAAAATATCTGCTAACTGGGCCCCCTCACTTTTCTCGTCACCACTTGGCACCAAATGCACTTTCGGGACTTTTCCTAACCGGATACCATCCATTGCTCTCCTACCGGCAGCATCATTAACAAAATATAGTTCCTCGGTTCTGTCACCTGCTTCCACCTTCATCGAAAGCAACACCCGACGCTCTACTGCCTTCCCCAATGCTCGTCTTAACTCGCTTTTACCCAGGTCAATATCGCCATCTGTACCGGTCAAGAAAGTGAGATCAGAAGACAGCTCCGTATAACTCACAAAGCGATTATAACCTCGGCGACGACTCACCAGCCACAAAACATGCAATATCGTTTTCATCTCAGCAAGGTCATCGATCTCAGGCAAAACTGTAGCAAAAAACAGATTAGGCACAGGAGTGACCTCTGCCTGCGCTGGAAAACCTGAAAAGCCTTTTTCTGCCATTTCTGTACGCCCTGACCTCTAAGTCGTACTTAATTCCACTCCCAGATCTTCAAATTTAGCCGTTTCACGAACAAAACGAAGCTTGACTTCACCTACAGGACCATTCCGATGCTTTGCTATGATAATATCAGCTATACCCCGCGGATAAGGCTCTGCTTCGATATCATGTTCTCGCTTCCAATCTTCTTCCTTGAAATAAGCATCATCCCGATAAATGAAAAGAACCACATCAGCATCCTGCTCGATACTACCACTCTCTCTGAGATCAGCAAGCTGAGGTCTGTGAGAAGCCCGTGCCTCCACAGCCCTGCTGAGCTGGGAAATGGCTAGAACCGGGGCATTTATCTCACGAGCCAAAGCCTTGAGCGAACGGGTGATCTCGCTGACCTCCTGAACGCGACTTTCGCTCCTTGTTTCCCCCTGCATCAACTGGAGATAGTCAACGATGACTAGGTCAATACCATGCTCGAAATGAAGCCTCCGTGCCTTACTTCGCATTTCCACCACCCGCAACTGAGGTGAATCATCGATATAAATTGGTGCCTCTGACAGAATCCCACTGGCCTCCATAATCCTTTTTTCCTCTTCTTCCGTATAAACCCCCAAACGAACCCTCTTAGAATCTACGCCAGCCTCACTGGCTAGGAGCCGTTGCACCACCGCCTGACGCGACATTTCA
>DAOUAI010000116.1:0-5634 GCA_034433775.1 Dehalococcoidia bacterium
ATAATAGGCAGACTTGACAGCATTGACAAGCTCTTCCTGGCTTATAGCTTTCACGAGGTAGCCACAAGCACCTGCTTCTGCGGCTTGAGTCAAGTATCTGTCCTCGTATCCGGTGAGGATGACAATTTTGGAGTTACATCCTTTTTCCTTCAGTTTTTTTGTTGTTTCTATGCCAGTCATGTCTGGCATTTTTGCGTCCATTAATATAATGTCGGGTGATAATCTTTCTGCCTCTTTAATTGCTTTTTCTCCCGAGTCTGCTTCGCCTACTACCTGGATTGCAGGATCGAGCTGGAGCATGCTACGAAGTCCTTCCCGGACCACACGGTGATCGTCGACTATCATAACTTTAATAGCGTTCATTGGCCACCTCCGTGTTAGCATTGACGGATGATAATGGTATACCGTTTGCGTGCTTACCAGCCCGCTTCTTACCAATGGGTATTGTTAAAGTTATCCTGGTTCCTGCATCTGGGTCTGATTCTATATGCAGTGTACCATTGACCATATTTGCTCTTTCTTGCATGTTTATTAACCCGAGCTTACCGTTTTGGGAGACGTTATCTAATGTTTTGGTAAGGTCGAATCCCACACCGTTGTCCATTATGGATACCTGCACAGAATCCAGTGAGAACCATATAGTAAGCTCCATCTCAGTTGCTTGGGAGTGTTTCTTGATATTATTCAATGCCTCGAGGACTATGCGGTATATGGTTATCTCTTGGGACCAGCTGAGCGGGGAGTGTTTACCCTGTACAGTGAAATGACAAGCGATGCCAGTCTCCTTTTCCATGTCTCTTAGGTGATATTGGAGGGCTTCGAGCAGTCCGAGTTCGCTAAGTAAACTGGGGCGGAGATTGATGATTATACGGCGGATTTCGCGGATAGATTGGTCGATTATTCTGTTGGCTTCTTCCAGTTCTGAAATGGCGTCGGGAAGTTTACCTCTGGTAATAAGGGCTTTAGCTGTTTGGCTGTGATAAGAGGCGCTGACAATCCACTGAACAACGGTATCGTGTAGCTCATCCGAAATTCTGGAGCGCTCCTCTTCTTGTGCTTGAAAAACTTTTTTTACTAGGCGGCTGAGCCTCGATTTTTCCACTCTAATCTTGTCGAAAAGGTTGGCGTTTTCGATAGCTGCCGCTGCTTGACCCGCAAGTATGGTGAGCATTTCGAGGTCGTATTTAGTCAAAAGCCTCTTACGAGATCTAGTGCCGACTTTAAGCACACCTATAGCATTGCCCCTGCTAACCAACGGGATATATAATGTGCTGGCAATACCCGAGCCTTGTTTTGGTTGTGGTACTATGAAGTCGCTAGCCGGAATGGGCACCATATTTGCAACCGCTTTATAGCCGAGCGGTTCATCTGATCTCGGTATTATCTCTCCGATCATCTCCTGGGGGACTCCTATCCCTGCTTTGAGGACCAGGTCTTGTGAGGAGTCGTTTAGAAGCATAAGGCTGACAATGTCAGCTCTGACCTCAGTGCTCACGGTTCGAACGATGTAGTTGCAGAGCTTATCGATCCGAAGTTCCGACATGATGGACTTGCTGACTTCAAAAAGTGGCATCAGCGCCTTAAGGCGGGTATATTCTTTGAGGGAATGGACTCTTGCTATTGCTTCAGTGCAGGCTTTGACTAGTTGTTCCGAATTGAACGGTCGTATCAAAACAGAATTAATGCCGGCGGTGATTGTGTCCATAATCGTGTTATAAGAGCTATCATCGGCAATAACAACTGCTCCGATTTCTGGATCAAACAAGCGGGACCGCTTAATCAGATCAACGGCATTGGAGTCAAGCAGATTGAGGTCGGTAACCAATAAGTCGATGGTATTTTCCGCGATGATTGCTAGCGCCTCTTGGCTTCGAGTCGTGCCGCTGACGACATAGCCTTCATCTATCAGCGCATACATTATTGTTTCTAGCAGACTGGGCTCACTTTCAACGACTAGAATAGTTCCTCTCATTTTATGCCACTCTTTTTATAGTGGGCACCACCTGTCGTATGTAGGTGGCCCTCTCTTGCTATCCTAAGCCAATTATACCATTGTTATTTTATCCAACTCGTACTGGCAATGAATTCCCTGGAATGAATGGGCACGGCGTGCATTTTTCAAGCAAGCCGGTGTTACTTTCTGCTACGATTTCTGCTAGAGGGCTTGAGCAGGCTAAAATAATTGGGCTCTTTGTGCTGTTATTGTTCATGTTGATGCCAAGGTCTCCAGTTAGGAGCCAGCTATCACCTGTTTGGTCGAGTACTTCTGCCCAAGCTATCTGCATCACTGTCTGGGCGTTATCAACTATGGCAATAGGTAATGAGTATGATAGGGGAATGTGATAAAGATCTGCGATAGCAGTAACTAGTGAATACCCAATCAAATTAGCAAATTCGAAAGAAATTGCTTCTTGTGGGTGTATCAGGCTCTTGCTTATATGAGCTGTAGTGTGCGCAGCGCAGTTACTGAGGCAGCCGAGCAGTGCTGGACGGAAAACAAATGTTAGACGGTGGACGTTGTGGTTCAAAATGTTTAAACATAGTCCGGTGACCATTTCTGTGGGACCACCTAGCCACTCTGTTGCGTTTCTTTCTGAGAGCAGCTCCAGTTCAGACAGGCTTACTTCGATTTTTCGGGGACTTGTTCCGGTTAGACTCTGGACGCAGTGATCGATAGTTCTCTTAACGATACCCTCCCAGATTTTTGGGTCGTTTTGGTGTGCTAGTCTGTTTTCTAATTTCAAGGCAAGCCCCGACGGCTTGAGGGATATTGATTTTTTCTGTTTGCCTGCATTGATTATTTCGGCTAATTTCATAATCCTCTGCTCCAGTGTCCGTTTGACAGAGATACCTCACCAGCTTTTGTCTGCTTGTCAGGGAGCCTTGTTTATTGTCTCAATCTCTGGGGCTGGAAACAAGAGACTGAGAGCTAGTAATAATGAGCCAGTAGGGTATACTTGTTTCGGTTTACACAAGGTGGTTGGTGCGCTTCGGATTATCCTGGTAGCAATTTTTTGCATGGCTAGCCCCGGTCATTATTCGCAATTGTTATGTATTAAATACTAGCTTAGCTATTTTGTCTGTGTCAATACTATGGCTGAAAGGTTGGCAATCTTACTCTATGCAGGCTTCTCCAGTGGGCGTTAATTAATTAAAGTATTGGCTTTGGTCAGGATGTCTCTCTGATGGTTTAACGGGTCAAAGGGCCTCCACTTAACTGCTGGCACTTTGAGTAGGTGTGAGCCAGATGGCTTGACTTTTTGAACCAGATGGCTCAAAATTTATACAGTGCTGCTTGAGAAGAAGTGTGAATTTTCAGGGTGGACGGTTATGGGGCATTTTTTGTGCCTACTAGGTGGTCTGCAAATTCTGGATGGGATTTTGACACAATTTATTGTTGGCTATGGACTGGCGGGAGAAAGCAACCCATTGGTGATATCTTTAATAAAGAATGGCGATTTTCTGTGGTTGAAGATACTTGGGGCATTATTATCGGTAGTCATAATGTACCTGATACACCGACGTTTTCCCCGTTTGGCGCTGGTGGCGGCATCGAGTATGGTCGCTTTTTATGGTGCCGTTGCCTTCTGGAATGTCCTTGTTCTTGTGGGTAGCTAGTCCCGGCTATTTCTCTTCTGGTTTTTGTTGCAGGTGTGCTGTCAAGTAGAACATTTCGGTATATTCTTTTACCATACGGCGAGCGCTGAAATATGGCACGATTGAGCGCATGGACTCCTTGACCATTTGCAGCCAAGTGTGGGGAATGCCGTTTATATCCCGCTCGTAGTAGAGTGGTATTATTTTATTTTCTAGAATACTATATAGCATTTCGGCGTCTCTGCGGTCCTGTTCTTCTGGTGAGAGTGACTCGATGTTGTTCCCAATTGACCAGCCGTTGGCGCCGTTATAACCTTCATACCACCACCCATCGAGTACACTGAGGTGTAGTGCTCCGTTCAAGGCGGCTTTCATTCCGCTGGTACCGCTGGCTTCTTGAAGTTGTCGGGGGGTGTTGAGCCAGACATCAACGCCCTGAACAAGATAGCGTGCTGCTTGCATATCGTAGTCTTCGATGAAAGCTATCCGTCCTCCGCACCTCGGGTCTTTAGCGATCTGGAATATCTCTTTAATGAATTGTTTCCCTGGCTCGTCTTGAGGGTGCGCTTTACCAGCGAAGATTATTTGCACAGGTTGTAGCTCGTCTCTGAGGAGGCGCTGAAGCCGTTCTATGTCATACAAGATCAATGTCGGTCGTTTATAGGCAGTGAAACGGCGAGCGTACCCGATAGTGAGTACTTCGGTATCTAGTAGTCCACCAAGCGCTAACGCATGGTCAGCAGACACACAGTCCTGGTACCATCGTTTGCGAGCCTGATTTTTCACAAAGGTTATAAGCTTCCCCTTTAGCCATCTTCTTGCGAAAAGTAGTTCGTCGTCGGGGATGTCTTTTATGCGTTCCCAGAGTGTTGGGTCGTCGTGTCTTTGTAGCCAGTCATCTCCGAGATACTTATTAAACAGCCTAAACATTTGATGTGACAGCCAGGTAGGGACATGAATGCCGTTAGTGATTGAAGTGATAGGTGCGTCTTTCTCTTCGAAGTCTGGCCACAGTGAGTGCCACATGCGGCGGCATACCCAGCCGTGGAGCTGGCTGACACCATTGCGGTAGTTTGACAGTTTGAGCCCTAACACTGTCATATTGAAAAGAGGGTCGTCCTTTCTTATTTTGCCGAGAGAAAGGAAGTCGTCCTTTTGGAGCCCCAATAATGTCCAGTATTTGTGAAAGTATTTTCCCACTAGTTCTGAAGAAAAGGTGTCATTACCAGCTGGCACAGGCGTGTGGGTGGTAAACACTGTAGTAGCTTGGACTTTGCGCATTGCGCTCTCGAAGTCTTTACCTTGTACGACCAGCTCTTTTATGCGCTCTAACATCATGAAAGCCGCGTGTCCTTCATTGGCATGCCAGACGGTGGGGTTAATTCCGAGTGTGCGTAGGACGCGGACGCCGCCGACACCTAATACGATCTCTTGTTTAAGGCGCATTTCCCGGTCGTCGATGTAGAGGCGGCTGGAGATTTCACGGTCTGCTGGGGAGTTTTGCTCGATATCGGTGTCCATAAGATATAGCTTTACCCTGCCGACGTCGACTTTCCAGACTGCCACCTGTATAGCACCATCGTTAAGCGGCACGTCTATCGTAAGTGGTTGGTTATTTGAGGTAAGTACACGGGCTATAGGAGCTTCGCCGAAATTAATTTCCTCAAAGATTTCCTCCTGCCAACCATCGCTCAACAGGCATTGGTGGAAATAACCTTGGGGATACATGAAGCCGATGCCAACCAAAGTTAATCCAAGGTCACTGGCTTCCTTGCAATAATCTCCAGCTAGGATACCAAGCCCGCCAGCATAGATAGGGAGCGAGCGATGGATAGCGAATTCTGGAGAGAAATAGGCTATGATGCAGGATGCAAGCTCGGGGTGTACTGTGCTAAGCCATGTGGAAGGCGAAGCCATTTCGGCGTCAAATTTTTGCATTGCTGCATCATATTTTGCCAAGAAAGCTGGATTCTGGGCAGCAGATACCAAACGGTGTGGCTCAATATATTGAAGTAGCTTGATGGGATTATGTCCCGT
>DAOUAI010000117.1:0-18322 GCA_034433775.1 Dehalococcoidia bacterium
GCTTGCCTTGCCGCCATTGCCATCGCTGACCGTTACCGTGACCGTATAAGCAGCAGGAGCCTCGGGAGCCACCCACGATACCTCGCTGCCACTGCCTTCAATCTTCCCCCCGCTGACTGACCACTGATAGTTCAAAACATCGCCATCAGTATCTGCAGCCTGACAAAGTATCTTCGTAGTACGCGTGACCGGGACTTCCTGCCGCTCCGCCGTCAGCGAGATTATACGCGGTGCGTGGTTCACCGGCGGTGGTGGCGGAGGTGGAGACGGAGGAGAAAAACAGGAAACTAGAGTGAGGCTGCTGAGGAGCAACAGCCCTGCCACAACTGGCAGAGCCTTAATATGCAAAACTTTCATACTCGTTCCTCCTTCTTACAAACAAGCTATCCTGACAACAAATACCTTTCCCTATATATTAACGAAGTCCGGAATGAGAAGATTATACTTGGAGCGGGAGCAAAAGTCTAATCGTAGTGCTCGTCGAGAACAAACTCAACTGCAGCCTGGAGCCTTGACCGCAGTGGCAAAGTAGCCGTCCGAACTATCCTCAACCTTGATGCCGCCGAAGCCGGTCGCCCGCAGCAGGTTATACATCTCGACCCCGTCGGGGAGAATGTCGTTCTCCACCACAGGAATCTGGCGATGAATGCTATTGATGGCTTCACGGCTGGAGCTGTGGCATATAAACAGCCTGCCCCCATCTCTAAGGACCCGCCTCATCTCGGCAAGTGCGCGAGGCTTGTCCTGAAAATGGGGAAAGCTGGAGTAGCACACCACAGCATCGAAAAGACCGTCGAAAAGAGGCAGAGAGGTGACGTCAGCATGAAGGTACTCCACATTTACGGGGAAACTCTTCGCCCGTGCCCGCTTCAGCATCTCCTCAGCAATATCCACGCACACTATCCTGCCACCATTCAGTCTTTGCAGTAGATAGGGCACAAATACACCCGTCCCGGTGCCCACATCGAGGATCGCTGCACCGATGGCGATATCCAGCCTGCTGGCTAAAGCAGCCAGTTTGGCACCATCTCTCTCGGCGATAAGTTCATCCCAGATAGCAGCCTTTTCATTGAAGTATTCCCTGATACTCATCATCTCACTGCTCCGCGACAAGTGGTTTTTCTCGCCATCGTTTCACCTTCCTCTTCGGCGAGAAGGCGACCGATAGACCGAAAATGATAGACGACACTATTACGATGGAAGCCCCAGAGGGTAGGTCAAAAAAGTAGGACGCCACCAGCCCTGCCCAGCAGGAGAGGATGCCGAAGGCAGAGGCGATGAGAAGCATACGCTTCAAATTATAGGTAAGCTGGTAAGCCGCCGCTGCCGGGTTCAGTATCAGGCTATAGACCAGCAGTCCGCCGATGCTCTGCAGCGAGGCGGTGACGGTAACGCCGGTGGCAAACAGAATCCCGTAAAACACCAGTGATGCCGGTATCCCTACCGCCAGCGCTACCTCACGGTGACATACCACCGCCATGACCTCCTTATAGAATGCGACTACCAGCCCTGCTATCACCACAGTCACAACAGCGAGGAAAATAAGGTCGCGGTGGCTTACTGTCAATATGCTACCCCAGAACAGGTTCAAAGCCTCTGTCCGTGCCCCTGGCATCAGCCCCATGAACAAAAACGCCAGACCTAACATCAAGGAGAATACAATACCTATCGAGGTATCGGGGCTGATTTCGCCGCGGTCAGCCAGGGGTCCGATGGCAGCTGCGGCAACTACACTGAAAATCAGTGCGCCCAGAAGCGGGTCGAACCCCACCCAGACACCCAGGAGAGCACCGGCAAAGGCAGCGTGGGCGATACACACCCCGATAAAGGAAAGGTGCATGGTGACCACAAACACACCGACCACCGAGCAGGTTATGCCGGCACATATCCCCGCGAGGATAGCATTTTGCATAAACTGGTATTCCAGTATACTCAGCATCAAGACCTCAACATGCGACTGCCATCAGGCTCAGACAACAGAGGTGAGCCATACAGCTCCTGGAGCACTTCAGGTTTCAGCACCGAGTCCGGGCTACCATCCCTCCATATCTTGCCCCCCTTCATCAGCACCACTCGCTGACAGACAGCGGGCAATGTCCTCAGATCATGGGTTACGAATAGCGTGGTGATATGATGGCGGGCATGGATAAGCTGGACAAGGTTGAGAATATCGTTCTGCGCTGGAGGGTCAAGAGAGGCAGTAGGTTCGTCCAGTAACAGGATCTCAGACTGCTGCATCAAGGCACGGGCAATGGCTGCCCTCTGGTACTCACCGCCGGATAGATGTCCAATTGGGCGTTGAGCCAGATGGGCTATCCCTACCAGCTCCAGAAGACGGTCGACTGTCTCCTGCTGTTTTTTCGTGGGTCGGCGGAGAAATCCCAGCCTTCCGTAGCAGCCTACCAGAACCGTCTCTCTGACGCTGATAGGCAACCTTGGGTCGATATTTTCCACCTGGGCTACATAGCCGATGCGTTTACGCAGCTGGATGCTGTTCTTGCTGTTCACCGTCATTCCCAGCACCCACGCCTCACCGTGAACCAGCCGTGCCAGCCCGTTGACCACAGTGAGCAGAGTGGTCTTGCCAGCGCCGTTAGGTCCGATAATCCCCACAAACTCCCCGCGCCTCACCTCGAGGGAAACACCGCGCAATGCTACATCCTCACGATAGGAGACCACAGCATCTTTAAGTCGAATTACTACCTCATCCATTTACTTCTTCGCCTTAGCTAAAGCCTCAAAAAGCAGTTCCACATTTCTGTCCAGCGCCTTTTCCCAGCTTTCAGTGCCTTTAAGACCGCCGGGGAAGTTGGAGATGGTGACCTGCACCGCGCCGATATCTCTCGCCATAGCTTCACTGGTGGCAGTCGCCCCGCTCTGCAGGTTGTCGATCACCAGCACCACACCTGCCTGCTTGGCTTTATTTACCAGCTCCGCCACCTGCCCCACGCTCAACTCCTCCGGTCGTCCATAAGTAGCCACCACATTAAACCCCGCCCATTTTACAAAACCTGCCTGCATGTCTGCACATATTACCTTCACCTGCGCTAAATTAGCTGCCTCCAGCCGTTTCTTCACCTCCTCACCCTTAGCTAAAACCGCCTGCTTCCACTGCTCAGCACGCTGGCGATAGAGATCGGCATTCCCATTATCAAGCTCAGCCAGTATCTCAGCGATTTTGGTCACGCCCTCAGCCTGCACCGAGGGGACCATCCAGTTGCCCGTGACCTCGAGCACCTTAATGACCAGGTCCGGTTTCCTGGCAGCCTCGATAGCAGAGGTCACATTCTTCATATTCTGCTGGTAATCGTGGATCAATAACGCCTTACATTTAGTTAGCGCCTCGATATCGCCCGGCTTTATGTCATAGTGCCCGGGACATGCCTCCGGTGGTATCAGTACCCGAGCCTTTAGTTTGCCGTCAGACACTTCATTGACGATATTAGCGATGTGCGAAGAACCGGCTACCAGGTCAACCGAAGTCCGGGCACAGGAAGATGACAGGAGTGCCACAGCCAGTACCAGCGCTACCAGAATACTAAATTTTGCTCTCAGCTTCATTTCTACCTCCTTAAAGTAATCAAATTAATTTCGGCTTTAGAATATCTCCCGTCGAACAATACAACTACCGTCGAGTTTCTTCTTCACCGTCTATCCCCAGCGCCTGTCTCAACAAGCTTTCCGAGACCTCGGCTACACGTCTTTTTTCCTCAATCCGTTGGTTATAAAAATTGAGCAACATATCAGCAAATTCCTTTACACCCTCCAGGTCAGCACACACCAGGACCGGCCTTAAACCACAGGGTGCCTCAATCCATATCGTAACCGCACCCGAACTGGGACTGATACTTATTTGAAAAACGGTCACTACACACCTTCTGAACGGTAATAACGCTACGGGTTGTTATTGCAAATAATTGCATCAGCAACAAGGTGAAGTATACCATGATAGCCCAGGCGCGTCAAGAGCTTATACTTGTAGTACATCGGTGGCGCCCGCCCTCGCCTGCCCCGCAGGGGAGGGCAGTTCCCCCTCACCTACCCTCTCCCCCAGAGGGGGAGAGGGATTCAGTATTCCTCTCCCTTGAGGGGAGAGGACTAAGGTGAGGGTGTACGTTATCCCGCAGGAGAGAGGACCTTTCCACTATGTCTGTATATTTCACCCGTCTTCCTGGACAGACTCACTGGCTTAAAAAGCAGGTATCTTGACCTGCTTTCAGAAAGCAGGTCCGGCACCAGACCGCCATAGAAGACGCCGCTTCACCTCAGGAAAAGCTTTTTGCCTTCGGCTTGACGCAGCGTCGACGTTGGACTACACTAGAAGATGTGTACAGAACCTGGCTGGTGCCGTTCCCTGGTTCGGCACCCTCTTGGGGGGAGACCGCGGGTCTAGGGATTCTCCCTGGCGACACGGGGAGAGAGGTCTTGTGCCGCAGAGACTGCAACAGAACAGGTCATAGTAACACAACAAGGAGGCACGGAATTGGCTCTAGCGGACAAGACCCTTACCTGCTCCGATTGCGGGAAGACCTTCGTCTTCACCGTTGGTGAGCAAGAATTCTATCGGTCGCGAGGGCTACAGAACGAACCCGGTCGCTGCCCCGAATGCCGGGCAGCCAGACGGCAAAGTCGTTATCGTGGCTACAGTCAACAAAGGACAATGTACCACGCAGTATGCGCCAGCTGCGGCGCTGAGTGCGAGGTGCCATTTGAACCCAAGGATGACCGCCCCGTCTACTGCAGCACCTGCTACGCCGAGAAAAAACGCAAATAGCAGTTAGCTAAAACAGCGCCCTCAGCCACTCCCCCACTGAGGGCGCCTTACCAGAAAAATGAACGCAGGTATCTGCCAAATAAGGCTCCACCTTCACGGAAGCCGGTCCCTCAAGGACAAAAGGCGGATAGTCAAGTCTATAATCTCCCGGCTACGCAACCAGTACAACGTCTCCATAGCCGAGGTCGATGACCTCGATCTGTGGCAACTGGCAACGCTGGGGATAGCCTGTGTCAGCAACCATGACCAGCATGTCGATGAGGTCCTGTCCCGAGCAGTCAACTTCATCAACCAGAACTACCCCGAGGTGGAGGTCATAGAGCGGGCGATTGAAATACTGCCCGCTCCGTAAAATGACTGCTGGTCCACAATTAAAGTATGTATACTGATGCCTTTGTCCACCATCTCACCACCCTCCCTGATTATAAGCAGCAGATCGCCCATATCCAGCATATCCCGCCTCGCGAACCTAAATTCGGCAAACTGGACAAGCCCCTCCACCCGCAGCTTGAAAAGCGTCTGGAATCACTGGGCATAAGCTCGCTTTACAGCCATCAGGCTCAGGCAGTGAACGCCTCCCGCAGCGGTCAAAATGTGATGGTCGCCACCGCCAGCGCCAGCGGTAAGACCCTTTGCTACAACCTAGCTGTGCTCCAGAGCCTCATCGAAGACCCCTTCAGCCGCACCCTTTATCTTTTCCCCACCAAAGCGCTGGCGCAGGACCAGCTCCGCACCCTCCACCAGCTCGCCAGCCCGGGACTGCTCGCCTACTCAGAATGCGCCACCTTCGATGGCGATACACCAATGCTGGAGCGGCGGGAGATAAAAAAGCGGGCTAAAATCGTGCTCACCAACCCTGATATGCTCCACGTGGGCATATTGCCCAACCACCGCTCCTGGTCACGGCTGTTCCGCAACCTGAAATATGTGGTGGTGGACGAAGCACATGTCTACCGCGGCATCTTCGGCTCACACGTAGCTAACATTCTGAGGCGGCTGCGCCGCATTTGCGCTCTGTACGGCTCAAACCCTCAGTTCATCTGCTGCTCCGCCACCATCGCCAACCCCGGTGAGCATGCCGAAAGGCTGGTGGGCTTGCCTTTTGAAGTGGTCGAAAATGACGGCTCCCCTTTCGGCGGCAAGCTGTTCGTCTTCTGGAACCCGCCTCTTACCGAAAAGAAGATAGGGCGCCGCAGTCCCAATACCGAAGCCACCTTCCTGTTTGCCGAACTGGTCCGCAATAATATCCGCAGCCTGGTGTTTACCCGCACTCGCAAGCTGACCGAGCTTATCTACATTTACACGCGGAACCAGCTTGAGCCGGCGCTCGCTGAACGCATCAGCCCTTACCGCGCCGGCTACCTCCCTGAAGTCCGTCGGCAGATCGAAAAGGCGCTCTTCGACGGCGAACTCCTCGGCGCAGTAGCCACCACCGCTCTGGAGCTGGGCATAGATATCGGTGACCTAGATGCCACTGTGCTCGTCGGCTACCCCGGTAGCATCGCCAGCACCTGGCAGCAGGCGGGACGCAGCGGCAGACGGGGCGGCAGCTCCCTCAGCTTCCTCATCGCCCACGACGACCCCCTCGACCAGTACCTGATGAACCACCCCGACCACTTCTTCGGCAGCAACTTCGAACACGCATTAATAAACTGGGAAAACCCCAATATCCTCAAACCACACCTCCTCTGTGCCGCCTGGGAGACACCGCTGGTAAAGACTGACAGCCAGCTCTTCGGCAGCACCTTTGAAAATGCCCTTGCTGAACTCGAGGCAGAGGGGAAGCTGAGGAGGGCCGATTCCAAATGGTACCTCTCGCCACGCGTTGCCCAGCCAGCAACTGAGATCAATATCAGGTCGAGTTCGGATAAGGTCTACGCCATCCTCGATGCCTCCAACGGCTACGCACTTCTGGAAACGGTGGAGGCGAGCGTCGCCTTCTTCCAGATACACCCGGGCGCCATCTACCTGCACCAGGGCGAGTCCTACATAATCCAGGAGCTGGACATAGAAAGAAAAGTAGCCATTGCAGTTCCCACCGACGTCAATTATTACACCCAGACCAAGGAGATAATCGATATCAAGGTCGTTAAAAAAACGCAGGAGAAGACCTGTGCTGGAGTGAAGGTCTTTTTCGGTGAGGTGGATGTCACCAACAATGTCGTCGGCTATAAGAAGAAGATGCAGTTCACCGAAGAGGTCATCGGCGAGGAGCCACTGGACCTGCCGCCCATCCGCTTCCTCACCCAGGCACTGTGGTTCGACCTGCCACAACAAGCTATGGAACAGATAGCTGCCGAGGGGCTTGACCTCGCCGGCGGCTTGCATGCTGCCGAGCACGCCGCCATCGCTATTCTGCCGCTCTTCGCCCTCTGCGACCGCAACGATATCGGCGGCGTCTCCACCCCGCTCCATGCCGATACCGGTAAGCCACAGGTCTTCATCTATGATGCCTATCCCGGTGGCATCGGCATCGCCCAAAAGGGGTTCGAGGTCATCGAACAATTGTGGAGGGCGACCTTAGAGGCAGTACAGACCTGCCCCTGCGATGAGGGCTGCCCCAGTTGCATCCAGTCGCCAAAGTGCGGCAACAACAACGAGCCTCTGGACAAAAAGGCTGCCCTCATCCTGCTCCGCACACTGGCATCGCCACACTAGTCTTCGGAAAGGATGGCACCCTGAGCTTCACCCTCACCTTTATCCTCTCCCTTCAAGGGAGAGGGGGAAGAAAGGAAAATCTCCCTTCAAGGGTCAAAGAGGAGGAAAGAAGAGAGGGAGTCCTCCCGTCAAGGTGGAAGAAGGGAGAGGAGGAAGAAAGTCTTCCATCAAGGGAGAGGGGAGATAGAATGTCCTCTCTCCCCTTGCGGGAGAGAGCTAGAGTGAGGGGATAACGTACACCCTCACCTTAGTCCTCTCCCCTCAAGGGAGAGGAGAGAGAAAACTCCCCCCGTCAAGGGAGGTAGAGAAGAAAAAGCTCCCGTCAAAGGATGAGGAAAGAAGAAACTCTGCCACCAAGGGAGAAGAATACCAAATCCCTCTCCCCTGTGGGGGAGAGGTTAGGTGAGGGGGGAACTGTCCTCTTTCCCCTTGCGGGAGGGAGTTAGAGTGAGGGGGAACCACCACCTCCCTTTGTTTCTTGACTTTTTCCCTTAATTGTGCGAATATCCTAAATGAAGGTCCTCGGATACAATAACCGGAATCCAGGGAGGGTGGGCTATGGCAGACGACTCGGCTTCTGGTACCCAGCCTCGAGGCACGAACCTGAGGCAACTGCTCGAGGGGCTAAGACCGCACGACCACCTGTGTCTCCTCTATGAATCACCGCAGGAAAGGCTGGCAGTAGCCGTCCCTTTCATCGCCATCGGACTGAAGCGCGGCGAAAAATGCATCTATATCGTCGATATCAGCACCGCCGAGGATATCCGCAAGCACCTTGCCGCTGAAGGGATAGATGTCGCCGCAGCAGAGAGGTCAGGGCAACTGTCAGTCCTGCACCAGAGCACAGCTTATACTAAGAGAGGCGTGTTCGACCCCGACAGGATGATCGCCCTGTTAATCGAAGAAACAGAAAAAGCACTCGCCCAGGGCTATCCAGTGCTTCGGGTGACCGGGGAGATGACCTGGGTACTGCGCAACTCGCCCGGTTCGGCAAGACTTCTGGAATACGAGGCAAGACTTAATGAGGAGTTCTTCCCTAAATACCCTGCTCTTGCCATCTGCCAGTACGACCGCTGGAAATTCGACTTCGAAATACTCAAGGGGGTGATAATGACGCACCCCCTGCTGGTCAGGGGCGACCGCGTCTACCACAACTTCTACTATGTACCTCCTCAGGAGTTCCTCATGAGCAAGCTGGCTGAGATGGAGGTACAGCACTGGCTCAATAACCTGGAGCGCGAGCAGCAGGTGCAAACCGCGCTAAAGCAGAGCGAACAGAGGTACCGCATGCTCACCGAGCAGTCGCTTATGGGGGTGCTTGTCGTCGCCAAGGGCTTCCGCATAGTCTATGCCAACCCGGTGATAAGCGAGATCACCGGCTACAGCGTGGACGAACTGCTTTCGCTGCCGCCGGAAAAGGTGCAGGCGCTGGTGCATCCCCAGGACAGGGAGCTGGTCTGGGGACGCTTTGGGCGGCGGCTTGCCGGCGAAGATGTGCCACCCCACTATGAATACTGCGGCATCCGCAAGGACGGCAAGGTGAGATGGCTGGAGATGCACGCCACCGCCATCGAATATGATGGCGAGCCCGCCGTCCTCGCCGCCATCATGGACATTACCGAGCGCAAAAGGCTGGAAAAAGGGCTCCAGGACTCCGAAGCCCGCTATCGCCGTCTGTTCGAAGCAGCCCAGGACGGCATCCTCATCCTCGATGGCGAGACAGGACAGGTCATCGATGCCAACCCCTTCATCCTCAACAGGCTGAGATACGGTCTGGTGGAACTCAAAGGAAAGCACCTGTGGGAAATCGGCTTCTTTGAGGACATCGAAGCCAGCAAGACCACCTTTAAGGAACTGAAAGAAAAGGGCTATGTCCGCTATGAACATCTGCCGCTCCGCACCAAAGACGGAGAGCGGGTAGATACTGAGTTCATCTCCAACGCCTATGAGGTGGACGGGCAGAAGTTCTTCCAGTGCAACATCCGCGATATCACCGAGCGCAAGCGGCTGGAACAAAGGCTGGAGCAAGAAAGGGCTCAGCTTGCGTCTCTGTTTGACAGCATAGACCAGGTGGTATACGTCAGCGACCCCACGACTTTCGAGATACTGTTCGCCAACAAATTCACCCAGCGTCTCTTTGGCAAGCCACTCCTAGGCGATAAGTGCTACCGCGCGTTCCAGGGCAAGGACGCACCTTGTGAGTTCTGCACCAACGACATGATCTTGAAAAACAAGGGGCAGCCATACTACTGGGAGTACCATAACCCCGTGGTCAACAGGGACTACTGGATAGTGGACAGGATAATACAATGGCCCGATGGGCGGGATGTCAGGTTCGAACTCGCCATTGACATCACCCAGCGCAAGCGGCTGGAAGACAAACTCAAAGCCAGCGAGCAGGAGAAGTCCGCCATCTTGAGTACGGTGCAGGAGCTTATCGTCCGCCAGGACCTGCAGCACAGGGTGATATGGGCGAACCCGGCTGCCGCCCAATCGGTGAACTCGACGCCGGAGCAACTGGTGGGGCGCCACTGCTACGAGATATGGCACGGGCGGAGCACTCCCTGTGCGGGCTGTCCGGTGGCAAAGGCGAGGGACACTGGCGAGCCGCAGGAAAGCGAGATGTCCACCCCGGACGGCAGGATATGGCTCATCCACGGTTACCCGGTCAAAGATGCCAGCGGCAAGGTGACGGACCTCATCGAGGTCACTCTGAATATAACCCAGCGCAAGCGGTCACAGGAGATGTATGAGACCATCCTCCGCACCGCTATAGACAGCTTCTGGCTGGCAGATATGGAAGGACGTTTTTTAGAAGTCAACGATGCTTACTGCCACCTGACAGGCTACTCGCGCGAGGAGCTTTTGAAAATGAAAATTAGCGATGTGGAGGCAGTAGAGAGTCCGGAGGAGACAGCGAGGCGTATCCAGAAAATACAACAGGGGGGATATGACCGATTCGAAAGCCGTCACCGCTGCAAAGATGGCAGGATTGTTGACGTCGAGGTTAGCGTAAGCTATTTGCCGGTGGGCACCGGGCGGATGGTGGTATTTGTCCGTGACATCACCGGGCGCAAGAGGGCGATGGAAGCGATAAGGCTGTCGGAGGAGAGGTACCGCTCCGTGGTGGAGAATGCTAACGAAGCCATCGCCGTCGTCCAGAACGGCATCATAAAGTTCGCCAATGCCAAGGTGGCTGAGGTCACCGGTTACACGGTAGAAGAACTGAACGCCATGCCCACAGAAAAGCTTATCCACCCCGATGACCGCGAACGGATTATGGCATACCACGCTGAACGGATGAAAGGTAATATTGCGCCTGTCAGCTACGAACTGCGCATCGTTGATAAGCAGGGCAGGACGAGGTGGCTGGAAAGGCACGCCGCCACCATCACCTGGGAAGGTGAGCCGGCGGCGCTGGTGCTGGACACCGACATCACCGAGCGCAAACAGGCGGAAAAGTCACTTCGGGAAAGCGAGGAGCGCTACCGCCTCATCGCCGAGAACACCAGGGATGTCATAATCACCACCGACATGGACTTGAAGGTCACATATGTCAGCCCGTCAGTCAGACACCTCAGCGGTTACTCTCCAGAAGAGGTTCGGGGTACGTCTGTGGACAAGCTATTTACTCCTGCCTCTTTCAAAGAGGCAACAAAAGTTTTCAATGAAGAACTGAAGAGAGCCAGGACGCAGCCTGCGGAGCCGGGCAGGTCGCGCACTTTAGAGCTGGAAGTAATATGCAAGGACGGCTCCACCCTGTGGGCAGAAGTCAGGGTCAATTTCTTGCGCGACGCTGAAGGGCAACTTTTCGGGCTTATCGGGGTGCTGCGGGATGTCACCGAGCGCAAGAAGGCGGAGGAGGAAAGAAAACAGCTAGAGCTTAAAGCCCAGATAGCCGGCAGGCTTGCCTCCGTGGGGGAGATGGCAGCCGGTGTTGCCCATGAGATAAACAACCCGCTCACCGGCATCGTGGGCTACGCCCAGCTTCTGGCAAGTCGCCAGGACCTGCCCGAAGACATTAAGAAGGACTTGAAGATAGTCAACGATGGTGCCCAGCGGGTGGCTGGCATCGTGCAAAGGCTGCTCACCTTCGCCCGACAGGTCAAACCGGAGCGGAGGCAGGTAAACATCAACCAGCTTATCGAAAGCACCCTTGCTCTCAGGGCTTATAGCCTTCGCACCAGCAACATCGAGGTCATCACCAGGCTCGACCCGTACCTTCCCAATACCATTGCTGACCCCGGACAGATACAGCAGGTGCTGCTCAATTTAATCGTCAACGCCGAGACGGCGATGAAAGAGGTACATCGCAAGCGCAGGCTGACCATCAGCACCCGAAAAGTTGACAGTACCATCGAAATAAAAGTTAAGGACAATGGTCACGGCATAAAGACGGAGATAATGGACAGGATATTCGACCCCTTCTTCACCACCAGACCTGCGAGCGAAGGCACGGGGCTGGGCTTGAGCCTGTGCTACGGAATAGTCACCGAACATAACGGCAGGATCTACGCTGAAAGCAAGCCAGGCAGGGGTGCCACCTTTGTGGTCGAGCTACCCATTGTTAGCGGCGTATCACGGCCGGTGCAACTGCCCATAGAACTGAGACAAAAGCTGACTGGTAGCAGAATACTGGTGGTGGACGATGAGCCGGTCATCAGGGACTTTATCAATCAGGTACTGAGCGGGGAGGGTTGTGAGGTCGATACTGCAGCCAGCGCCGAAGAGGCGCTGCAGAAAATAGCAGGGCAGCAGTACAACCTGGTCCTTCTCGATATCAAAATGCCCGGCATGGACGGTATAGAGCTTTATAACCGTGTCAAGCGCCTGGGGAGGTCGCTTGCCCGCAGGGTGGTGTTTATCACCGGCGATGTCATCAGCCACGGTACAGAGAGGTTCCTCGCCGAGAATAAGCTACCGCACATCGAAAAGCCATTTACAGCCACACAGCTTATCGATAAATTGGGGCGCACTTTGCGCGCCGGGCGCTAGTCTTTCTTCGGCTTCTTCTCCGGCAAGTTGACCTCCAGACTATGCTCCTTGCGCAACGGTATCTCTTTGAGGAAGAAATTCGCCACGAAAGCGATTAGCATGATGAACACGCTGATGAGGAAGACGTCTGATATAGCGGAACTGAGAGACTCACGCAACGCCTGGAAGACCTGCTCGTAGAGCGCCGCGCCCGATGGTCCCATTTGAGCGAACAGACTTTGCAGCCTTGCCTGTGCCTCAGCACTGACCAGGGCCTGAGGGTTGCTGGCTAAAGAGTTGATGACCTGTGGGGATATCATCCCTTTGATAGCAGCAGGTAAGCGGGCGGTGAGTTCAGCACTGAACCGGCTGCTCATCACCGAGCCCAGCAAAGCCAGCCCCACCGAGCCGCCTATGGTGCGGAAAAAGATGGTCAACGAGGTAGCTATGCCAAGCACGTTATAAGGGACAGCATTCTGGACCGCTATTGTATAAAGTGGAATGGTGACGCCCAGACCGAACCCCGTAAGCGCCACGCTCAGCACCGCCACGATATACTCGGTACCAACTCCCATGCGAGATAGCAACGCCATACCCACTGTCATTATCACAATGCCTACCGTACCTTGGATTCGATAATGTCCACCGGTACGGGCTAATAACTGCCCGGAGGCGAAACTGCCAGCGATCACGCCCAGATATATGGGGGTCAAGAACCCACCGCTTGCTGTCGCTGTGACTCCGAGGACACCCTGAAAGAAAAGCGGCAAAAAGATCAGACTACCGAACATGCCGATCCCGGTGACGAAGGTCACGATTGCAGCCACAGACACTATGGGATTGCTAAACAACGATAAGGGTATGATAGGTTCACCAGCCCGCCGTTCTATGAGTATAAAGATGGCGAGCATTAAGCCGGCAAAGGCGAACGTCCCCACTATCTGGGGTGAGCCCCAGGCATATTCCGTCCCCGCCCAGGAAAGGGCTAACATTAAGGAAACCACGATGAGCACCAACGTCGCCAGCCCGGGGTAATCGATCTTGTGTTTCTGCCCCTCAGGGCGCAGATAAGGGAAGAAAACAGCAAGCACTCCTATGACCAGCAGACCAATAGGCACATTAAAAAAGAACACCCAGCGCCAGGAGAGAGTGTCGGTGATGAATCCGCCGATCAGCGGACCGAGCACTGAAGCTACACCAAACACGCTGGTAACAAAACCTTGATATCTGGCACGCTCTGCTGGTGGGAACAAGTCACCGATCACAGTCACAGCATTGGACATCATCGCCCCGGCACCGATGCCGGCAAGCGCTCTAAAGACTACAAGTTGCGTCATATTGGCACTTACTCCGGAAAGAAAAGAGGCTAATAGAAACACGCCGATGCCGCCGATATAAAAGAACTTACGCCCGTACATATCAGTAAGTTTACCTATAATAGGAATCGTGGCTGCAGTAGCCACAGAATGGGCAATCGCTACCCAGGTATACTGGCTGAAACTGCCCAGCTCAGCGATGATCCGTGGCATAGCCGGAGCAACGACCGTCTGGCTTAACGAACTCAAGAACATCGCCAGAAGCACACCACCAAAGGTCAGAAACACCTGGCGTTTAGGCAAAGAACGGAACCCCAGAGGGCGGGGAGAGGCTTCAGACGCCGCCTTGGTCACTTTGTCTAGCTCTGGTCCGTGGTCACTCTGGCTCACTATGCGCTTGTCCAAACTTGTGCAGCTATTTTAGCAACACGGTCTGCCACCAACAAACATTGACTACCGGCACACAGGCGAGCCAGAGCTTATTGCAATATTATTGCATTTACCGTTCAATCTCGATATAATTTTGATATGGCAACTGTAACAACAAAAGCCCTTGAAGTGCTCCGGGAGCATGGCTATCGAATTACAGTAGCGCGGAGGCGAGTACTGGAGGTGCTGGCAGAGGCAGAGCGCCCTGTATCACCGCATGAAATACAGGAGGTGTTGAGGCAGCGGGGCAAGCACCTCAACCACGTGACCATCTATCGGGTGTTGGAACTCTTGTGCAGCTTAAATCTAGCCCACAAAGTGCTGCTTGCCGGCGGGTTTGTGATATGCAGTCTGGGGAGCACTGAAGGCTGCCATCGGTTCGTCGTGTGCCGGGAGTGCGGGGCACTAAAGGAATATGCCAGTAAAGACCTCTGTGCCGAAGAGACAGAAATGGCACAGAGCCTTGGCTTCCGCGCTGAACAGCATTTCTCCGAGTTTTCAGGAGTGTGTGCCAGATGTCAGAGGTAAGCACTACCAAAGCGATGGAGAGACCGCAAGGGATGGCGAAGAGGATAGCCCTGGAGCTAGCCAGGCATGCCCCGTTCACCGCTATGGGCGCCGTCACCGGCATTGTGCTGATGGTCGTCATTGTTCTGACAAAACTGCCAGCCGCCGTTTCCGAAGTCGCCTTTTATGTCCTCCATCCTGCCCATATCCTGTTTAGCGCCATCGTCACCACTGCTATGTACCGCAAATACAAACCGGGCAGGCTCTGGGCGGCTGTGCTCATCGGTTACACCGGCTCGGTGGGCATCGCCACCATCAGCGACTCCATAATCCCCTACCTCGGGGCAGAGTCCTTCCGTGTCCAGATATCCTTACACATCGGTTTCATTGAAAAGTGGTGGCTTATCAACCCGGTGGCTTTTCTGGGGATTGCCATAGGTTATCTGAGACCGGTGACCAGGGTCCCGCATGCTCTGCATGTGCTTCTCAGCACCTATGCCTCGCTGGTCTACTTCACCGCCTTCGGGGTGGCAGAGTGGCTACACCTGCTACACTTCGTCTCCCTGTTCCTCTTCCTCGCAGTGTGGCTGCCCTGCTGTTTTAGCGACATCGTTTACCCGCTGCTGTTCCTCAAAGCTGAGGAGCCTGAACACCACTGAAAACTAACCTCCGCTTCCCCTGCGGCTGTAGTAATCGAAGGCGTTTTTCAGGGCGCGGGCACCGCGTGATATGGAAGGAAAAGCGGGGATACCATGCTCCTGTAACTTCAAAATGATGTCCGCCACCTCCCGCGAGGAGTCAGGCACATGCAGGAACACCATGGCTATCAACGGCTTCGACTGCTGTTTAACCTCCTCGAGCACAGCCAGTGTCCCTTGAAGCTGCTCAGGGCGCATATGCCAGCCGGGGCGGGTGGAGACTATGTAGGCAATGTTGTCGATGTTGGCATCCCTCGAGACCACACGCATAATGCGTCTCATGTCCCGTCGCACTGGACCGGCGGTGTCTATAGGATTGCGGTAGCTCCCACCCACCACTTCGAAGAATGTTTCCAGCTCGTCGTAGGACTCCTTGGTGAGCCTGGGTACCTCCAGACCCACCTCAGCAAATATATCGGTGGCGATCACCGACTGACCGCCCGGTCCCCCGGCAATAGCTACCCTCCTGCCGCGTACCGGCGGCAAAAAGAGCAGCGCCTTAATGGTATCGAGAAGCTCCTCCATGCTTGACACCTGAATTGCCCCACATTGTCTTATCGCCGCATCCCATACGTTCCGCGACAGGGCAAGAGAGCCGGTATGTGAGGCGATGGCGCGGTTGCCCTCTTCAGTGCGCCCACCTTTCCATATCACCACCGCCTTCTTGGAAGCTACCTCCCGCAACACCTCGAAAAACCTCCTTCCATCCTTCACTCCCTCAATGTACATACCGATGACCTTTATCTCCGGGTCACGACCAAAATACTCCAGGAAGTCCGGAGAATCGACCACTATGCCATTGCCATAGCTCACCGACTTGCTCAGATACACCCCTTGCTGATAGGCCTCCAGGCTGAAAGCGATGGCGATGCTCCCGCTCTGCGACAGAAAGCCCACCGGTCCCCAGACGTCGAGGTACTGGTCTTCGCTTTGCCTGATTCCGACCCTGGGGTTAAATAGTCCCATGCAGTTCGGTCCTATGAGATGAAAATTGGCGCTCTTTGCCCTGGCAGTAAGCTGGCGTTCCAGTTCAGTCCCTTCGGGCGTTAGGGTCTCAGAAAAGCCGGCGGCAAAGAAGTGCGCCGCCGCCACCTCTTTGCGGATGCAGTCCTCCAGCACATCCAGCGCCGCCCTTCTGGGCACAGCCACAATTGCCAGGTCTACAAGCTCAGGCACACCCATAAGGCTGCTGTAATTCTTCACACCCAGCGCCTCGATCTCTTTAGCCGTATCGGGGTTAACATGTACGGAATAGAGCTTTCCTTTGAATTTAAGCTGTGCGCGGAGCCATTCAAAATTGGTCGCCTTGCTGTCCCCAACAACGACCACCGTCTGCGGGTTAAAAGCCCTGTCCAGTTTATCGAAGTCTACTTTCATCGGGGCTGCCCTCCTGTGAAAAAAGCTTTTATCTCGAATGCACAGCCCATCCCAGCGATTTCTATAATCATAGGCAGCGGTAAGGTCGCTGTCAAAAAGCTCCACGACAACGGAAGCCGCCTCTGGCTTTGCCATCTTCCTGCACTTGTGCTAATATCCTTCGTACTATATGAGCGTGCCCAACCTGCTTACTAAAACCGAGCAAGGCGTAAAGCGTAGCCGCCAGGGCTGGTTCTCCAAGATAGCACGACTCTTCGACCGGGGAAGCGTTGGCGTCGAGACCTGGGAGGAACTGGAGGAACTGCTGATACTGGCAGATGTCGGCGTTGCCACCACCCAGAAACTGCTCCAGCGCGTGAAGGAGCAGGTGAGAAAAGAAAGGCTAGAGGAAGGCATAGCAGTGCGAGAAATGTTGAAGCGGGAGATGGTGGCTATGCTTGCAGTTGAGCCACCTCAAGCCCCACCAGCGACCGCGCCTTTACAGGTCTTGCTGGTGGTCGGCGTGAATGGCTCGGGGAAGACCACCAGCATTGCTAAACTGGCTTATCAGTTTAAAAATGAGGGTAAGAAAGTTATTCTGGCAGCAGCAGACACTTTCCGCGCCGCTGCCATAGACCAGCTCAAGGTCTGGGGCAAGCGTGTTGGAGCGGAGGTAATAGCCCACCAGCCCGGCGGCGATCCCGGGGCAGTGGTCTTCGACGCTATCCAGGCTGCCCGTAGCCGCAATGCCCCGGTGGTGATAGCGGACACCGCAGGTCGTCTGCATACCAAGTCCAACCTGATGGAAGAACTGAAAAAAATAAAGCGTGTCATCCTTCGCTGCGAAGCCCATCCTCGGTCGCTGCTGGTGCTGGATGCCACCACCGGTCAGAACGGGCTAGCCCAAGCCAGACATTTCACCGAGGCGGTGAATGTGGACGGCATCTTCCTCACCAAGCTCGATGGCACCAGCAAAGGCGGCATCGTGCTGGCGATCTGCGATGAACTCAAAATCCCCATCCTCTACATAGGCACCGGCGAGCAGCTTGATGATATAGCACCGTTCGATGCCACCACATTCGTCGAGGCGATTTTCTCAGGGAGGGAAGACTAGAGGTGTTCACTTTGACCGTCAGCATCAGCCCGGTACTGCTACACCTCGGCGCTTTCGAAATCCGCTGGTATGGACTGATGGTGGCGCTGGCGGTGGTGGCGGTCATTGGCATTTCACTCCTGGAAGCAAAGCGATTGGGCATTCCGTCAGACCATGTCTATAACCTGGCTGTATGGGCAGTCCTCGGCGGCGTCATTATGTCCCGCCTGCTCCACGTCATCGATGAATGGCATTATTATGTGGCGCACCCGGAGCAACTCATAGGCTTCGCCGGGCTGACCATCTATGGAGCAGTGCTCGGTGCACTGATAGCAGTAATAGTGTACGCACGAATAAAAAAGCTCTCCATCTGGCAGCTAGCCGATATGGTGGCGCCGGGGGCAATACTGGGGCAGGCGATAGGCAGGATAGGTTGTACCATCAACGGCTGCTGCTACGGGCTGGAGAGCCCGCCATGGTGGGCAGGGGCGATTATTTATACCAACCCCGAACATGC
>DAOUAI010000118.1:0-6904 GCA_034433775.1 Dehalococcoidia bacterium
AGAAAGCCCTTCCGGTAAGATAATCGCCGTCTGCCGCAGCGATAAGAAGGGTGTCAAGAAGCAGGACATCAAACAAGGTCTGCTCGAAAAGGGGGTCGGACTCGTGGGCGATGCCCATGCCGATAGCGCCAGCCACCGCCAGGTAAGCTTGCTCGCTATCGAAAGCATCGAAAAGATGCGTCAGCTCGGACTTGACGTCAACCCCGGCGATTTCGCCGAAAACCTGACCACACAGGGCATCGACTTGCTCTCACTTCCCCCGGGCACAAGGCTCCGCATCGGCGATCAAGTGCTCCTGGAAATCACCCAGATAGGCAAAGAATGTCACACCGGCTGCGCTATCTATCAGCAGGTAGGTAAATGCATCATGCCCGAAGAAGGCATATTCGCTAGGGTACTTCGCGGCGGTACGGTGAAGAGCGGCGACCCAATAAGGATAGAAAGATGACAGCCAGCATCGTTGATACGCTGAGAGTGCTGAGGGTAACCGTGGACTCCAGCCACTACATCGAAGATAGCGTGGTAAGGGAATCGCCGCTGACCATAGTCTTTAACGGCGGGGAACTGGTGACCCTTCTCTGCTCACCCCAGCATCTCGACTATCTCGCCATCGGCTACCTCGTCTCAGAAGGCTTGCTCAAACAGAAAGGGGATATAAGGAGACTGCTTACCGACGACCGTAGGGGTATAGTCCGGGTGGACACTGCCGAAGGTTCGCAGAAAGAGGCTGCAGAACTTACATTCAAACGCCTGATAACCTCTGGCTGTGGTCGGGGGACTTCAGTATACAGCATGGCGGAAATGCCTCTATCAAAAATAACATCGCCGGTGAGCATAGCTCCTTCACAGGTACTCACCCTGATGAAAAAATTCCAGCAGCGCTGCGATACCTTCAAGACCACCGGCGGTGTTCATGCTGCGGCACTTTGCGATAAGGATGAAATACTGGTGTTTCACGAGGACATCGGCAGGCACAACGCCATAGATAAGGTGCTGGGACAATGCTTCCTCGAAGATATTGCCACAACTGAACGCTTGCTGCTCACCAGCGGCAGGGTGTCCTCGGAGGTGTTGCTTAAAACCGCCCGCCGCAACATCCCCATACTCATCTCCAAATCAGCCCCCACCGACCTTGGAGTTAAACTGGCTCAAGAGCTGGGCATCACCCTCGTGGGCTTCGTCCGCGGGCGACGCATGAATGTCTATGCCAACGAATGGAGGGTTATCACTGATGAGAGACCGGGAGACTAAGCTGATCGAAGACATCATGGAATTAAAGGAGAAGCGGCGGGCAGTGATCCTCGCCCACAATTACCAGCTGGGAGAGATACAGGATATCGCCGACTTCGTCGGTGATTCCCTGGAACTCAGCCAGAATGCCGCCCAGACCGATGCCAGGGTGATCGTCTTCTGCGGCGTGCACTTCATGGCGGAGACCGCCTCCATACTGTGTCCCGACAAGACTGTGCTCCTTCCCGACCTGAATGCCGGCTGCCCCATGGCGAACATGATCACCGCCGAACAACTGATCGCCGAGAAGAAAAAGCACCCCGGTGCCACTGTTGTTTGTTACGTAAACTCCACGGCGGCGGTCAAAGCCGAATCGGACATCTGCTGCACCTCTGCCAACGCCGTAAAAGTGGTGGAAAGCGTGCCCAGCGATGACATCCTGTTTATCCCCGACCAGTACCTGGGGCACTACGTCTCCACCAAGACCAACAAAAACATCATCTTCTGGCCCGGGTTCTGCCCCACCCATGCACGCATCCAGCCAGAGCACATCGCCCGGCTGAAACACGACTACCCCAACGCCAGGATAGTGGTACATCCCGAATGTAAACCCGGTGTCATCGCCATGGCTGATGAGGTGCTCAGCACCGGCGGCATGATCAGATACGCCCGCAGAGAAGATGTACATGAAATGATCGTGGGCACCGAGATCGGCATCATCCACCGCCTGCGCAAGGAGAATCCTGGCAAAAAATTCATCCCCGTGTCCGAGCAGGCAGTATGCCCCAATATGAAACTCATCACTCTGGAAAAAGTGCTCTGGGCGCTGGAGGAGATGGCACCGGAGGTAAAGGTGCCCGAGGAGACCCGCATCAGGGCAAAACAAGCCGTGGACAGAATGCTGGCTATAGGACGCAGCGCATGATGGATACCGGTAAGATAGTGGTGTTCATCACCACCAGCAGTCTGGAAGAGGCGGAGAGGCTCGCTAATCTCCTTCTGGAGAACAGAAAAGCCGCCTGTATCAACATCGTCCCCACTGTGCGCTCTGCCTTCTGGTGGCAGGGTAAGATCGACCGGGCTGAAGAAAGCCTGCTCATCATCAAGACCAGAGCCGACCTTTTTCCCCAGCTCATGGACATGGTAAAGCAAGCCCACAGCTACACCGTCCCTGAAATCATCGCCTTGCCCATCACCACCGGTAACCCCGACTACCTCTCCTGGATAGACACCGAGACCACACAATAAACTCAATTTGACTAGCTAGACCTAGAGGAACTTCCAGACCAACAAGAAAGGCAGTGCGCCTGAAATTTTACTTGGTCGCGCCCCCTGCACTGTGTTTCCAAGATGCCGCTCTACCCAGCATCCCACACGCATCCTGCAGTGACACCTCAGTATACTCAGGACCGGCAAGCATCACCGCTATCTCCTTGAGGCGCTCCTCGCCATCAAGATGTTCCAGCCGGCTTACAATACGTCCGCCGGACTCAGTCTTCTCCACTCGATAATGAGTATCGGCAAACGCAGCCACCTGAGGCAAGTGGGTAACGCAAATAACCTGATGGTCACGGGCAAGCGTCCATAGCTTCTTCCCCACCACCTCACCGCTCCTGCCCCCGACACCGATATCTATCTCGTCGAAAATGAGCAGCGGCGTCATGTCTGCCTTAGAAAGGGCACCTTTTAGCGCCAGCGTAAAGCGCGAAAGCTCCCCGGTAGAGGCTATCTTCACCAACGGCTTTAGTGGCTCTCCCGGGTTGGTGGAGACCAGAAATTCCACAATATCAGCACCATCACTATCAAAAGTACAGACCCTGCCATCTGGTAGTGGTATGCCATCCTCAGTAGCCTGCTGAATCACAGAGACCCGGAAGTCAACCTGCCCTAGGTTCAGTTCCTCTAGCTCTTCCTTCACTGCCTGCACCAGCTTCTCAGCCGCTGCCAGACGGGCATTAGAGAGCCTTGAGGCTAACTCTCCCATCTCGCGTTTAAGCTGCAAACGTCTGTCTTCCAGCTCAGCCCGCCTTTCTTCAGACACAGAAAGTTCCTTCAGTTCCTTCTCCGCCCTCTCCATATAGCCCAGTATCTCTTCGATGCTCTGCCCGTACTTCCGCTTCAAGTTGCGTATCAGCTCCAGTCTTGCTTCCACCTCCTCCAATCGCTGCGGGTTGTCCTCCAGTCGCTGACCGTAAGCGCGCACCTCATGCGCCACATCCTCAGTGATATAGACTGCCTGGGTAAGGTGCTCAAGCTGTTCGGCTAGTGTGGAATCAAGCTCCGCGAGCCTTCTTATGGCAACCACTGCTTCGTTCAGTCTGTCCACAGCCGGGGTTGTAGCATCCCCGCACAGTGCTTCATAAGCCTGATGGCATAAAGCCTTTAGCTTTTCTGCTTGAGCCAGCACCACTTTCTCCTGTTCGAGTTCAACATCCTCGCCAGCACGTAAATTCGCCCGTTTGATCTCATCGGTCTGAAAACGCAAGAACTCCTGCCGGCGGACTCTATCTCTCTCCACCTCAGTCAACTTTTTGAGTTCTTGCTCCAGTCGGCTGAGTTCCGCCGCCCTGGCAGAAAATTCCTGTCGCAGCCCGAGAATATGCCCATAGGCATCGAGGAAATCGAGATGCGAATGCTTGTCCAAGAGAGAAAGGTGCTGGCTCTGCCCGTGGATATCTATCAGAAGTCGCCCCAGTTCCTGTAAAATCTTTCGGCTTACCGCTTGCCCGTTTATCCTGACAAGGCTGCGCCCTTGGCGGCTGAACTCGCACCTGATTACTAAAGTATCATCATCTATATCCAGCCCGTTTTCCTCAAGAAATCGCCGCACACGGGGCAGGGCTTTCTTGGATAACGCGAAAACACCTTCGATTACAGACCTATCACAGCCATAACGGATAGCATCATCGCCTGCCTTACCTTCGAGAAGGGCTTCGATAGCTTCAATAACCAGCGACTTCCCTGCCCCGGTCTCCCCTGTAACTACATTGAGCCCCGCAGCCAGCCCCCAGTCTAGGCTCTCGATGATACCAAAATCTTTAACCTTTAACTGGAGCAGCATTTTTAAGCTGTCGGCTTAGGCAAAGCCTCCCTGTCACCACCACTCATACCGGCAATATATCTGACAAGCTTCTTCCGTGACTCGATATCATACTGGGTGGTAATGGCGATCTGCTCCATCACCGGTGAGCCGCCACCATGATAGCTGCCGATATTGTGGATGCCACCGCTCGCCGAGCATAGTATGTCACCAAGGTAGCGCCAGAACTGTGCCTGGTCTTCCACTGGCATTTCGGGATTGCGCTTGGTGTACTTGAGCAACAGGTCTTTAGTCTCGGGGTTGATGAAGTCCTTCTCATGTGGAAAAGTCGCCACCACGCCACCGGAGATATCGCACAGTATCTCCGCTTCGCGGAACACCGCCTCACCGGTGAGACAGCGTCCCACATTGGCATAGATGGAATGCGGGATGTACGAGCCAGGACCATAGTCCACAAACCCTACACCGGGCATGTACACTCTTGGTCCACCGAGGTCAGACGCCGTGTAGCCAGCAGCATACCCCAGCTCGGTGACCATAATCAACTCCGCCAGCTTCTCCCTGACACGCGGCGTGCGGTGAATATTGTTCACCTCAGCAGCCAGAGCAGCAGTGCCGATCACCAGGTCGCCAAGGGCTGGTTTGCAACCGGAATAGGAATGGCGGTGGAATAGGGCGAACAGTAGCGCCAGCACACCGCCGTGCTGCCATTCACCACAGAGGAATACTCTCTCCCAGGGAACAAAGCAGTTATCAAAAATCACATAGGAGTCTGTGCTACCGGGCATAAAGCCACGCTTGAAATGCTCCCTCGGTCTCAAATTGTGGATGGTGACCACATGCTTGACGCCGTCCCAGTCGCCGGGAATAGCAAAGGCTACTGCGTAGTCCTTGTCCTCAGCACGAAGTGCCCTCGTAGGCACCACCAGTATCTCGTCAGCCTGCGCCGCCTCGGAGATATGCAGTTTGCACCCTCTGACTACAATGCCATCGCTCTTTTTCTCCACCACATGTACATAGGCATCGGGGTCGTGCTGGTCAGCCGGTCTCAGCAGCCTATCACCCTTGACATCGGTCTGAGCGCAACAGCCCACCAGGTCTTCGGTCTGAAAGCGGAGTAACCACTTCTTAAAGTTCTCGTGGTACTGAGTGGCACCTTTATTAGCCTTGTCCGCTTCGTAGGAGACATTATAGATGGCGTTGGCAGCATCTATGCCCATACACCGCTGAATGCATCCGCCCACCTTGCGACACAGCATCCGTGTCATGTCCTGCTTCTTATGCAGGTCTTCCTTGTTTTGATGTATGTGAGTGAAGCGGTTGATCCTCTGCCCCGTGAGGTGCGAGATAGCAGTACACAAGTCCTGACTTTCCGGTCTGGCTGCCTCATCAAATGTAGTGCCAATAGTGTTGAGCGTGTCCATGAAACGCTCGTCAGTACGGTCGATCAGCTCGCCGTTGAAATAGATATTGCGTTTCATCTTGGACAGCCCCTTGATATATTGCTCTTTAGTTCTCATAGGTCCCTCCTTTTCAAAGTAGATACCACCCAGCTAATGCGCTGCAGGTGCTATAATTATAGCCCTTTATCACAAAAAGTCACAGGTGACATCTACCCACTGACAAAATGCACTAATCGACCTAATAGAGAAGCAGCTACCTCACACTTCGCTGGTAAAGCAGTGTCGCAAAGTCTTTGCCCAGTGGACTTAGCCCTCCAGCAAGCACATTCTGCAAGCCAGCTTGATTTAGGGCACGATTGATCTCAATGGCAGAAAGAGCCTTAGTTGCTGGACCATATTCCAAATAGGCAAAGAAATTCCTTGTCCAGAAAAAGGAGACGAAGTCCATCCCGGTAGCGTCTGCCAGGTCCAGCATATTGCGTATAAACCATATATCCAGTGGCTCCCAGAAGCTGTAAGCATCGCGGTTCATGACCTTTTCATCACCTAAGCCCTCAGCCACCAGCTCCTCAGGAAAGGCTTTCCACAGCCAGCTCTCGCTAACGGTCAGCCGCTTCCCCGCAGATTTAGCCCGCCGAGCATAGTCTAAAGCCCGCTGAATATAAAGGGCATTCCTATGCATGGGATAAATATGCAAGTCGATGTAGTCCAGACCTCGCATCTGGAAAAATCCCTCTATGTACTCAGCCGGCTCCCAGGTGCCGATTCCAGCTCCAATGAGCACCCCGCTGGAACGGTCAATCCTGCGCAAAGTATCAGCTACAAAGTCGTTCCATTCTGCCGGGGAGATACGAAATCCAGTAAGCCATCGTTGTGTAAGCGGCTCGTTAGTCAGGTTCAAATAGTCCGGTTTCACTTCACGGGCAATCAGCAAAAGTTCATCCTGCAGACCTTTAAGGAAAGAGTCTGCAGTATATCTTGACCAGTCTACCTTTACCGGCGAATACGGTGTGCCCGAGAAAATAGCTCCGCCCTCCACCAGTACCTTAAGCCCACGGCGTTGGCATTCCTCCGTAATATTCTTGAAGAAATTCAGGTATTCTGTTGAGCGGGGAAAGTCGGGTTGTAACAGCGGAAACTTGATACCTATCACCACCCCCCTCACCCCCATTTCTTCAAGTCTGTCAAGAAGAACGAGGTTATATTCCCAGGCCTGCGAGGTAAGCAACCA
>DAOUAI010000119.1:0-12494 GCA_034433775.1 Dehalococcoidia bacterium
ATGAAAAGCGTTCTATCTACAGCATTATTTGTGTGCATTGTAAGGTGTGAAAAGTGGTAAAGTTGACTTTTTATGGCGGGGTGGGTGAGATAGGGGGAAATAAGATATTGCTGGAAGACCGGGAGCGGAGACTGCTTCTGGACTTCGGCTTCCCATATAAGCGGTATAAGTGGTTCTATGAGGAGTACCTCAAGCCACGTTCCGGCGCCGGGCTGCTGGACTTACTGTTGCTGGGACTATTGCCTCCACTGGAGGGTCTGTACCGCGATGATATGATGGGGCTGGTGCCCTGGGAGAGCTTGCGGTCAAAGGAGGGTTACCGCCTGCTGGACGAGGTTGACGGCGTCCTTCTGTCCCACGCCCATCTCGACCATTCGGGACATATAGCGTTGCTGAGGGAAGATATACCAGTCTATTCCACAGCGATGACCGCCTTCATCAGCAAGGCGATGCAGGACTCCGGCAAGGCGGACTTCGACCAGCAGGTCTGCTATTTCACTCCGACGAAGCTCACGCGTCCCAGCGGCTGGAAGCAGGAGGCACACATCGCTGACGAGCACGCACAGAGTGTGCAACGGCAATTCTGCCTCGGTGATATGAGTCCGGAGTCTTTGAGCGAGGATGCAAAGCAGTTCTGGAGTGGTGGTTTCTGGGCGAAGCGACCGAAGCAACGGGCGCTGAACTCACGTGACTTAGTACACTGTACTCGGAGTTGCTTCAATCTGCGCTGTTTCCCTGTCGACCATTCTATACTCGGTGCCTGTGCTTGGGGTGTGGAAACAAGCGAGGGCTGGTTGGTTTACAGTGGCGACCTGCGTCTCCACGGCAAACGCGGCGAGCTGACCAGAAGGTTCATAGAAGAGGCGGCAGCGCTTAAGCCTACCGTTCTGATAATTGAGGGGACGAATGTCAGCCGTGAGGAGAATGTCCCCGAAGGCGATGTGTATGAAAACGCATATCGCGCCGTGCGCAATGCCGGTGGACTGGTGATCGCCGATTTTTCACCCCGCGATGTCGACCGGTTGCTGACTTTTCTGAGCATCGCCAGGCAGACGGGACGCAAGCTGGCAATAACGCCCAAGGACGCCTATTTGTTAAAGGTGGTGCGACTGCTGGAACCGCAGACACCGGATATAACGACAGATGATAGCCTGGTGCTATATCAGGATACCATAGGGACTAAATCACCCAGAGTCTGGATGCAGGAGCTATGCAAAGAGTGCAGCCATAAGGTGGTGGTGGCGGACGACGTGAGAAATAATCAGGGCGATTTTATCCTCTGTTTCAGCTTCTTCGACTTGAACGAACTCCCCAGTCTGCATCCTAGGGCGGGTAGTCTCTATGTCTATAGCTCCAGCGAACCGCACGATGAGGAGCAGGAAAGAGATTTCTGGCGGCTGAGACACTGGCTGGAGTATTTCGGGATAAAGGGCTTCGGACTGCCGGAAGAGCGGAATGGCAGGTGGGAAATACCTGAGGGGGAAAGGGGGTTGCATGCCTCGGGTCATGCCTGCGGACCCGACCTGCTGGAAATAGTCTCCAGCATCAGTCCTGGATACCTGGTGCCTGTCCATAGCGAACGCCCCACTTACTACAGTAACTATCTCAAAAAGAGCCAGATTAAAGTTATCCTGCCCAGCCCCGGCGGGACTATAGAGCTGTAGATGGCGGCGTTTACGCCAGCTTTATATCCGGTGAGTTCGCTATTTCTTTCATGAACTGAAGCAATATCTGGCTACGCAATTCGTTGCGCCCTTTTAGCGGGGTGACGAATTTGCCTTTGATCCACACCTGTTTCGGTTCAACAAAGATGAGCACGCGCGGTCCGTTAAGCGCTTCATCGAGAAATCTGGGGTAGTCGTTCTGGAACATCTTGCCAGCTTCGGCGATGTGGGCTTCATCCTGTTTCTTAAGTATGTCTTCTAAAATCCTGCAAGCTTTCTCTATGTCGCTATCGGTGGTCAGCGGGATGCGTACTTCGTCGAACATATAGTCTGAAGCGATGGCGGTGTACTGCACTGAGTAGTCCTTGGAGTAATTAAGCACCGGCTGGTCGAGGACTATTAAGTTCGGGACGTAGAACAACCGCCCGGTGAGTTCGCCGCCAAGCTTTTCGTCCTCCCCTACCTCTTCCAGTGTGGTGTGAAGAAGACCGACTTGTCGCACATCACCTTTTATGTTGCCGATACGGATGCGGTCGCCTACGTCATAAATCCTGCTGAAGGTGATGACAAAGAAAGCGAAAAAGCTGGCGATATATTTTTGTAGTGCCAAAGCAAGTGCCACAGCGATTATGGGCACGTAGATAGCTATCTGAGGTATATGAATGGCGGCGAGAACGGTAATGGCTATCAATGCTATGGTGAAGACGATGGTGAGGAAGAGCATCACCGTTCTGGTACGCCTCATTCGTTCTACAATTCTGATCGCAGCGGGGATGGGAGGAGTATACTTGTTGAAAGTCTGATTTAAATTCATGTGTGTCTTGCTATCAGTCCATTGAAAGTGCGAGGCGTAGGTAAAGCCTGGCTGCCTGTACCACTTGTTCAAATTGGACTGATTCTTCTGGAGTATGTGCCTGCTCCAGCCTGCCGGGACCAAGGACGATGGGGTCGACCCCTTCTGCCCAGAGCACATTGCCATCTGAGTGGCTCCTGAAGTCCTGTGGTTTCCAAGGCAGGGAGAGCTCTTTAAATACCTTCTTCAGCTTGCTTATCAGCGGTCTTTCCGGCGATATCTGGTAGCCGGCATATGTGCTCTCAAATCTCAGTCGCACGTTCAAATTTTGTATGCTATTGGCAGCGGTTTTGACCAGCTGTTCCATTTCAGCCCTAAGGATATCGACTTTTGAGTCTGGTGGCAGGTGCAGGTCCAGCCAGGCCTCGCAGGTATCGGGGACAACGAAGCCGCCGGGGAAGGCGGATAGCTCCCTAATGTTATATACCAGCCCGTGAGGTGCTGAGGAGGCGTAATCGGTGATGTGGAGGAGCAGTTTGAGCATGGACTCGATGGCATTGAGCCCGAGTTCGGGCATCGATGAGTGCACCCTCTTGCCTTCGGTGCGGAGTAGCACCTCCATATAGCCGTAATGTCCTAGGCATGGTGCCAGGTCGGTGGGCTCGCCGATGATCGCCCAGGGAAAACTATACTCGCGGACAAGTTCTTTGGCACCGCTATTGTCCTCCTCCTCTCCTACCACGAGCGCCAGTGCCACTGAGGGGAGCTTCCTATTGATGCTGGCAAGGGTGGTGAACGCTTCGAGCATGGCGGCGCAGCCGGCTTTCATATCGGCGCTCCCCAGACCGAAGATAGCACCATTTTCCTCAGAGGCACCGAAGTCTTCTAGGTCATGGGCGGTGACAGTGTCCAGATGACCGACAAAACAGACCTCTGCCTCCTCTTTTCCTTCGGGGAAGACCACCAGGTTGTAGCGGGTGTCATCCACAGGCTGCCTTTTTACCGGCACTCCGTAGCTTTTCAAATACTGTTCCACATATTCGGAGGCTTCCTGCTCCTTTCCTGAAGGGCTATAAATGTCAATGAGGGAGCAGAGAAGGCGCTTCAGCCTCTGGGTATCGATATCCAGTCTATTTTTCGTCATTTACCCGGTCTCGGTCTTTGTTCTGCTTTTTGGTCCTGCCACGACGCAATGTCTTTGCCAGCCAGGTATGCTGACTGCTCACAGAAAAGCCGATGGCTTTAAAGAAGGCGATGGCGACCTCGTTATCGGCATCTGTATCGGCGATTATCATTCTCACGCCGTTCTTGCGCAGCTTTTCCTCCAGCCGACGGTAGAGACGATAGCCCAAGTTGGTGCGGCGGTAGCCCTCGTCCACACCTATCCAGCTTACATAGCCGTACTTCTTCCATGCAGTGCCCTCCTTTTCGATAGTGGTGGCAAGGATGAAGCCGACTATCTTCTTTTCATCTTCGGTCTCAGCGACCAGGCAGTACTCCGGGTCGGAGGTGAAATGGTCGGTGACTTCGAAGGCATCCCAGGTGCGGTAGAGGATGGGAAACTCATCGCTGGTGAATAGTTTCTCTCCAAGATGGTATACAGCGCTGACATCGTCTATCTCCATCTGACGAATTTCAGCCTCGACTTTCTTTTTGTTACTGTCTGCGTCTTCGGTACTCATGCTACCTCCATAGATAGTATAAGACGAATCACGTTTATCAAATTATATTTCACCGGGCTGAGTAAGTCTAATTTCGAGTAATAAGTGACGAGTTGGTAATAGCCAGTCAAAGGGGGTTCAGTCTACCGCAGTGGGGGCATCTCACCTGTGAGCTGCTGAACGAAGGCGGCACTTTTAACCTGGTGCCGCAGGCGCAAGTGAGCGTAGTGTAATTGCTGAGCCGCCACATAGCGTCCGAGGTCTCTCTCGCCTGCTGAATTTCATCCGTCTTTTCGGCGCTGGGGGCGCGTATCGGTACCGTGCCAGCGGCAGTAGACCTGCGTATGATTCCTTTGGGGTCATTTCTTACTTCGCGGTAAGCGCGGTCATAATCGGCGAATGAAGCACCTGCCATGGAGCGCAGGATACGGACCCTTTCGGCTATGGGTGGATGGGAGCTGGTGAGTTCATTCATCTTCCTATTAAAAGGGTTGACGATAAACATCGGAGCGGTAGCCCTGTTAGCTGTCTTCAACTCCTCGGTCGAGAGCGCTATCTTTTCCAGTGCTGAAGCCAGCCCCTCGGGGTACCTGGTATAAAGGGCAGAGGAAGCATCTGCCAGGTACTCACGGCGACGGGAGATGGCGAAGTAGATGAGCTGGGCAGCGATCGGTGCCAGTATCATCAGCACCAGAGCTACAAGCACGATTATTAGCTGTGCGCCTCCCCCACCGCGCCCTGTGGATGTGGTCCGCCTTGTCCTGCCCATGCCGCCGTAAAAGAGAAAGCGAGAACCATACCAGGCGAGCATGACGATGGTGCCCAGAAGCACGCTGCACATCGCCATCAATAGCACATCGCGGTTTTTAATATGGGCTATCTCATGTCCCACCACTCCCTGCAGTTCGTCCCGGTCCAATTTTTGTAATAGCCCGGAGGTGACAGCTATGGCAGCTTTGTTCGGGTCACGCCCGGTGGCGAAGGCGTTCATCGCCGGGTCGTCGATGATATAAATATCGGGCATTTTCTCCAGCCCGGAGGCGATTTTCATCTCCTCGACAACGTTATACAGACGCTTGTGGTCATCGGGGCTGATTTTTCTGGCGCGGGAAACGGCGAGGAGGATGTTGTCCCCCTGGAAATAGGCAATCAGGTTCATCACCGCCCATACCACCATGGCGATTACGAGCCCTGTGATAGCATCGCCAAAGAACACCATGCCCAGAAAATAGCCGAGCAGGAGGAAGACCAGCCCCAGGCTGGCTACCAGCACTATCGTTCTGGTCTGGTTAGACCTGATCTGTTCCCACATAGCTTACGGCATCAGGAAAAGCTGACCTTAGGCGCTTCCCTCTCCTCGGTCACGGTGACCTCGAAGAACTCGCCGGGCTTGAAGCCGGTCATGGCGGCGATGATGTTGGAGGGGAACATCTGTGTCTGGTTGTTGTATTTCATCACCGAGTCATTGTAGAACTGGCGGGCGAAGCTGATTTTATTTTCGGTAGAAGTAAGCTCCTCTTGAAGGGCGAGGAAGTTCTGGTTTGCTTTGAGGTCGGGGTATCTTTCTGCTACGGCGAGCAGTCTGGCTAAAGCTGAACTCAGTTCACCTTCAGCCTTGGCGCGCTCGCCAGCTCCGCCGGAGCTGGCGAGTTGCTGTGCCAAGTTGCGGGCTTTGGTCACCGCTTCCAGTGTTTCTCGCTCGTGTCTCATATAGCCCTTGACTGTCTCCACAAGGTTGGGGATGAGGTCGTGGCGCCGTTTGAGTTGCACGTCTATCTGTGCCCAGGCGTTCTTCACCTGGTTGCGCAGGCGGACAAGACCGTTGTACACGGAAACGAAGACGATGACCAAGATGGCGATTATGCCCAAGATTATATATACCGCTATCATTTAAACCTCCATCAATTACGTTTACATTCTAGTTACAGGCTGTGTGTCCTGAAAAACTTCACGCAAGAAGTCAATCACCTGCCGGGCTGGGACTTTAGCTTGTGATCCGGGTGACAGTTGGTTTAGCAGCCTCGTCAGCTCACCGCTGTCAAACCACAGTCCATCGCCGTGCTGGCAGGCGTCGATGATTATAAGGGGCTGCTCGTTAAGGACTGCTTTTCGCATTTTCACCCGGCAGATAGGGCAGCGGCGCCTCTTTTCCTGAAGGACTGGCTGGGGCGTTTCTAAAAGGCTGCCCAGCGGTGATTTCTGCCACTCAAGTCCCAGCGAGTTTAGCAGTAACTCCAGTTCACCAGAATCGAACCATACCCCGTAGCATTCGGTACAGTAGTCGAGTTCGATGCCTTTATACTCGACGACTATCATATCCTTGTGGCAGACGGGGCAGATCATTTAATTGTGTTACTCCGGACAGTGATTACAACAGAGGATAATCATGTTGCAGTTGCCAGAAACTGATCAGGTGGTGGGAATCTACCATGCCGCTTTCTGCAAAGTTTTCGACCTCGATTCCTGCCTCTACCGCTGCCGCGACCGGATTAAGCCCGCCGAGCAGTACCATGCCAACCCGGTTCGTCCCTACGGCGATCTGACATATAGGTTCACTGGTGTTACCTACAGCGAGGACGCCATTGATGCCAGCGGCTTTAAGTTTGGCAGTGACCTCTTCGACGACGGATTTTGCCGGGGCCGGTATTTCCCGGAAATTCGCCAGTATCTTACCGTTGCCAGTCTTGGCAGCCTCGCTCACGCTGGTCATCTTGGCGCGGATGTACTGCTCGGAGGGGTCGAGAGAGGTACCGCTGTAGTTAATTATGGCGGTGAAGCGGTGAGGCTTGTGGTTCCTGATTTCAAGTACTCCCCCAAATTTAGACTCTATGGGGACGCCGTGCTTTAACAGTACACCGTTTACAACTATGCTGCAGACGGTGGCTAGACCTATTTTACCGCTCGGAATGACCACATCGCCAAGTTTCTGTCCTTCCGATGCAACGGCTACAAGGTCGCTAACACATAGGCCTGCCTTGAAGACTTCACTCATAGCAGCTACAGCTTGTGGAAAGTCATCTTTATTGAAAACGGAGGTATTTACCGGGATCTGTCCAGTTTTGGTCTCGGGGTTAAAAGTGGTGCGAAATGCTAGAAGTTCGAGTTTCTCCAAGATGAAGCCAACTCGGTCAGGTGCTAAAGCCGTTCGCAGTTCTTCCAGTCCACGCGCGGTAATCATTCTACCGTCTATCCCCATAAGCTGAGTGTAGCCCCTCTCGTCCATAATCTTGAGGTGGTATCTGACTGCCCTTTCGCTCAAGAAAATGCCGTGTTTTTCTAGTTCGCGGGCGATGGTAATAGATCCCAGCGGCTCCGAGGACTCGCTGAGCACTTTCAAGATAGCTATTATCTTCCTTTCGGTATCCGAGCTGGCACTAGATATCATGTCTTTAGTAGGCTTCCATAATTTAAGTATATTATACTACCTGAGGTTGACAGTAAGAAGCGTATTGTCCACCATCGCGGTGCACTTTCGGGTGATGGAGCCGTAATCTCGATTGGCTGAAATCCAGAGTGGACAGGGTTTAGGTACAGTCGGGAAAAAAGTTAAAACCCTCTGAACTGATTTGTAATAGGCAGTCTGCGGTCTCTGCCAAAGGCGCGAGGTGTGATCTTAATGCCGGGTGGGGCTTGACGTCGCTTATACTCGTTGGTGTCGACAAGCCGAGCCACCCTCTTGACCATCGTCTCCTCAAAGCCTGCACTGATTATTTGACCAATACTCCTGTCCTCTTCGACGTAGTCTTTAAGGATGGGGTCGAGGAGATCATACGGTGGCAAGCTGTCAGTATCTTTTTGTTCTGGTCTCAGCTCAGCGGATGGTGGTTTATTTATGACACTCACGGGTATCATATCGTAACCAGCTATTGAATTGCGATAACGGGCAAGCTGGTAGGCCAGAGTCTTGGGTACGTCTTTTATCACAGCGAAGCCTCCAGCCATATCTCCATACAAAGTGGTGTAGCCGGTAGCCATTTCGCTCTTGTTGCCAGTGGTCAACACGAGCCAGCCGAATTTATTGGATAATGCCATAAGAATATTGCCCCTTATGCGAGCTTGAATGTTTTCTTCGGTCACGTCCGGTCTAGTGTTTTTGAATTGCTCTGACAATGTGTCAAGATATGCTTGGAATATTTTTTCGATGGGAATATTCAGGTGCATAATACCGAGATTGCGAGCAAGGATTTCAGCATCTGATATACTACCGGGAGAGGAATATCTCGATGGCATGGATACGCCTATTACGTTGGTTGCCCCGAGAGCGTCGACAGCAATGGTAGCTACCAAGCTGGAGTCGATGCCACCCGAGAGACCTATGACCACCTTTTTGAAGCCATTCTTTGCGATATAATCTTTCAACCCCAGTACCAGGGCGTTGTACACTTCTCCAGGCAATTCATGCACCGTAGCAGTCTGTCTCGGAGGTAAGGATGGCTTTGTGGGTGTGTACGGTAGCTCAGACACCGTTATTCTCTTTATCTGCCATTGTTGTTCCTGTAGCGACTTCGCTGCCTTTCTCCATCGGGGATCGTGCAGGCGGGTACGAAATACAGCCCCTACATCGAGGTCTGTTACAAGGAGGTCTTCTTCGAATTGTTTGGCTCGGGCGATTAGCTCTCCCTTTTCGTTTAGTACCATACTGCTGCCGTCAAATACTAATTCATCTTGACCACCGACCAGATTGGTAAACGCGACGATGGCTACGTTATCTGAAGCCCGGGTGCCCAGCATCCTCTCGCGGAAATTACGTTTCCCGGCATGATAGGGTGAGGCGCTGATGTTTATTATCACCTGTGCCCCAGCAGATGCCTGGACGGTGGCAGGACCAGCTTCGTACCAGATATCTTCACAGATGTTCACCCCGATACCGACGCCGCATACGATGTATACTGGACATTCATTGCCAGCCCGGAAGTAACGGTCTTCGTCAAAGACGCCGTAGTTAGGCAGAAAAATTTTGTGGTAGATGTCACAGAGTTTTCCGTTGGAAGCAATTGCGGCGGCGTTATAGATATCTTCTTTAGCATCCACGAACCCGATTATTGCCGTGATGTCTTCGGTGGCTTGTACAATTTTCTCTAGGCATCTTAAATTTTCTGCAATGAATTGCGGTTTGAACAGGAGGTCTTCTGGAGGGTAGCCGCATACGGCGAGTTCAGGGAATGTGACAATATCTGCACCCAGGGCTCTGGCTTGGGCGATTGCCGCTACGATTTTCTCCGTATTACCGGCAAAATCTCCCACTGTGACGTTAATCTGTGCCAGAGCAACACGGAGCTTGTAGCTGCTTGGCTCCGGGTACATTACATACGGGTCGGATCGAGCTTCTGCTGACATCAAGGGTAGAGGCTTTAGACTCCTCTAGTTTTGGATTTCCACCTCCGCTATGTTCTGGCGCGCGATGACGACCTCGCTACCATTTCTCTTGACGGATACGTGCATTAGCCCCATAACCTCGTATTTTCCGTTTTCCAAGTTGGTTGTGTCCCATCTGGTGGCGAAATTGTGGTGCTCGTCTGCCGACTCCCCTATTTTGATCCAAGTCTCCGTGCCCTTTTTACGATAGTACCAGGGATTAACGGCTTTTACAACAGGTCCGTCTATACCCAGCATTTGGGTCTCCTGTTGTAAAAGTCCTTTATCAAAATTTTCCCGCAGCACGACTATGCCGGCGTAGCTCTTTAGCACGCTGCTCGGGACAATATAGTATGGTCCCCAATCGTATGACATAATTCCACCTCCTTTTACTCGCTGTCCGTTTTTTCTTGGTATGGTTAAATTAGCCCATTGGACCACCTCCGATTGTTTTAGATAGCTCCAGCTTCGGTTTACAATACAGGTAGATATCTATTGATTTCGTACTCGCTAACCTGTATTCGGTACTGGTCCCACTCCATTTTCTTGTTCTTTATGAGCGTGTAGAATATGTGCTCTCCCAAAGCTTTACGCACCAGCTGGCTTTTTTCGCATAGCTGGATCGCCTCGTATAGGCTGGCAGGTAAGGTGCCGATGCCCCTTTTCTTTCTTTCCTCCTCCGTCATTTCGTACACATTTTCCTCCACCGGTTCCGGAATCCCATATCCCTTTTCGATGCCTTCCAGACCAGCAGCAAGCATGACACTGAAGGCAAGGTAAGGGTTGCAAGCCGGGTCGGGGGAGCGGAACTCTATCCTTGTTGCTACTTCTTTGCCGGGCTTGTATTCCGGTACGCGTATCAGGTCAGCTCGATTTCGTCTTGCCCAGGAGATATAAACGGGTGCTTCGTAGCCAGGGACTAATCTCTTGTATGAGTTGACCCATTGGTTGCAGACCAGTGTGATCTCTGGCGCATGTTTCAGAAGTCCGGCTATGAATCCTTTTGCTACTTTGGACAGGTGGTACTTATCATCAGGATCGAAGAAGGCGTTCTTGCCATCTTTGAACAGCGATTGATGCACATGCATACCGCTGCCGTTGATACCGAAGACGGGTTTGGGCATGAATGTGGCATATATCCCATTTTGTATGGCGATTTGCTTTACCACGAGGCGGTAGGTCATTACATTGTCTGCCATGGTAAGGGCATCGGTGTAGCGCATGTCTATCTCGTGCTGGCTGTGGGCTACTTCATGGTGTGAATATTCTATGCCAATGCCCATCTCCTCGAGCATAAGCACCGTCTGTCTTCTTAAGTCTGTAGCCGCGTCAAGGGGTATCATATCGAAGTAACCGCCTTGATCAAGGGGCTCTGTGCCTTTCGAGTCCTTGAAGTAGAAGTATTCCAGCTCTGGACCCACGTAGTAGGTGTAGCCCATTCCTGCTGCTCGCTGCAGGTTGCATTTCAGCACGTATCTAGGGTCACCCTCGAAGGGTTCACCGCCTGGTCTGAGGATATCGCAGAACATCCGTGCTACTGCATGGTGTTCCCGCGGGCGCCATGGTAGTAATTGAAAAGTGTCCGGGTCAGGCATAGCCACCATGTCGCTTTCGTCGATGCGGGCAAAGCCCTGTATCGATGAACCATCGAAGCCCATACCCTCTTCAAGGGCTTGCTCCAGTTCTTCGCGTGTGATGGCGAAGCTCTTTAGAAAGCCTAAGATGTCAGTGAACCACAGCCTGATAAATTTGACATCGTGCTCCTTAGCCATCCTGAGGACATATTCTTTGCTCTCATCTTTGGTCTTCTTGCTGGTCATTTTTAACCTCCTTTGATATTTTATTTATATTGCATTTTCGTCGACCTCGCCGGTCCTGACACGGACGGCGGTTTCGACAGGAATTATGAAGATTTTGCCATCGCCTCTTTCCTCCCCGGTGCGGGCACTGGATACTATGGCGTTGATTACTTGGGGGACATCCTCATCCAGAACGACGACCTCGACTTTAATTTTGGGCAGAAAGTCGACCCGATATTCTCCAGCTCGCCATTGCAGCGTTAACCCCTTTTGTCTACCTCTTCCGCTCACCTCACTGACCGTCATGCCAAAGTAGCTCAGGGCTTCTAGGGCGGCTCTGACGGCGTCCAGCTTCTCGTATCTGATGATAGCCTCGACCTTTTTCATCTTAGCATCCCTCCGTACGCTCTTTCACCATGTTGTGAGATGTCGAGACCAATGGTCTCTTCGTCCGCGGTGACGCGCAGACCGATGGTGGCATCCAGCAGTCTTGCTATCAGCCAGGTTGCAATGAAGGCGAAAATTGCAGTGGCTAAGAGGGCGAGCATCTGGGTCAGGACTTGCTTAACATTCCCATCCAGTAAGCCAGCTCCGGCAGGGTTTACCGCAACTGTGGCAAAGATACCGGTAGCTAAAGCCCCCCACATACCACCGATGCCGTGGCAAGCAAAAACATCTAAGGAATCGTCTATCTTGTTGGACTTTAGACGCCACAACATTATGTAATAGGAGAGGATAGAAGCTACAGCCCCTATGGGTATTCCTGCCCATGGTGGGACGAACCCTGCCGCTGGTGTGATAGCTACTAGCCCGACCACAGCCCCGGTAGCTGCTCCCAGCACGGATGGTCTACGGTCGAACCAGCTTAGAAACATCCAGGTAAGGGTTGCTGAAGCGGCAGAGATGTTGGTGGTTACGAATGCATTTGAAGCAAGTCCACCGATGGTGAGTGCACTTCCAGCATTGAACCCAAACCAACCGAACCAGAGCAGGGCTGCTCCAGCGACAACCATAGGGATGTTATTAGCCTCCATGGTCTCCCGCCCGAACCCTTTTCTGGGACCAAGTATCAGGGCTAAAGCCAGCGCTGAGATTCCAGCGTTTACATGCACCACAGTGCCACCGGCGAAGTCCAGTGCTCCTAGTCTGGAAAGCCAGCCACCATTGCCCCAGACCCAATGGGCAACCGGACAGTAGACCAGCGTCATCCATAGCACCGAAA
>DAOUAI010000120.1:0-2830 GCA_034433775.1 Dehalococcoidia bacterium
AGCGAGGCGGTTAGGGGTGAGGGGGGAATCTTGCGCAATGTGGATGGATACCGTTTCATGCCCGACTACACACCCGAAGCTGATCTTGCCCCGAGAGATGTAGTGGCTAGAAGTATTCTTTATGAAATGAGGAAAACCGGTAGTGACCGTGTCTTCCTTGACGTAACCCATTTACCGCCACAGCGAGTTATGGCGAGGTTTCCACACATATATCGCTTTTGCTTAGACCACGGATTGGACATCACTAGGGGACTGATACCGGTAGCTCCAGCTGCTCATTATCTTATGGGTGGTGTTAAGGTAAATATCTGGGGGGAGACCAATGTTTCCGGGCTGTTTGCGGCCGGCGAGACTGCCTGCACTGGTGTTCATGGTGCGAACCGTTTAGCCTCGAATTCTTTACTCGAGGTCGTGGTCTTTGGCAAACGGATTATTCAAAGGATCCAGCAGGGTGCTGGGATAATATCCTCGCCTCGGGCAGTTAAAGAAGAATACTGCTCTCTACAAGAGCACAAACTCTTGGACGAAGTTCCATCCCTCAATTTGCTAAATCTACAGTCACTTTTATGGGAGAAGGTCGGCATTGTTCGCGATGGTAGAAATTTAGCCGAAGCAGCAAGTCTTCTCTACACATGGGCAAAACACTTGCCTCCGCCAATAGACAGGCCCTCGTATGAATTGAGCAATATGGTACTCACAGCCCGTTTAATAACTGAAGCAGCTCTCAAAAGAGAAGAAAGCCGTGGTGCCCATTTCAGAGCTGATTTCCCCACGCCTTCAGCAGACTGGCTCAAGCATATAACATTTTCGAGGTTTTACCCTCGTTGAGTAACCTGTATAACAGACTTATTTTTACAGCCTATCTTCCCAAAACTGACGACAGGAGCCAGTGAAAGCTGGCACTAGGTGCGCCATCAGGCTAGATTTTTAACCTTGATAGTCTTTATCTTTTCCCCTTTGATTCTGGCATTTTCCAGGGGGACTCTGTAGGTAAATCCTTAAATTCAGGATGATCTGTTGGCAGCCCCAGTGCGCGTCGTGCAGCCGCTTTGAATCGCTCCCAGTCTGCTTGCTGATACACAGTCATGCGTTGGGCAGCCAGGGAGCCCTCGGCGTGTATAGTTAGAATACCGTTAAAGGTAGACCCCAGGCGTCTGACCATTAGCAGAGCACGCAGCCTTTCTTCGGTGGGATATCTTGCATCGCCAGCAAGGTATTTTTCGATATAGGGGCGAGTTTCAGGATTCTCCCAGTCTTTCATTGACGGCATAGTCGCAGCGATACCACCGGTTATGTCCTGGAGATACTTCATCGCTTGGTGCCAGTTATCTGCAAACCAGAATTTGGCACAGTTGGTGTAAACTACGTTAGGTGCTGCCAGGCCCGTTTCAGGGTCAATTTTGGCGTCCAGCGCAGCAGCCTTACCTAGGGCTTCAGTCATGTCTGCATACATAGCTAGCCAAGCAAGCATATCCCTAATGCGCGTGGCGTGTGTAAGACCGTTATATTCAGCCATTAACATTGCTAAACCAGCAACAGTCTGGAGTTGCAAAGATTTATATGTGGCTGCGGTTAGACGATGGTATCGGGCAAAAGATGTTGCCATCAACCGGCTAAATTGCCACTCGCCAGCCATAAATACTCTTTCATTGGGGACAAAAACGTTGTCAAAGATTATCATGGGATGTCCGCCACCACCAGCAAGTTCAGAGTCTGTCGCGATGAACTTAACCCCTTTGGCATTGCATGGTACCGCGCAAGCAACAGAATAGTCCTTTTCGCCCTCTTCATGGTTGCGAGATGGCAAACAGATTACCCAGTTAGCCAAGATTGACTCGCTTATATGTAGTTTACAACCGTTGATTACAATGCCATCTTTGGTGCGGTCAACAATCCGGAGGTAGAAATCCTTATGCTTTTGCTTTGGATCGTCTGCATGGAGCCCTCTATGTCCCTTCGGGTCACTGACAGCTGCACAAATCGAGGGGTCAGTTTTTTGGCACAGTTTGCGAAATTCTTCAACACGCTGACGATAATTTGTGCCAAGAACTGCATCCATCTTACCTGCTGCCCAGGCGACTCCGTTTAAACCATCGATACCCGTAAGACTTGTGGCAGCTGCGCCGGAGCGCATTAAGGTTTGAGTGATTGTTCGCCGTCGCTGTATATCCTCTGGCGTTTTAGGTACTTTGTAGACAAAGTAAAATTCTTCCCCGTCCTCCACGGTGCAAAATAGGGATTTGTATTGGGGAAGGCTTTTCAGGTAATACTCAGATGCTGCTCGCTCTATGGCACCTTTGTATGGTGGGTAAGCAGTAATATCATCTAGCTTTTGTCCATCTTGGTAAACTACCCTGCCATCACGAAGACCCTCTACGTATTGTTCCGGAGTCCTGATCATGTATAACCTCCTTAAATCAAAATTTTACTGCCCTGCTCCCAAGGCTATTAGTTCCCTTACCTACCCGGAACAGAGACATTTCGAATTTTAGTATACTGCTGACAACGCAGTCAAATAAAATTTTTGCACTATCGAATGACGAGCGAGACACTTTAAAAAAGAATTTTGCACATGTGTTAGATTTCTGTTGCCGGAGGTGCCGCAGCAAATTTTATCGGCACACCTATAGTATGTTCTTGCAAGTGCAATAATAGTTCATGTTATAATCCAATCGTATTTAACAGCGGGGCGTTTGTTCCTTGGTTAAAGAAAGTGCATGCATTAGGTGGTACAATATACAAGGGCTGACGAAAAGCGGCTTTTACTCGCATGTAGTGCAGGCTGGTGAATTGCTATTTGTCTCCGGCATGCTCCCCGTTGACTACGAGA
>DAOUAI010000121.1:0-18986 GCA_034433775.1 Dehalococcoidia bacterium
AAGATAGCTGTACAGCAAGTAGGGCTTACCGGTTATACTTTTGTCTACGATAAACAAGGCGTCGTTTATTTCCATCCTGACTCGAGGATGGTAGGCGTCAATCTGCTAAAAGTGGGTGGTGAGCCAATATATTTTTCGTCCATTGTGGAGAGGAGTTTCTTCGGAGAAACCTCAGGCTATTATGGGTGGACAGACGAGGCGGGAGAGGAAAGGCAGAAGTACATGCATTGTGTCCCTGTTGGCACAACAGGTCTGATCGCGGCGGCGGTCACCTATATTGATGAGTACTCATCGCCAGCGGAGCAGTTTAAAGAAGAGATAGCTCAGGCAGTACTGGCTACTTCTCAGTATGTGGATGAGCAGGTAGAGAAAGCACAGTTGATTTTCATTGTTGTGTTCTCAGCTATGGTGCTTATTGCTGTTGTGGTAATCATCCTGCTTTCACGGGCTATTACCAGACCGATTTTAGCATTGACCAAAGGGGTTGAGGTGGTTGGGAGGGGAGAGCTCGACTATAGTATAAAGTTAGAGACCGGAGATGAAATCCAGCAACTAGCCGAGCAGTTTAATGCTATGACTAAGGCATTGAAAGAGTCCTATGCCGATTTGGAGCGGAAGGTCGAAGAGCGGACAAAACAGGAACGGCTGCGTGCTGAACAGCTACGTACCATAAACGAAATAAGCCGCAAAATAAGCTCCGTTGTTAAGCTTGATGAGCTGTTGCCATATGTCGGCAACTTACTCCGGGAAACTTTCAATTATCACAATGTGAATATCTTTCTTCTAGAGCCTGATTCAGGCAAACTTGTGCTCAAAGCATTGTGCTTGAGTGGGCAAAAGACTATGATACCTGTAGAGGTGCCGTTAGAGGTGGGTGAATCTAGCATAGTAGGTTGGGTAGCTCAAACGGGCGAGCCAATTCTGGCGAATGATATTAGCGAGGAACCTCAATATAAGGCTGTAGAAGCGCTAAAGGATATTAAATCTGAATTAGCTGTACCGGTGAAGCTTGGTGATAGGGTTCTAGGTGTTCTGGATATAGAGAGCACAGAGCTGGATGCCTTTGGCGAGGCTGATTTATTTACTGCCCAAACACTTGCGGACCAGTTGGCTATAGCCATTGAGAATGCTCGGCTTTACGATGAGACACGACAGATAGCTGTGATGGAAGAGCGGAACCGGATGGCAAGGGAGATCCACGATACATTAGCCCAGGGTTTTAGTGGCATTATTCTGCAGCTTGAGGCAGCGGAGCAAGCACTGGGTGAGGACGTAACGGCTGCAGAGCGCCATTTGAACCAAGCTAGAAGTTTAGCCCGCAAAAGCTTAGCTGAAGCCCGCCGTTCAGTGTGGAACCTTCGCCCACAGGCATTGGAGCAGCTTCCTTTGCCCGAGGCACTGAAGCAGGAGGTTGACAGGTTTGCTCAGACCACCGGTGTCAAGGCTGAGTTTACAGTTGCTGGTATCAGGCGTAATGTAGCAGCTGAGATAGAGGCGGCATTACTGCGTATATGTCAAGAGGCACTGACCAATGTGAGAAAGCATGCTAGAGCTACGGAAGTCAATGTGAGGTTGGGCTTTGATGAGGATATGCTAGAACTCGTGATATCTGATGACGGTAAGGGCTTTGAGGCAAGAGCCCTATCTGATGACGAAGTTAGAAAGAAGGGCACCTTCGGTCTTATAAGTATGAGGGAGCGAGCCCGAAGCATTAAAGGTAACTTTGAGGTATTGAGTGAAAAAGGCAAGGGGACAATGGTGCGAGTTACTGTCCCACTTCGGGAGGCAGACCGTGGAACAGATTAAGATCCTGATTGCTGATGACCATCCGGTGGTCAGGGAAGGCTTGTTTGCTATGCTCAGTCGCGAGCCCGATTTCAAAGTAGTGGGCGAGGCAAAGGATGGTGCTGAGGCAGTGGACAAGGCTAGACGACTTAATCCGGATGTAGTGCTTATGGACTTGAGAATGCCTGAGTTGGATGGTGTTGAAGCGATGCGTCAAATCAGGTCGACAAATCCTGACATCAAATTCATAATTCTGACGACTTACAGCGATGATGAGTATATTTTTAGCGGTATAGAAGCCGGGGCACGTGCTTATCTTCTTAAAGATGCACCGAGGGAGGAACTATTTAAAGCTATAAGGGCAGTGTATAAAGGCGAGTCTCTTATCCAGCCTGTGGTGGCATCGAGGTTGATTGACCGGTTTACGGAATTATCTCGCAAGGTGCCATCTGGCGAACAACTTACAGAGCGGGAAACAGAGATACTGCAACTTATGGCTCGGGGTGCAGCTAATAAGGAGATAAGTGCTCAGCTTTCTATTTCTGAGAGTACAGTAAAGACTCATATAAGTAACATTTTTCAGAAGCTCGGGGTTAATGACCGTACCGAGGCGGTAACACAGGCGCTTAAAAGGGGCATCATCCGTCTGTAGCTCATACTTTTGTTTGAGCCGGCACTCATGATAAAGACTGAGACAGTGGTCAGTCATTTTTACTACTGTCAAATTGGCTTGTATACTGATTGTTCTGTCCTAGACCAGCTAGTAAACTGGAGCCAATGCTATCGAAGATTTCTTTTTCACATTGGGGGTAAAGAATGGAGAAGATAAAAGTATTGATAGTGGATGACAACGAGGTGGTACGTGAGGGGCTGAAAAGTATACTTGACCCCCAGGTTGATATAGCGGTGGTTGGCGAGGCTGTAGATGGTCTGGATGCAGTGGCGAAGGCTGAGAAATTATTGCCAGATGTGATTTTGATGGATGCTCATATGCCGGGAATGGATGGCACTGAAGCTACGCGGCGCATTAAGAAGGAGATGCCCGATGTAAAAGTCCTGTTCCTGACGGTTTACGGTGACTACGTTGGCTCGGCACTGGAGGCTGGGGCAAGCTGGTATTTGACCAAGGACTGTCGGCGTCAGGATTTGCTTGAAGCTATCCGGGTCCTGGCAAGGAGTGGTCGGACTAGGGCCCAAAAGTCTGTCTAGTCTTAATTTTTGTTTTAGGTCCTCTATCTTCGGTTTTCGGGTAGTCAAAAGTCTTTATTCCATAGCCTTGTTGCGAGCATTTTCTTAAGCAGTGTTTTGATAAGGTATTTTAATTATCTTTGTGACCTGTTAGAATTAAAGAAAGCTTCGGGGCAGGAAACTGGAGTAGCTGAAAATCTAATGGGGAGGTGGAAAAAATGCCGATTTATGTTATGTTGACAACCTTGACTGACGAAGGCAGAAAGACCATAAAAGATAATCCGGGACGTATAAAGGAGGTTAACAGGGAAGTCGAGGCGATGGGTGTCAAAGTGCTTGCCCAGTATGCGCTACTAGGTCCTTATGATTTTGTGAATATTTTAGAGGCTCCGAGCAACGAGATTGTGAGCCGTGTTGCTGTAGAACTGGGTTCAAGGGGCACACTTCAGACGATGACACTGGCAGCGGTGAGCGTTGATGAATTTATAGCAAGTATGAAGAAAGTCAGGTAATTCGAACAGTCTATATTTTCCTGCTCCCGAAGCATAGTTATGGTCATAGCTGTTGCAGGAAGATATTGCTTCGTCTGTAGGCTGTCAGCGTGTTCAGGCTATTAGTTTGAATTCTAATACATCTACCAAGCCTTTGTCGGTAAGCCTCAGTTCCGGAATTACTGGCAAGGCAAGAAACGAGAGCAGAGTGAAAGGTGCCGGCGGCAGATTACCCAGGCTGAGTGCGGTCTTTTCCAGATTATTAAATTTGTCTACAACTGTAGTCAGTGGCTCAGGAGAAAGTAGCCCGGCAACCGGCAATGGTAGTGTGGCTAGAGTTTTACCATCGGCACAAACGACTAATCCACCATGCATTTTTTCTATTTCTTTGATGGCTGTGAAGATATCGTAATCATTTGTGCCAACGGCTACGATATTGTGTGAATCGTGGGCTATAGAAGAGGCGATAGCGCCTTGTTTGAGTCCAAAACCTTTAACCAGTCCTAGTCCAATATTTCCGGTGGCTTTATGTCTTTCGATGACTGCCAGTTTAAGGATGTCCTCTTCCGGGTCGGGAATAACTGTGTTATTTTCTTTTTTCACTCTTTCGATCCTTTTTCTGGTGATTATCTGCCCCGGAACCAGTTCGATTACGGGAAAGCTTTCTCCACTTGTGGTTAACTTCAGTGCCTCGACATCAAATGGCTTTATGTGGACAGTGTCTGTTAATGTTTCGTCTGATGTGTCAGGGATAGACAGGAGGTATTCACCTTGAGCAGCAACTGGTCGTCCCTTATAGAAGACCCTGTCTATCACTAAGGATGCTATATCGGTTATGGTTATTAAGTTGGCAATATATCCAGGAGCGATAGCACCACGGTCATAAAGTCTAAAATATTCTGCGGTGTTTATAGTAGCCAGCTGCAAGGCACGAACGGGTTCGAGTCCTAACCTTATGGCTTTTCTGACGACAGCATCGATATCACCCTCATAAAGCAGGTCAGTACAGGTGCGGTCGTCGGTGACGAAAAAGCATCTTTTATAGGTTCTGTCGTTGACCAGGGATAATAATTCAGCAAGGTTTTTAGCTGAGGACCCCTCTCTTATCATGAGGTACATTCCACGCTTTAGTTTTTCTCTGCCTTCATCTATAGATGTGGTCTCATGGTCGGAGCGAATGTCAGCGGCGAGATAAGCATTGAGGTGTTTGTTAGTGACACCCGGAGCGTGCCCATCGATGACATGGTTCCTAGCAGCAAGCATTTTGTTGATCACTTGTCTATCGCCATTAATAACCCCGGGAAAGTTCATCATTTCACCGAGACCGATTACATTTGGCAACTCTAAGGCCTTTTCGATATCATTAGCACTGATAGTGGCGCCACTTGTTTCCATGTTGGTGGCTGGTACACAGGAGGGGGCCATAAAAAACATATCGAGCGGTAACTTTTCTGCCCATTTTATAACAAGTTGCATCCCTTTAAGTCCAGCTATATTGGTTATTTCATGCAAGTCGGTGACTATGCTGGTAGTACCTTTAGGGACTACTGCCTGTGCGTAGGATACGGGGTGCAGCATAGAACTTTCTATATGGATGTGACCATTTATCAGTCCCGGGGCTACGTAGGAGCCTTTGAGGTCAATAATCTTTTTCGCCTTGTGGTAGTTTCCGATGCCAGCGATCCTGTCGCCTAAAATGGCTATGTTGCCTTCTTCTATAATACCAACGAATGTGTTTATTATCCTAGCATTCTTTAGTACAAGGTCCGCGGGTGCATCGCCGCGCGCTACAGAAATTAGTTTAGTCAAATTTATTTTTCTCTGTTTCATTCGATGAAGCAAATATTTTTCAGACAGCGGAATTTTTCGTTCCAATCAATGCCGTAGCCTACGATAAATTTATCTGGCACGGTAAAACCAAGGTAGTCAATCTTAACGGGAACACGATGTCGTGCGGGCTTGTCCGCCAGAGCGCAAAGCTTGAGAGAAGTCGGCCTCTTTTTCTGCAAATAGTCTATCACGAAGGCGATAGTTGTGCCAGTGTCGATGATATCCTCGACGATAAGAACGTGTTTCCCCTTCACTTTGCTTTTCAAGCTCAGTTCCATCTTTACTTTCCCTGAGGTCTCTGTGCCGGAGTAATAGCTGGAAAGTTTCATGAAGTCTATTTCTACCGGGAGCCCAAGTTCGCGGACGAGGTCAGCTAGGAAGATAAAAGAGCCTTTCAATATACCAACAAGAAGCAACTCCTTACTCTGATAGTCTCGTCTTATCTCTGCAGCTAATCTGGATACGGCTTGCTTTATTTCATCTTCTGTAAGCAGTATTATTGGTTTACGGTTTGTTTCTTTGCTTTTAAACCTGCTCATGCTACTACTTCAAACTCACCTTGAAGTGCTATGTCTGCTGAAGAATGTCCTACCATCACTTTGAAAAAGCCAGGTTCAACAAACGGTTTCGCATCATTTTTGTGTAAGGCGAGGCTGGCGACCGGAAGCTCAAATTCTACAGTCTTGGTCTGCGACGGTTTTAGAGCTATCCGTTTAAATCCCTTCAATTCTTTTACCGGTCTAGTGATGCTGGCTACCACATCGTTTAAGTACAACTGGACTACCTCTTCGCCTTCTCTGTCACCTATGTTGGTGATATCCACTTTTATCTTAACTTTGCCGTTTTGAGAGACCTTTGTCGGCACTATTTGGAGGTTTGTTAGTTTGAAGGTAGTATAGCTTAAGCCGTAGCCAAATTCGAAATCGGGCTTGGTGCTCATATCGGCATAGTCGCCCCAGAGCTGTGACCTGGCCCCCGAAGGTTTATGGGAGTAATAGATTGGTATCTGTCCGGGTGTTTTAGGAAAAGTTACTGGCAACTTACCGCTGGGATTATAATCACCAAAAAGCACGTCGGCGATAGCATTACCACCTTCTTCTCCGGGAAGCCACGCCATGATTACGGCGGGTATTTTTTCTTTCATCCAGCCGAGAACAAGTGGTCTTCCACTCACTAGTACAAGGATAACAGGCACACCAGTATCAAAGACAGCCTTGACAAGTTTCTCTTGAATCAGTGGCAGGGTGAGCAAAGCGCTGTCTCTCATCTCTCCACAGGTGCAGTCAGGCGTTAGTCCTGATTTGCCACCGACCACTACAATAGCTACATCAGCGACTCGTGCTGTGCTAATTGCCTCTTCGAAGCCGTTTTCTATGTTTTCACTTATTTCGCAGCCCTTAGCATAGAGTACCTTGGTAGCAAGAGAGACTTTTGCCTTGATACCTGCCAATATTGTCACTATGTGCGGTGTGACTCTTTCTAGCAACTTTTCCGGATTCGATGGGGTATCGCTACTGTGAAGTGTCATCCCAACAAGAGGAGCGTGAGCCGGGTATGTATAGTCACCTAAAATATTTCTGGTGCTGTCTGCGTTCGGTCCGATGACTGCTATAGTATTGAGGTCTTTTCCTAACGGCAGGAGGTTGCTGTCGTTTTTCAGAAGGATGATGCTTTTGCGGGCAGCTTCCAAGGCAAGTTGGCGGTGGTCTGGTAGATCGAAGACCCTGGCAACTTTATCAGCAGCAACATATGGGTTTTCAAACAGTCCCAGGGCAAGTTTCAACTTAAGTATTCTAAGTACAGCCAAGTCGATCAATGTCTCTGGAATTTTACCTTTTTGCACTAGTTCTGCAAGTGTGTTATAGCAGTCGAGCTTGGGTAGCTCGATGTCGATCCCTGCTTGAAGCGCAAGTTGTGCTGCTTGTGCTTTGTCAGAAGCAACCCTGTGATATGTGTAGAGGTTTTCTATAGCATAGTAATCTGAGACCACAATGCCGCTAAATTCCCACTCGTGTCGCAGGATCTCGCTGAGCAGGAATTTTGATGCTGCGCAAGGGATGCCGTCGATTTCGTTGTAGGCATTCATTACGGACATGGCTTGTGCTTCGATAATAACCGTCTGAAATGGATGGAGGAAGACTTCTCTTAGCATCCGCGGTGGTATATTAGCCGGAGCCCAGTTAAGTCCTCCTTCTGGCACTCCATAACCTGCGAAGTGTTTTAGTGTGGCGATGACTCCTTCTCTTAAGTCGTTACCCTGTAGACCTTCGACATATGCAGCGCCCATTCTGGCTATCAAGTAAGGGTCTTCACCAAATGTCTCCTCAATTCGCCCCCACCTTGGGTCTCTGGTGACATCAACTACTGGTCCCAGCCCTTGATGGACGCCAGTTGCCCTCATTTGGCTTCTAATTACGGTAGCGATTCTCAGGGCTAGTTCCGGTTCCCAGGAACTCGCGATGCCGATTGCCTGTGGGAAAATGGTAGCTTTTTTCGCCATGAATCCACTGAGGCATTCCTCGTGGATTATTGCCGGGATGCCAAGCCTGGTGTTTTCTACAAGGAACTTTTGGACATCGTTATTAAATTGGGCAATTGCTTCCGGCTCTAGCCCGGTACCAACACCAGGTCTAGCGATCTGTCCAATACCCTGTTTGATAAGCGACTCGGCTTTCTTACTGGAAAATCTGCCTGAATCCAGTAATTCGAAACTCCAGACAGCGCCCATCTGGGCGATTTTCTCTTCCAGAGTCATTTTGGCGAGCAATGCTTTAGCTCGTGTCTCTATTTGTTGTTTGTTATTAACCATCGGGGATTGATGTTTGATGTCGCATTGTAACTTACCCAGGCTTATTTAGCAAGCTGATAGAATAACTGCTATTATTGACTTTTGATGGCTGAAATGCTATAGGAATCGGTGGATTTGCAAGCGATAAGATGGCATGAGAATAAGCAGGGCTAGCTGGACAAGATAGAGGAAGAATTAGGAGGAATGCAGGAGGTGTAATTATGAAGACTGGTAAGGAGTACAGGGAAAGTCTAAAGAAGCTCAAGCCAGAGATTTACTATCTGGGCGAGAAAATTGATAATGTGGTCGACCATCCAGCTTTTACGCCACACGTGAATGCGGCAGCATTGACTTACGATATGGCGTTGGCTCCGCAATTTGAGGAACTGCTGACTGCCACTTCACATCTAACCGGAGAGAGGATCAACCGCTTTACTCATATACATCATAGTCACGACGACTTAGTAAAGAAGGTGAAAATGCTTAGGGCTATCGGGCAACAGACAGGTAGCTGTTTCCAAAGGTGTGTGGGGCATGACGGACTGAATACGATGTACTCGGTAACATACGAGATAGACCAGAAAAAGGGTACAAGCTACCATAGACGTTTTATTGAATTTCTGAAGCAGGTGCAATCCGAAGATTTGATGATCTCGGGGGCGATGACTGACCCTAAGGGTGACCGGCGCCTATCGCCGAGCCAACAAAAAGATCCCGACCTGTATGTTCATGTGGTTGAGAAAAAGAGCGATGGCATTGTAGTCAGTGGTGCAAAGATGCATATTACTGGTGCGGTCAATTCTCATGGGCATCTTGTTATGCCAACAGCAGCTATGAGAGCAGAGGACGCTGATTATGCTGTTTGTTTCTATGTGCCGGTCGATGCTCCCGGTATCATTCACATCTTTGGGCGTCAGACCAACGATACCCGAAAATGCCAGTGCTTTCTGGACCAGGGGAATGTAGAATATGGCATGGTGGGCGGTGAAGCTTTGATTATATTTGACAGAGTATTTGTTCCCTGGGAGCATGTGTTTATGTGTGGGGAGTATGAGTTTGCTTATGAACTTGTGGAAAGGTTTGCCACTGCTCATCGGCAGAATTATGGTGGTTGTAAGACAGGGTTAGCTGATGCGCTTATCGGTGCCACTTATGCGCTGGCGCAGGTGCAAGGTACAGACAGGGCTTCGCATATCCGGGATAAAATAGTTGAGATGGTCCATCTAACGGAGACTCTTTACTGTTGTTCCATTGCCTGCTCCTGTCAGGGCTATGCCTTAGCCGCTGGCTCTTATATGGCTGACCCGCTTTTGGCAAACGTTACCAAATTAAATGTCACCCGACATATTTACGAGATCGCAAGGTTAGCGCATGACATCGCTGGTGGTATATTAGCCACAGCACCTTCTGAGGTTGATTGGAAAGACTCAAGGGTGGGCAAGTATGTAGACAAGTACATGAAGGGTGTTGCCGAAGTACCAGCGGAGACCAGGATAAGACTAGTCCGCCTGCTAGAGTCTATGACCTGCGGGACAGCCCTGGTGGAGTCTATGCACGGTGCTGGCTCGCCTCAGGCACAACGGATTTGGATAGAGAGGCGGGCTAATCTAGAGCACAAGAAACGGTTGGCGGAAAAGCTGGCAAAGATTGGTGAACAGCCTTTGTTCGTCTACTGAAAGTGATGTTGCGTAAGCCCAAGGTAGCTTTGAAGTTTTGTGGTTGCTGTAATCCCCGGGTAAACTTAAGCAAGATAGTGCGTCATTTGCAGCATGTTGCAGATGAGCGCCAAAGTTTTCAGTTTCTTACTGCATCTCGAGGAGATGCTGATGTACTGATAATTCTATGTGGTTGCGCTCGTGCCTGCGCTGATAGAGAAGATGTCAAAGCTAAAGGGCTGGCGAGCATAGTAGTAGTTGGCGAGTTAGTGGATGGAAAATCTGTTTTTGAATCTGATTTACCATCTGAGCTAGAGAAGAGACTCTTGACTGCGCTCAATTTAGTGCGGTAAATTAGCCGTTCTTACTCCTCCGTGCTCTTTAACGATTAAACTACCTTGCTCTTCAAACGTTTCCCAATAGGGATGTAAATTCTAAGCAGCTTGGAACTCAAAGATGCTGGGCTTGTACGGAGGTAGTGATAACGAGAAGGGCAGTCAGCGCGGTTACCGGGCTTTATCTTGCAAATTGGCGATCGTGTCGTCTGCTCTCAGTTTAGAAAAGTAACGGAGGAGAACCAGTGGCATATTTTGATATCAATGACAGAGACATTAGGAATTTGGACGACTGGCGTTTGCAGGCTAACCTGAAAACAGATTTTCTTGTCAAACGGGAAGTACTAGACAGAGCAGTGTGGGCACTTGTTATCTTATGCGAGAAGAAAGACCCTTATACTGCTAGGCATCAGCTAAGAGTAGCTGAATTAGCTCATGCGGTGGGTAAAGAGATGGGGCTGAGCGATGAGCAACTTGACGGTATATGCGTTATGAGTATGGTTCATGATATAGGCAAGGTAGTGTTGCCTAATGAGGTTCTTAACAAGCCGGGCAGGTTAACCCCTGAAGAATTCAACCTTGTTAGGTCTCATCCTAAGACAGGTTATGACGTGTTAAAGGGTCTGGAGTTTCCCTGGCCTGTGGCTGAGGTGATATTGCAACACCATGAGCGATTAGATGGCAGTGGTTATCCTGCGGGGGTTTGCGGAAATGACATAATCTTGGAGGCAAGGATATTGGCCGTAGTCGATGTGTTTGAGTCCATGCTTTCTCATCGTCCGTATCGTCCTGCTTGTGGAGCGAAAGCCGGGCTGAGAGAGCTTATTAGAAACAGTGGTGTTCTTTATGACCCGGTGGTTGTGGAAGCCTTTTGCCGTCTGGGCGAGAAACGAATTTTGTGTTTCAATATCTAGCATAACCCGAGTAGTTATTGTATACTGGTAATCAGTGAAGCTTTGCAGCGCGATACCATCCGAGTTCTAGTATACTGCTGCAGGTAACGAAGAGGAGGTAGAAAATGGCAGTTATTTGGTCTGTAGCTACTGTGGCAGCTCTATTTGGTGCTATAGCGGGTGCTGTGTTCCAAGGGACTCCTCTTATCGCTGTAGCCTTCGGGCTTATGGCAGTCGCCTTTGCTATTGCTGCTTATCGAGAAATAGCTGCCAAGCGCTAATGATTAACTAGCCCTGAATTTTTAGTTTACTTATTGATTTTTAGCCTACCTTTGCTGGTGTTTTAAGGTTGTAAGTTGTCTCTAGGAAATTATTGTCTGAGTTTATTAAGTCCAGCACAATTTCTGTGATTCGGGGGTCATATTTAACCCCTTGATTGCCTTTCAGCTCTTTGATTATTTCTTCCAGTGGCAGAGCCGGACGGTATGGTCTGTGTGAACTCATTGCCTCGACCACATCGCAAATCGCGAGTATGCGTGCCTCCATGCAGATTTCATTTCCAGAGGTGCCGTTGGGATAACCCGAACCGTCAAGTCGCTCGTGGTGCTGCAAAACCATTTTAATGACTATTTCTGGAAGTCCGATTTCCTGAAGAAGTTGGCAGCCTCGTTTCACGTGGGATTTTATGAGCACCCATTCTTCTGCCTCCAATCTCCCTGGCTTTGACAGAATTGAGACAGGGATAGCAGCTTTGCCTATATCGTGGAGGAGACCACCAAAGTGCAGCCATTCGCATTGTTCGTTAGTCAGCCCTAGTTTTACACCTATTTGTCGCGCCATTCTGGCGACTCGTTCTTGGTGGCCAGCAGTGTAAGGGTCAACGAAGGAAATTGAGCCGGCCATTGCTCTTGCCAGAGAGACGAAGTGCTGTCTCAATAGCTTATTTGCTCTCTGCCGTTCGATGGCGCCGGCAAGCATGCTTGACGTTGTCTGTAGCAGGTTGATATAAAGTGGATTCCAGTTGCCCTCACCTGCCTGTTTATGGAAGGTGATAAATCCTAGAGGACCGTCCGGAGTGACCAGAGGCAGGATAATCTCTGGGCAGTTATACGGCGGCTGGTTGTAGCTTGGAGACTCGTGGGCATGCGCTGCTCTGCTGTCTTTATCATATACCGGTTGGTTAGATATGGCGTCTTTGGTGATTTCCCGGGATATTTTGGTGGGGGGTTGGACATCGTGCCAGTCGGCTACTTTTATAAACTTTGGTGTGTCGGCTCCGTCGCCGCTGCGCAAGGTTATGCTGGCACTGGTGGCCCCCACGGTCTTGCCCAAAAGTTCCAGTACTTGCTCATAGGCAATCTCGGTTTGCGAAGCAAGCATTATTTGGCCTACTTTAGCCGCTGCTCTCAAACAGTGCTCTCTTTCTTGTCGTGCCCTTTCTGTCTCATAATTCTGGTCTCTAACCTCGCGGATGACTGCTTCAAAGCCAGAAATTTTATTTTCCTTGTTTTTTACAGGCATGAGATGCATTTTTACTTGTATTTTCTTCCCACATTGCTGTAGCAGGTAGCAATAAAAATCTTCCTGACTGAGTTCAGCCAAGTTACTATTCTGTGTTTTGTCCATGATAAAACGATAGTCTTCAGGAGCAAGGACATCGCGCAGGTTCATGGTGAGGAGTTTTTCCAGAGGGTAGCCGGTCATTTTTTCTAGGGCTCTGTTTGCAAAAGTAAAGCCTCCCGGTTGGTCAAATACTACGATCGCGTCATCGGTGTTATCGATGATATGTTGCAGACTCCTTCTAGCCTCAGTGGACTCTTGTTCTTTGCTGAGCAGTTCTTCTTGGATTTTGTCCAGACGCTGGAAGCTGAAGACCACAAGTGAGGTGATTATTACCATGGCGAAAGCCCAGTCGAACAACCCATAAAGTGGCTCTTTTCCTGAGAAGGCACAATTAGTTATCTGCATTGCTGCTAAAGTGGTTGCAGCCATAGCTATGATGAGCCATCGCAATTGGCGAGACTCGATCTTTATTTTCTTGTAAGCGTGTCTTACTCCCATTTTTATCTCCTTTCAGTTTACTTGTAGCTCATTTTCTTCTGGTCGATATGACCAGTCTCATCGTACTGGTCCCAGTAAGGATTTTGTTCGTTGTACAGGGGTTCTTCTTCGTAGCCGGGCTGTTTTTGGCTTTTAATATAGCCGAGATAGTAGAAAAAGGTGGCGATGAGGGCGAAGAGAAGGCCTAGTAAGGCATACGTCACCCATGAGGGCATGTTTTTCACGATGGTAGAAGCAGTGGCTCCGACGAAAAAGGTCTTTGCCTCAGCCCAGTCACTCGAATTGAATGCCCCGTCGACAGCTCTTACTCTCCAAAAGTAGGAATTTTTGGCCGGCTTAAGCAATTTTTGTTGTTCTGCTGAGAGTGTAAACTGGGGCGAGGTAAGGTTTTTGCCCGATATGACTGTGTTTGAAAATTCTGGGTCTGTAGCTATTTCGAGAACGTATTTGACGCCGCTAGGGTCGGTCACCTCTTGCCATTGGAAGTGCGTTATCGTGGTCACTCGCGAACCTGGGCCAGGATAGATTAGAGCGGGTGTAGGGGGAGGTGTGGACTCTATTACGAACTTGCCCTGCTTGGTGTTTGCACCATCGGAAACGGTTATTGTTCGTTCGCCGTGAACGCACGAAGGGACATTAAATGTAGAGATGAAGGAGCCTTCGGCGGTTGAGGTGACAGAGCTGACTTTCTTGTTATCGAATGTGACTGTTATTGGTGTGTTCGGGTTGAAACCAGAGCCTTCGACAGTGACCTTTTCACCAACAGCGCCTTCCTTTGGTCTGCAATCTATCGTAGCTTCAATAGAGAAGTCCTCGTAGTAGCGATTTTCACCATCATCGACTTTAATGCTATGCATGCCGCCAGCAGCTTTCGGAACTCTGAATTTAGCAGTGAAGCTACCGGAATCATCAGTTGGTGCCAGGGTAATATCCTTGTCATCAAAATAAATCAATACATCAGCGGAGGCTGTAAATCCTGTTCCAGTAACAGTGACTTCTTCGCCTGGTTGCCCTGTTTTCGGTGCAATAGCGATTTTTTGGCGTACAAGGAAAGACGCCTCTTGGCTTTCATTTTTGCCATCGTCAAAGGTTATGGTGTGTTTGCCCCGGCAGCTTTTCGGAATCTTAAATTTCAATTCGCTAACTGTGCCTTTCTCGTTCGTCTGCCCGGTGGCTACCTTTTTGCCATCGAAATAGACCGTTACTTCTCTTTTTTCTGCTAATCCATAGGCGTTGATTGAGACTTCTTCGCCTACATACCCTGATGTATTGCTCAGTTCGATTGAAGGTACAACTGTGAACATAGCCCAAGCCACGTTCGTTTCATCATAGGCCCATATCTGGCACCAGCCTGCTGGCTGTTCTGGTATTTTGAAAGTAGCCAAAGCAACTCCATCAGCATCGGTCACTGTTTTTTGTACTATGATGGTTTTCTCTCGAGCGGCAATGAGTATTACTGTTTTGGGTGGGAAGCCTGATATCTGGACGATAACCTCGGTACCTACAGGTCCTTGCCCCGGCAGTATGCTAACGCGGAGCTTTGTATCATCGGTGGCAGAGGCTGTCTTCGAAGCTAACAGAAGTGCTAATAGCAAGCCTAGAAGCCCGGAATACCTCAACAACTTATGCCACCCAATCCGGGAAGTATGGTGGTTCATGCTTCGTTTTTTGCCTGTCAGATGGCTGCGGCAAGCATAGAGTGAGAGTCTGGTTTGGAAATTCATTATCTTGTTCATGTTACCCCCCACTTTTTGTCTGTTTCTGTCTCAGATCCTAAAATTTTGAGCACCTCCTTGCTTTCTCTCACTAAGTCCAGAGCATCGATATCAGGAAGCGCAACGCTGAGTTCGGAGAAGGGGTTTTCCTGTGTTTCTTCGGTGCGAAAAACGCGTAGAGGGTCGTTAAGGTCATCTTCTGTTGTATCAGCTTCATTGTTTGTTTGGTTGCTATCTTCTATCTCTGCAGAGGTTGCTTGTATTGGTGGTGTGCTGGTTGTCTGTGATGGTTCCAGAGTTGCAACTTGATGCTCTGTTATTTGGGGCACCTCAGCTATCTCTGGAGCGCTTAGCGGACTTATCGGCAGTGTTTCCTCAACGGTATTGAGATTGCCTTGTGAAAGGTCTGGTACTGGTTCCGTTATTTCCCTGCCAGATTCTTGTTGCTCGACATTACGTGGTGATGATGGAGTGGGGGGTATAGAGGACTTCTTCACTGGTGGCACAGGAGCCCACTCTGCACCTTCGATACGGCTTTTCTGTCTACTCCGGGAATGTTTATCTTGGTTCATTCTCCTCACTAGGAGTGTTATGGTCATAATTACCAGTGAGCTTGCTCCGATGAGTATGACTATATAAATACCGAACTGCCAGAAGTCCATGCCTTAACCTCACTTTATGAGTGCTATAAAACCAAACACATTGGATACAAGCGATGGCACAATTAACATGCAGAGCCCCGAGATTGCCAGCGAGATGCTGAGATAAAATAGGTACTTATAATTATGACCCCCTTCGACAAACTGTATGGCTGCTGGATTTACGAACGTAAGCACGATAATTAAGGCGGTGGTCATAAGCTGGAGCTGGGAAAGCTGGCTGGTATCATGGATGAGCTGAAATACAGGTAGCCCGGTGAGGCCTTCAGTAGCACCTGCCCCCCCGGCAGCCTGTAGCGCCTCAGAGAATTTGAGTATTACGTTATAGATGCCTACAAGAAGTGCCACAATGGCTGTGTGCATCACGATGCAAAGATATGAGAAACTAGAAGCTACGGCCTTTCTTTTTTCGCGCAACAAAGAAATTTTCATAGCGAGGTTGGCGCATTCAGTGCCCACGATTTCCGGGTCACCGCCGAGCTCAATGCCGTCGTAGAAAGTGCGTACTGTGCGGTTGATATTCTCGCTACCGGTCTCACCGACAAACCTTTGCCAACATAGCGCGGGTGTGATGCCAAAGCCCAAAGAGGCCTTCAGTTTTTGAGCCGAATGTTTAAGAGAATGAAGAGCGTTGTAGTCCAGCCTGTCCAGGGTCTCGGTAATGGTTGCACCTATTGCTTTGCTTATGCTACCCAGAGACCTGATAAAGCTGCCTATTTCAGCATCTCTCTTGTCTATCTTTCGGTCATCGATAAATAGCGTGAGTCCCGGAGGAAGAATGAGAGCCGAAAGTAGCAGCATGATAGTACCTGCGGGTACTCCTATCACCAGGAGCGCGAGACCGACTATGCCGGCTAAAGGCACAGTGATCTTGAATAGCTTGGTGCCTATTTGTTGTTCCGGTGATTTAACTTCCAGAGAATGAGTTTTGATCTCTTTGGGTGAAGCACGGTACATGATCCAGCCTCCGCCCATAATAGCTACGAGCATGAACCATGTGAGTACCGCTATGGTATTTTTGTCCATAGGGAAAATGAGCATGGAGACCACGCAGATGACTACGATGAGGGCGGCAGACAAGATAAGTGCCGTATAAGCATCTGTCCATTTTTTGAGGCTTTCGATGCCGCGTTGGTATTGCTCTGTGTATGTTTCGCCGGCAACAGAAGCTTCGCGAGCTAAAAACTCGCTTTCATCTTCGCCTGAAGCAAAAGAATTCGACATCCTGAGCAACAGGGTTCGTATTTCAGGTTCTTTAGCTCGCTGTCCTATCGTGCGACATGCTTCCGGGAAATCGTAATTTAGCTGGTGTGCTAGTAAAGTGACCTCTTTTATATGTCGGGAAGACACATAAGGTAACTTGGATGCGAACTCAAAAATTATGTGGCGCGGTAATTTAGATGTAGAGATAGCTGCCATATATGTCAGGTGGCAGAATAAGTCGGCACCGAGGAGTTCTGGATTAATGGACTCTTTTCTCTTCGATGTAGCCTTTGTCTTTTCGAGTTCAGAAGAGCCCTTCGTTTTTAGCTTTGGCAAGAATACTGAGAAGTTCATAGAAGTTGGTTACTCCTTGCTTATGTAGCTTTTCCAGCACCTTAGCCCTGCGGTCGATTTCTGCGTAGATCCTTTTCTTTTGGAAAACGGGTATCCCGAGTTTTGGTGCTATCTTATATTCCATTAAGTAGCTGTTGCCGAAACCGCTGAAGATGAATGAGTCGCTTATGGAATCCCAGCGGAAGACCTCAACGAAGGAAAAGGACTGATTGACCGGGTCGTATCCTACGATTTCACAAATGCTGGTCATTCTTCGCCCCGTTTTGCCGGATGGAAGTTTGACAGCGCTTTGAATCACGACGAGGTTCAAGTTGTCCATATATGTTTTCGGGACGTTGATGGGATTGCCGGTCAGACGCTGTATAAGCCGTTCTACTGATGCAGCATGAAATGTTGCCATCACTGAGTGGCCTGTCTGCATAGCTTGGAAAGCAATGGCGCCTTCGGCACCGCGAATCTCGCCCACTATAATAAAATTGGGGCGTTGCCTCAGCGCTGCCTTTAGGAGTTCGAACATGGTAACCCCGCTTTCACTATTCTCTTTGGTTGATGTCACTTCGCGTATCCAGTTCTTGTGTGGGACTTGTAGCTCTGGTGTGTCCTCTATGCTCACTATCTTGGCATTGGGGGGTATGAAAGTAGTTAAAGCATTGAGGGTGGTGGTCTTTCCTGAAGCGGTCTCACCACAAACAAAAGTGTTCATACCTTCGCCTATCATGACTGCCAGATAGCCAGCTATGTTATAGTCAAGTGTTCCCATTTCCACAAGCTCAAGTACAGACAGCGGTGTCTCACTGAAGCGGCGTATGGTGAAGTTAGAGCCGCGCTTGGAGATATCCTTGCCGTAGACTATGTTTATTCTGGAGCCATCCGGCAAGGTGGCATCGCAGATGGGGTTATGGATGCTGACAGGTTTTTTCATACGCTCGGAAAGGCGCATGACGAATAGGTCCAGTTCTTCGTGCGAGGAGAAAGATATTGTGGTCTTTAAACTGTGGAAAATCTTGTGCTCAACGTAAATGGTCCCCATACCGCTGCAGCTAATATCCTCGAGATAAGTATCTCGTACCAGAGGCTCTATTATCCCCAGACCTACTTTATCCCTGATGATTAAGTACTTGAGACATTCTAGCTGGTATGGCGTGACCACGACCTTACCCACTTTTTTAGAAAAGAGGAGGTTTTTTAAGTCGTTTGGGCGAAGCGACGGCCTACCATTCTTTTTGTTGTTCTTAATCGGTGCATTTTGTACTGGTGTTGTTTTACTGACCTCGCATATCTCGTTCAGTAAACGAAGGAAGGTGGCTTTCTTGGACTCCTCGCCTTCGTCTTTGATGCTCAGCAACACATCTGCCATGTCAAGCATTTTTACTTCCAGCTCTTGCAGTAGGTGTTCTAGGTTTTCATTGAGAGTCGGTTCAATGATGATATAATGATGACGGGCATCGTCCGGGTCATACAGAATGTGCACGAAAGTACCCCCCTTAACGGGGTAGATGATGTTTGGTTTGCGCATTTCGGACATGCTTCTCTCGAGCTTTTCGCGATACATAGGTAAGCCAATGTCTTTGAGAGGCAGTATACAGAGGTACCTTAATAGAAACGGGTTCTTTTTGACGACCCCGCTAAAGTCTGCTGGCAAGCTTTGCTGAATGCTTGTCCTGAGAGCCGCCAAGTTTCTTTGGTCTTGCTGTTTTGTCTCGAAAGGTAAAACTGCCTGTGGCATAGAAGGACTCCTTAAGCTTTGGCCCTGCCCATCGGCAGTACCTTCAATCCCATCCCAGGTTCTACATCGAAGCTGATGATGTTTCCGGTATTTTTGTCTGCTCCTCTTATTTTGGCTACCTCAAGTACTTTGACAAGTTTTTCACCCACCTCTTCAATTCGCAGGCGCAGGTGGGCATCACAGACAGAACCTATTCGTATTAGTAACTGTTCATCGAAGGCATAGGTATGTGCGACGTTCAAGATTGTTCTGCCGGTATCGCAAAGGCTTTTACAGGTTTCGAAGTAGCGGATGACATCTTCT
>DAOUAI010000122.1:0-17717 GCA_034433775.1 Dehalococcoidia bacterium
AAAGGAGGCGGCGATGGCTGTGTATCTTATGCTTACCACCCTCACCGGAGAGGGACGACGGAAAATGGAAGAATACCCGGAATGGCTGAAAGAACTTAACAAGGAGGTCGAATATCTCGGGGTAAAGATCATCGCCCAGTACGGGCTCTTGGGACCCTACGACTTCGTCAACATCATCGAAGCACCAAGTGATGAGGTGGCAGCGAAGGTGGCGATACACCTCAGCGCCCGCGGTGGTCTGCAGACGCTAACGCTCACTGCGATACCGCTTGATAGTCTTATCTCCACGCTGCGAAAGAGACCTGAGCCACTATAGTGCAGAGGCACTTACCGGACTAAAAGGAGGCAGAAATGGACGAGCAACCCAAGGTGCTGCTTAGCATCGAAGACAGGATAGCCTTCATTACGCTCAACAGACCTGAAGTTAGAAACGCCATAAATGGTGAGGTGCTTGAAGGTCTGAGGTCGGCTCTGGAACGCATACTGTCCGAACCTGAAGTGCGTGCCGTTATCATAACCGGCGCTGGCGACCGTGCTTTTTCCTCCGGACTGGACCTCAAAGCTGCAGCTTCAGGGCAGGGGTTTCTCCCACGGGCGACGGTGCGCTCCGACTTCGAAGCCCTTCAGATTGGCGGACGGATTTACGCCATGATAGAAAATTTCCCCATTCCTGTGATCGCCGCCATCAATGGCTACTGCCTTGGCATCGGCATGGAGCTGGCTCTGGCTTGTGATATCAGGCTGGCTTCAGAGAATGCCGTATTCAGCCTGCCCGAGGTGCAGATGGGCACCATCCCTGATACCGGTGGCACCCAGCGCCTGACCAAAATCGTCAGTCCGGGCAAGGCTAAGGAGCTCATTTTTACCGGTCGCCGCATAGATGCTGCCGAGGCTCTCAGGATAGGTCTTGTGGAGCATGTCTATCCCCAGGACAAGCTTATGGAAGAAGCAAAAAAGCTGGCGCAGGAGATAGCCTCCATAGCGCCGCCGCTTATCGAAGGAGCAAAAAGGGCGATAAATGTAGCAGTATCTTATCCCCTGGAATTAGGCTTGAGCTACGAAATAACGACTGCCATTGCCACCCGGCAGGACATCAGACAGGGCTCAGCCTCGCTCCTGCAAAAGTCAAAGTCGTGAGGACTGTGCGCTTACAGTCGGTGACTTTTAGGGCGCTCTGGCTAGCGTTTGCAGGGCAGCCGTTTATTCAAATTCCTCGCGCGACAGCGATGTAAGCACAATAGCGGGTATACCCAGGACCCATGAGGGGAAGAAGACGGCAATTGAAGCTGCCAGAGCAAGTCCCCAGTTTTTCCTTTGCAGGGCATGCACCCCGCCAACTATAGCCAGGACGCCGAGGGCAACCAGAGGCACTGCCATTCCCATCAGCATAGGTGGTAACATCATCGGCATGCGGGGCAAAGCCCTCATCACCATACCACCGGCAAGCATAATGCAGAACCACACTATGCCGATGCTACCGCCTATTATGTCTAAGATCCCGGCCACTGTAGGCATCCATGTCCTCTTCATCCTCGCCTCCTTGATTCTACTGGTCTGACTTGTCTACCGCTCGCATAGCAAGTTAACACAAACAAAGAGCATTGTCCAGTCCTGAGGAGGGCGCTGTGCAGGGCGAAGCTGTTTGACTTGGTCTACCGTTTACTATTATCATGTTGGCAATCGGCAGACCTTTGCCAGCGTAGCTCAGTGGTAGAGCAGCGGTTTCGTAAACCGCCGGTCGTCGGTTCGAATCCGACCGCTGGCTGTATTTTTAGTTTCAGGAGCACACATGAAGAGACTGCTTTCAGGAAATGAGGCGCTGGCGCTGGGTGCCTATCACGCCGGCGTCAAGGTAGCGGCAGCCTATCCCGGCACACCCAGCAGCGAAATACTCGAGACCCTCGCAAGCTTCAAAGGCATTCACGCTGAGTGGTCTACCAACGAGAAGGTAGCTTTAGAGGTAGCGCTGGGGGCTTGCTATGCCGGCGTGAGGGCTATGGCATCCATGAAACATGTGGGGCTGAATGTCGCCAGCGACCCTTTTATGGCAGCGGCTATCACCGGGGTGAGAGGAGGTCTGGTGATAGTCTCCGCCGACGACCCCGGTATACATAGCTCGCAGGACGAACAGGACAACCGCCACTATGCCCGGATGGCTAAGGTGCCCATGCTGGAACCAAGCGATAGCCAGGAAGCTTACGACTTTATCGCCCTCGCCTTCGACCTCAGCGAGCAGTTCGATACACCAGTGCTGGTGCGCACCACCACCCGCATCTCCCACTCGAAGTCAGTGGTGGATGTCAACCGAGTCCGCGTTGAACCTAGACCAGCCAGCTTCAAGCACGACGCGCAGAAGTTCGTCATGCTGCCCGTGAACGCGCGCCGGAGACGACCGCTAGTTGAGGAGCGGTTGGTCAGGTTAAAGACGTACGCTGAGACCTTCCCTCATAACCGGGTCTTCTGGGGGGACACGAGTCTGGGTATAGTCAGCAGCGGAGTAGCCTACCAGTATGCCAGGGAGGTCTTCCCCAATGCCTCCTTCCTTAAGCTGGGCATGACCTACCCCCTCCCCGAAGACCTCATCCGCCAGTTCGCATCAAAGGTAAAAAGGCTGGTCGTGATAGAAGAACTCGACCCCTTTCTTGAGGAAAACATCGCTGCAATGGGGATAAAGGTCCAGGGTAAGGAGTCCATCCCCAGGTTCGGCGAGCTTAGCCCGGATGTGGTGGAAAAGGCTGCCTACAGGGCAGGCTGGATCGAGGTAGTTGCAGAAGAGCAGAAGGTGGAACTGCCTCAGGAATTGCCACCACGCCCACCGGTGCTGTGCGCTGGCTGCCCCCATACCGGCATATTTTTTGTGCTCAACACCATGGGGCAACGGTCGAAGTTGCTCGATGGGCAGGGCAGGTCAGAAAAGGAAGGTAACCTGATCATCACCGGCGATATCGGGTGCTATACTCTGGCAACATACCCCCCGCTCCAGTCCATGGATACCACAGCCTGTATGGGTGCCGACATCGGTCAGGCGCTGGGTATGGAGAAAGCCGGCGTAAATGCCAGCGTGGTGGCGGTTATCGGCGATTCCACTTTTCTTCATTCCGGCATCACCGGTCTGGTGAACGCCGTCTATAATCAGAGTAAGGGTACCATCATCATCCTTGACAATCACACTACAGCGATGACAGGTCATCAGGATCACCCCGGCACCGGCATCTCAGCGCAGGGTAAGAAGACCAAAGCGGTGGCGCTGGAACGCCTGGTGCGGGGTATAGGCGTCGAAGATGTTACGGTGGTCAATGCCTTCGATGTTAAGGCGCTGAGGGCTGCCGTTAGAAAGGCTATAAACAGCCCTGAACTTTCGGTCATAATAGTCAGCGGCACATGCTCGGTGCAGCTTAAGACGCGCTCCGGACAGAGGGCGGTCGATACAGAGCTGTGCGATAAGTGTGGCGTCTGTCTCAGGCTGGGCTGTCCGGCAATACAGAAACTGGATGACAGACTGTACATAGATGTCACATTATGCGCCGGCGATGCCTGTACAGTTTGCGAGCAAATTTGCCCCAGAAAAGCCATACACTCGACCTCATCGCCGTCAAAAAGGGAGAAGACATGAAGAAATTTGATTTCCTCGTGGTGGGTATCGGTGGGCAGGGCATTGTCCTCGCCGGTGATATTCTCAGTGAGGTGGCAATGGCTGCCCGGTACGATGTGAAGAAGACGGATACGCTGGGCATGGCACAGCGCGGTGGCAGCGTGGTCAGCCATATTCGCATAGCCGAGCATGTCTGGTCCCCTCTGATCAAGCAGGGTGACGTTGACTTTCTTGTCGCCCTGGAAAAGCTGGAGGCACTGCGGTGGAGCCCCTACCTGCGTCGCAACGGTACCGTCATCATCAATAACCAGGCGACACCACCGCTGTCGGTAAGCCTAGGGATGACCCGCTACCCCGACGATGACGTCATCTACAGTACCTTACGCCGGTTGACCGACCGCGTCTATACCATCGAAGGGACTCAGATAGCGATAAGACTGGGCGATGTAAGGGTGCTGAATATGTTGGTGCTCGGTTGTATTTCGCACCTGTTGCCTATAGAGACAAAACTCTGGGAAGAACACATCAGGCAACGCTTACCTGCGAAAATTGTGGAAATAAACCTGGTTGCCTTCAATAAAGGCAGGGAGGAGATGTCACGTGTCCATATCGGATAATGTCCGCGCCCGGATGCAGGAGGGCTCCTGGATAAGGAGGATGTTTGAGGAGGGTACTGAGCTTAAAAGACGCTACGGAGAGGACAGGGTCTTTGACCTGTCGCTGGGAAACCCGGTGATGGAACCACCGCCCGAATTTCACAGAGAGCTGAGAACGCTGCTAGAGGAGCCGCTGCCGGGAATGCACCGCTACATGGAGAATGCCGGCTATATGGAGACCAGAGCAGCGGTGGCAGAGCAACTGTCCCGGGACACCGGAATTAAGTTTGCTCCCGACCATATAGTTATGACCTGCGGTGCCGCCGGTGGACTGAATGTGGTCCTGAAGACCTTACTCAATCCCGGGGACGAGGTTGTCATCTTCGCCCCTTACTTCGCAGAGTTTATCAATTACATCGATAACCACGGGGGCATGGTGAGGGTACTGCCTACTGATGAGGGCTTTCTCCCCCGGCTTGATGTCCTCGAACAGGCCATACAGACCAAAACTAAAGCGGTGTTGATCAACTCGCCCAATAACCCCACCGGTGCTGTCTATCCGGAGGGCTTAATTCGACAACTGGGCGGGCTGCTTGAGAAAAAAGAGGCTGAGCTGCGAAAAGAGATTTATCTAATAAGCGACGAAGCCTACCGCAAAATCATCTACGATGGAGTGAAGTGCCCATCGGTGTTCCATTACCACCGTAATAGTATAGTGGTCACCTCACACTCAAAGGACCTGGCGCTTCCCGGCGAGCGCATTGGCTATATCGCGGTGCACCCGGACTGTGAAGGGAGGGAGGAGCTTATAGCCGGGCTGACTTTCAGCAATCGCATTCTTGGCTTTGTAAATGCCCCGGCGCTGATGCAACATGCCGTACGCCGTCTGCAGACTGTCACCGTGTCGGTAAGCGAGTACCAGAGGAAGCGCGATTTCCTTTACCGAAACCTGGTGGAGATGGGTTTCTCTGTAGTGAGACCACAGGGCGCTTTTTACATGTTTCCCCGGTCGCCTCTCGAAGACGATGTTGCCTTCGTTAATGAGCTAAAAAGCCACAATGTCCTGGTGGTGCCGGGGCGAGGCTTTGGCACAGCAGGATATTTCCGCATTTCTTACTGTGTCGAAGACAAGGTGCTGGAAGGCGCTATGAACGGCTTAAGAGAGGTAGCTAAAAAACACGGGCTCATCGGGAGCCGCTGATGGAGGGGTGAGATGCAACAAGAAGAGATACAGTCTTCCATCGTAGAAGCCCTTAAGGCGAAGGCGGACAAGGAACCTGTAGCCAGGTTTCTCGGGACAGAACTTATAGAACTATCCACAGGTTATGCCAAAGTGACCATGGAAATGAAGCCGGAATACATAAACTTTAATGACGTGGTGTTCGGTGGCATCATAATGTCCCTGGCTGACCAGGCATTCGCCTATGCTACCAACTCCGTCTTCACCCCCAATGTCGCCTCCCAGTTCAACATCCACTTCGTAGCCAGCGCTTCCGCGGGCGACCGGCTTACCGCCGAATGTCGTGTGGTCAAGGCTGGAAAGCGCGTCTGTATATCCGAGATGACAGTGACCAACCAAGATGGTAAACTTATAGCCAAGGCATCGGGGACCACCATTCCGCTAAATCGATAAGGTCACACCCGTAGCAAGCCAGAGTATGTTTATTCAGGTCTTGTTTTATTTTTGAGGTAATAGAGTGTTTCATAAAGTCCTGGTCGCCAATCGTGGTGAGATAGCGGTAAGAATAATACGGACATGCAAGGAGATGGGCATCCGCACCGTGGCTGTCTACTCCGATGTGGATGCTAATTCCCTTCATGTAAAGCTGGCTGACGAAGCTTACCCCATCGGTCCTGCTGAAGCTGTCCATAGTTACCTTAATATGAAGAGGATACTCGAAGTCGCCAAGCGCAGCGGCGTCGACGCCCTTCATCCGGGTTACGGTTTTCTGGCTGAAAACCCGGAGTTTGCCGAAATGTGCGAAAAACTGGACATCGTCTTCATCGGTCCGCCCAGCGAGAGCATGTACAAAGTCAAACCGAAGCACAGGGCACGGCAACTGATGAGGCTGCTGAACATCCCGCCTGTGCCCGGTTCTGAGGAGCCTTTACATAACTCCGATGAGAAAACCCTGGCGCAGGCTGAGGAGATCGCCGAAGATATCGGCTATCCAGTAATAGCCAAGCCTTCTGGCGGTGGGGGCGGCATCGGTATGAGCGTTGCCCACAACAAGGATGAACTGAGAAATGTTATAAAGTCGGTGGCAGAGAAAGGGAAAAAGGTGTTCGGCGTTTCCGGGTTCTATGTGGAGAAATTCTTCTCCGGGGTAAAGCATATCGAGGTGCAAATCCTCGCAGATAAGCATGGACATGTCATTCACCTCGGTGAAAGAGACTGCTCGGTACAGCGAAGGTTTCAGAAATTGGTCGAGGAGACGCCATGCCCTATTCTGTCACCCCATCTCCGTATGAAAATGTACGTCGCTGCTTTAGATGTCGCCGTCGCTCTGGAATACATAAATGCCCTTACCGTCGAATTTCTTTACGTCCCAGCCACACAGCAGTTCTATTTCAATGAGGTGAACTCCCGTCTCCAGGTGGAACACTGCATCACCGAGCTTGCCCTGGGGATAGACATCGTTAGAGAGCAGATAAATATTGCCGCTGGTGAACCGCTGAGTATCAGCCAGGACGACGTCGTATTCCAAGTCTGTGCTCTGGAATGCCGTATAACCGCCGAGGACCCGGTTCACAATTTCTTCCCCTGTCCTGGCACTATAGCCAGACTGCGACTGCCCCATGGGCACGGCTTGAGAATAGACGAGGGGATATACGAAGGTTACGAAGTCCCCCCTTATTACGATGCACTATTGCTAAAACTTATGGCGAGAGGTAAGACCCGGGACGAGGCGATAGCCCGGATGAAGCGCGGGCTTAGTGAACTGAAAATCGAGGGTGTGAAAACCACAGTCCCCTTCTACGAAGTAGCACTCGATGACCCGGTCTTTAAGTCCGGCGAGTATACAACCGACTTTATTACCAAACGGAACATAGTACAGAAAGTTAAAGAGCGGGTTAGAATCCTGCACAAGTTAGACGACACAGAGGAACAAAAGGTATTGACAGAACCTGACTCTCGTGATACCATTTAGACTCGTAGGTCGAAATGATGAGGAAAAAGGTAGCAACATTCTCCTTTTTCGGCTTCTTCTTTAGCCTCTCAGGAATAAGCCCCGGGAGGGTTACTACTTAACAGCCCCCGCAGCGAATAACCAAAAGCCTCCCGGGAAGGGAGGCTTTAAGTTTTTAGACAAGGCTGGAAGATGTGACCAACAATCGGATAAGCAGACTGGAGACCGCCGAGACGATACCTCAGCTCATCTGGAGAAACTGCCAGAAATGGACAGACAGACCGGCAGTATGCGTCAAACGTCGCGGTATCTGGCAGAGCTACACCTGGAAAGAATATTATGAGAAGGTCAAATACTTTTCTCTCGGGCTCATAAGCCTCGGCTTCAATCCCGGGGACGTGGTCTGCATAATCGGTGACAATGAACCGGAATGGTTCTGGGCAGAATTTGCTGCCCAGGCAGCCGGCGGTCTGGCTACCGGGATGTTCGTTGATTCCATCCCTTCAGAGGTAAAATATATCGCCTCCCACTCCGATGCCAAATTCGCTGTGGTCAATGACCAGGAACAGACGGACAAGTTCCTCGAGATAAAGGACGAGCTACCTTTGCTGAAGAAGGTCATCTACTGGGACCCCAAAGGGCTCAAAAATTACGATGACCCCATCCTCATCAGCTTCGACAAGGTGCTGGAGATGGGTAAGGAGTATGAGAAAAGTCACCCCGGGCTGTTTGAAGAAAATGTTAAGAAAAGCAAGGGCGATGATAAAGCCTTCGTCTATTACACCTCAGGCACCACCGGGCTCCCAAAGGGTGCTGTGCTAACTCACAAAGCCTTAATTAACACCGCCAGAGCATTTCTGAGCCGCTTCCAGCTAAATGAGAATGATAACCTGGTGTCCAACTTCCCACCAGCCTGGGTCGGTGATAGCTTCTTTGCCACCATCCCACACCTTCTCACCGGCGCCAGGCTTAACTTCCCTGAGGAGCCTGAGACCGTGGCTGAAGATACCAGAGAGGTGGGACCGGACTTCGTAATCTATGGACCACGACAGTGGGAAAGTCTGGTAAGCAGCGTCCAGGTGAAAATGGCAGACGCTGGGGCGCTCAAACGCTTTATATATAACCTTTTTATGCCCGTGGGCTATAAAATTGCAGACCTGAATTTCAAAAATGAAAGGCCGAATCTTTTCTGGCGGGCGCTATATTCTATCGCCCATGCCTTTCTTTTCCGCCCACTCAAAGACAAGCTGGGACTGAGCAATGCCAGGTTTGCCGTGACCGGTAGTTCGGTGCTAAGCCTCGACAGTTTTCGCTTTATCCATGCCATCGGCGTGGAGTTGAGACAAAGCTATGCCAGTACCGAGGCTGGTTTCATCTCCTGCCACGGTAAGGGAGAAATCGATTTTCAGAGCGTGGGTCGCCCTGCCCCAGGGGTGGAGGTAAGGATAACTGACGAAGGAGAACTGCTGGTCAGGAGCGATTGTGTGTTCACTGGCTATCATAAAGACCCGGAAAAGACCGCAAGTGCCCTGGTAAACGGCTGGTGCCGCACTGGAGACGCAGTGCATATTAACGAAGAGGGGCATCTCATATTCCTGGATAGACTGGAGCACCTCGGGGAGCTTGCCTCAGGAATAAAATATGCTCCCCAGTATATCGAAGGCAGGCTCAGGTTCAGCCCTTACATAAAGGACGCTATGGTCGTCGGCGGCAAGGACAAGGAATACGTCTGTGCCATCATCAATATCGATTTCGCTATGGTGGGCAAGTGGGCAGAAAACCGTGGCATACCTTATACCACCTTTGTTGACCTTTCCCAGAAAAAAGAGGTCGCTGACCTTATTCAACAGGACCTTGTTCGCGTTAATAGCTACTTACCTGAAGGTGCCAGGGTAAAGAAATTCGTGTTGTTGCACAAAGAGTTCGACCCAGACGAAGCTGAGTTGACCAGGACGAGAAAACTACGAAGAGAGTTTATGGAACAGAGGTACAAGGAGCTTATCGATGCCATGTACAACGGCGCTGAGAGCGTCGCCGTACAAGCTTCGGTGACCTACCGCGATGGCAGAAAAGGCACAGTAAGCACCTCTGTGCAGATAAGGAGCTTGTGAAATGGCAGAACTGCTCCAGTACACGATTACAGGCATAGCTGTGGGAATGGTCTATGCGCTGATCGCGCTGGGCTTTGCCCTGATCTGGAAGTCAAGCAGCGTAGCCAACCTGGCGCTGGGACAGTTGGTCCTGATTTCATCGTGGTTCACCTATGGCATGCTCGTCCAGGCTAAGTTCCCCTACTGGCTTGGCTTCCCCCTGACAATCCTGTTCTCCATTTTCCTCGGCTGGCTGATAGAGCGCCTCACCCTCCGTCCACTGATTGCGCAACCAATATTGTCATTGATAACGGTGACACTTGGTATAGCCTACTTCCTGGAGGGTATAGTAACCTTCGTCTGGCCTATGAGCGTGGCTGCATTGCCCCGACTTTTCCCTCAAGAACCGGTCCATCTGGGTCCAGCAGTGGTCTCACAAGAATATATCTGGGCGGCAGTCACTTCGCTAGCCCTGTTCGGCTTACTATCGCTGTTCTTTAAATATCACAAGATGGGCATCGCCATGAGGGCTACTGCCGATGACCAGCTTGCTGTACAGGCTTGCGGGGTTCCGGTGACCAGCGTGTTCTCCGTGTCCTGGATATTTGCCTCTGTAGTCGCTGCTATAGGTGGCGTCCTCATCTCCTGCATAGGCGGTATTACTTACGGGCTGGTGGAGACAGGGCTCAAATCATTTTCTGTGGTAATCCTTGGTGGGCTGGACTCCTTTGTCGGTTGCATTGTCGCCGGTCCCATCATCGGGTTATGTGAGAACCTTGGCGGTGGCTACCTGACGCCGCTTATCGGACCGGGAATAAAAGACATAATCCCGTTCATCATTATAATCATCGTCATGGTATTCAAGCCTTACGGGCTGTTCGGTGAAAAGCGGATAGAGAGGATATAGCATGGATCTGCCTTGCGGTGTACGCAACTTCGAATATGCCAGTGACATGGCAGTCCTGCGCACCAGGACCCACTGGGCACTCTTCTTCCTTCTTTTAGTCCTGATAGTCACCGCACCTTTATACTGGAGCAACTACTGGCTGAGCATCGCCAACCTGATAGGTATCACCATTATAGCCATTACTGGCTTAAATATTCTCATCGGCTATTGTGGTCAGCTCTCAATAGGACATGCCGGCTTCATGGCTGCCGGTGCTTACACTGCAGCAGTCCTTACCGGCAAGCTCGGCTTGCCCTTTATAGCAAGTCTACTCTGCTCCGGGCTCAGCGCCGGGCTTATCGGCATTATCTTCGGTCTCCCTTCAGTGCGGGTCAAAGGCTTTTACCTGGCTATTACTACCATAGCTGCCCAATTCATCATCGTCTGGGTCATCAACCACTGGACAAGTGTTACCGGCGGCTTCGTCGGCATCAAAGTCCCGCCTGCTACTATCGCCGGTTTCTCCTTCAATAACGAGCCCAGGCAGTTCTATCTTATTATGGGCATTGCTGCCATCACCATCTTTTTTGCCAAGAATCTAGCCAGAGGCAGGGTGGGCAGAGCCTTCATCGCCGTGAGAGATAACGACCTGGCTGCCGAGGTCATGGGTATCAACCTCACTTATCATAAACTCCTTGCCTTTTTTATCGGCTGCTTCCTTGCCGGCATAGCCGGAGCCCTATTTGCCCACTGGTCCCGCTTTCTAAACGCGGAGAACTTCACCCTCGCCGATTCCATCCTCTATGTCGGCATGGTCATCATCGGTGGTCTGGGCACCACCATCGGTCCCATCCTCGGGGCTGTCCTCATCAGGCTGCTGCAACAGGGGATAATGTATATCAGCCCCGTCCTGGAGAGCGCCTTCCCCGCACTCCCCGCCGGCTTTACCACGGGGATCGGTCCCATGGTCTTCGGTCTGGTGATAATTTTATTCCTGATACTTGAACCGCGCGGTATTGCGCACCGCTGGGCCCTGTTCAAAGCTTCCTACCGTCTGTGGCCCTTCTCATACTAAATTGAACGAGGGAGGTGTAACAGAGATATGTAGGTCTCGGTGAAAAATATGAAATGAAACAGCGAAAACTTAACAGGAGGTGTGAGTAAAAGGATGAAAAGACTGTACGCAATAGGTGTCATAATCTGCCTGGCTTTGCTGGTAATCGCCTTGCCGCTCGCTGGCTGTGCCACCAAACCGGAAGCCCAGCCGACCAAGGTGCTTAAGGTGGGCATGATGACCCCCACCACCGGACAGGCTGCGGAAAAGGGCAGGGTGATGGGACATGCCAACCTCGATGCTATTCAGTACATTAATGCTGAATTGGGTGGCGTTGCTGGGCACCCGATAGAAGTCCTCTGGCTGGACAGCGCTTACGATGCCCCTAAAGTGGTCACCATAGTCAAAAGGTTCATGGACGAAGGCTGCCTCCTCTTCACCACCGCCTCCTCCAAAGAGATGTCCGCTGCCATGGAGATAGCCAACGAAGCTGGCTTTCCCGGCATAGCCTGCTTCAGTTCACCCGTGCTTTACCGTCCGCCGAAACATATCTATGGTCAGACCCCAGACTACGGCGATGATGCTCTGGCTTTTGCCAACTTCTACCTCAAGAATATCTGGAAGAAGAGCGGAAAACCCAAGTTTGCCCTTCACCTGCTCAACAACCCCACCGGGTACGGTGCCAGAGATGCTTTCAAGGCTAAAGCTGCGGAGATGGGGATTGAAATCATCTCTGTGGATGAACATGCTGCCACAACAACCTCGGAGATAGAATCGCTGACCCGCATCAAGGCAAAGAACCCTGATGTGCTGTTCATCTCCAGCACACCAGCCCCCACCGCGGTCATCATCAAGAACGCCTACGAACTCGGCATGTACCCTGGCATCACCATCGGTTGTGCCCATGCCAGCTTCACCAAAGCCCTCATCGATATCGCCGGACCAAAAGTCGTTGAAGGTGTTTATGGTACCTTCCCCACGGTGCTCTGGGGCGAAGATGTCCCCGGCATGGCCAAGATGACCGAATATTGTAAAAAGCTACATCCCGAGGACTATGGCAATATGGACTATATAACTTCCTGGGCACAGAGCCTCATCGTGGCGGAGATCCTCAGGCTGGCTGTGAAGAACGCCGGCTACGATGCACTGGCTAAAGGTAACCCACAGTCGTGGCAGATAGTAGAGACACAGGGGTTTCATAAACTGAAGAACTACGATGTTGAATGACTTCAGGGTCCTGTGAGCTATACACCCGGAGACAACCGTCTCACCAAATACAACAGGATCTACCAGATCGTTAACGGGCAAATAGCCAACCCCAGCAAATGGATGGAGGCACCGCTGGTAGAATACGAAAAGTACGAATGGTTCGGTAAATAACGGAGGCTGGGGAGCCTCTGCAAGCGCAGAGGCTCCCCCTTACCCGGGGACGAATATGCTCAGACTGAACAATATCGAGGTCACCTATCTAAACGTCATAAAGGTGCTCCACGGGGTCTCTCTCACCGTAGAGGACTGCTCGGTGGTGGCACTTCTCGGTGCTAACGGCGCCGGCAAGACCACGACGCTTAAGGCTATATCTGGACTCCTTCGTGCCGAGGAAGGCGAGGTAGTGGACGGTTCTATAGAATGGGATGGACAGAGGATAGAAAAAAAGAGCGCCGTGGAGATAGGCAAACTGGGCATCGTCCAGGCACTTGAAGGCAGGCGCGTCTTCGGTCATCTCACCGCGGAGGAAAACCTGCTGGTGGGGGCTTACCACCGCAAAGACCGCCGTGCCATAGGGGAAGACCTCGATATGGTATATAACTATTTCCCCAGGCTAAAACAGCTACGTCATCAGATTGCTGGTTACCTTTCTGGCGGTGAGCAACAGATGCTGGTCATCGGCAGGGCGATGATGTCTTCCCCCAGGCTGATGATGCTCGATGAGCCCTCTCTGGGACTGGCACCGATACTGGTCAGCGAGATTTACGACATCATCAAGCGCTTTAACGAGGAAAGAAAGACCTCTATTCTGCTGGTGGAACAGAATGTCAGAATCGCCCTAAGCATCGCACATTACGGTTATGTAATGGAGAACGGGCGCGTCGTCCTCGACGGCACCGCTGACTTCTTAAGGAGTAACGAAGACGTAAAAGAGTTCTACATGGGACTTTCAGCCGTGGGCACCAAGAAAAGTTACCGTGCGGTCAAGCACTATAAAAGGCGTAAACGGTGGCTGTAAAGTCCGGCTAACTCTCGGGTACTGACCGCACTCTGTGACTAGTCTTCCTTCCCCAGATAAGCGGCAATTACATGCGGGTCAGTCCTTATTTCCTCAGGCGTCCCCTCAGCGATCTTGCGTCCGAAATCAAGCACGATGATCCTGTCCGCCAGGTCCATCACCACACCCATGTCATGCTCCACCAGGATAATGCACTTTACCCCGTCTCTCAGCACTGGAGTTTCCGGGTAGCACTCGCCCTGACCTTCAAAAATGTCGATGATAAACCTGGCGATGTCTTCTTTTTCCTCGGTATTCATCCCCGCCATCGGCTCGTCGAGAAGTAACACCTTCGGTTCCAGCGCCAGCGCCCTCCCCAGCTCCACCCTCTTCCTCATACCATAAGGCAGCGTGCCCACTACCTTCTTCCTCACCGGCTCTATTTCCAGAAAGTCGATGATGTCCTCCACCGCCCTGCGGTGCTCGATCTCCTCTTTATGTGCCCAGCCGAAATATAGCGAGCTGCTGAGCACATTTTGCTTCATCAGCACATGTCTGGCAGCCATCAGGTTGTCCAGCGCGGACAAGCCGGTGAACAGCTCGATATTCTGGAAAGTCCGTGCAATGCCCAACCGGGCTATTCTGTCAGGTCGCATGCGCGTTATCCTCTTCCCCTCGAAATATATCTCGCCCTCCTGAGGCTTATAGAAGCCGTTAATACAATTGAGGACACAGGTCTTGCCGGCACCGTTGGGACCGATGATAGCCAGTATCTCACCCTCCCGTACCTCCAGGCTTAAATTGATGAGCGCCCTCACACCACCGAAGGAAAGCGATATGTTCTCAATCCTCAACTTTATTTCTGTGCCGGTGCCTGCAGAGCTCTCTGTAGGTTCTACCTTTGCAGTATCCAACTTCCTCCTCGTCCGGACAAACTCATGCTGTCACGCAAAAGTCTTACTATTATAGTCACCACCAGCGGCACAATTCAAATTGCTTTTCCCGATGATTTCACCTACAATATGTGGCAGATAAGATAATACACCACCGGGCTACTATAGTGAGCAAGTTCATAGAGGGACTGCAAGACACCTTCCGCGGTTCAACCCCACCCATCGGTTTCAGAAAGACTTCTGAAATAGAGAGTCCACCATTATTGATAGCAGTCAGTCTAACTGACTTGAGCCAAAAAGAGCTAAAACAAATACCCGAAACGGACATTAACGCCGCTGTGCTGAATGCACGGGGACTGGGGACCACCACCTTCGAGCAACTGGACAAGTCATTCAGTAACACCCCAATCGGGCTGTTGATAGACGATAATAGCGATGAGACCGATATCGCCCAATTTATCAACCGCGGCTGTGACTTCATAATCTTTGACCTGAAAGCCCCTTTCGAGGCTGTAAACAGAGAAAAAACGGGCAAAATAGTCCGTGTAGAGCCTTCGCTAGAACCAGGGCTCATCAGGAGCCTGAACGACCTCCCGGCCGATGCAGTGCTTATCAACGGAGTGGAGACCACCCTTACCGTTGAGCAAGTCCTCATCTGCTACCGCTTCGCCGGGCTGCTCAACAAGCCGCTACTGCTGACAATCAAAGCCCCGCTGACAGCAGAAGGACTTGATAGCCTGCGCCAGGCTGGCATCAACGGGCTGTTTCTCGACCGCGGCTTCCCTCCGGGAGCAATTGCTGGACTTAAAAAAGCAATAGACAGTCTACCTAAGACACCCCGAAAGAGGACCTCCACCGTTCCCTTGCTGCCCCGCCCCATCACCGGGACACAGCCAGAAATAGCGGAAGAGGAAGAGGAGGAGGAAGACTGACCAACAGGTCATGACTGAAAGCTTCGGTTTGTTCTTGCTCTCCGCTGCTGGAATCTCCCTTTCCGGTGTTATGTTGCCCGGTCCACTGACTGCCGCCACGATAGCAAAGGGCTATCATAACGGCAATGCCGGCATCTTTATTGCACTGGGGCACGGTGTGGTGGAAATCCCGCTTATGGCTCTCATTTACCTCGGCTTTGCCCGCTTCTTCGTCTACCCGGAGGTAAAAATCGCTATCGGGCTGGCAGGTGGTTTGATGCTCATTGTCATGGGTGCCATGGTAATACGCAATCTCACCAGGTCGCAGAATACCGCTCTCGATTTACCTTATAACTCGCTGGTCACCGGGATAGTGATGACCGGTGCCAACCCTTATTTCTTCATCTGGTGGGCGACCATCGGCATCGCGCTCATCGCCACCGCTGCTGGCTTCGGCATCCTGGGGCTGGCGATATTCGCTGTGGTGCACTGGTCCTGTGACCTTTTATGGGAGCAGTTCATCTCCACAGTTGTATTCCGGACAAAGCGCTTGTGGACACGAAAGGTGGAGATTATTGTTTTCAGTGTCTGTGCCCTGGTGCTGGTTGGCTTCGGTATCTGGTTCTGTATCTCGGTCTTCGCCTGATACCCTTACCTGCCACACAGCCCCTGCATCGCCTGGAAGTACTTGCCCTCCGTCTTTATCGCCGGCGCCACTACCATCCTGGCTTTATGCATATCCTTAATGGTCAATGCTCCGCAGACTCCCATGCAGGTACGCAGCGCGCCGACGAGGTTCTCAGTGCCATCGGTGACTGAGGTAGGACCGAAGAGAAGTCTCTTCAATGGACCCCGCACTCCAGCTTTGATCCGCGTTCCTCGCGGCAGTGTAGGGTGTGAATGTGCCATGCCCCAGTGGTAGCCCTTGCCCGGAGCCTCTTCAGCCTGTGCCATCACCGAGCCCAGCATCACAGCATCGGCGCCGGAGGCAAAAGCTTTGCATATGTCAGCACCGGTACGCATACCACCATCGGTGATCACCACCACATATTTGCCGGACTCCTTGAAGAACGTCTCTCTTGCGGCAGCGCAGTCGATAGTAGCCGTGACCTGTGGTACCCCTACCCCCAGTACTTCCCGCGTGGTGCAAGCCGCTCCCGGACCGACACCCACGAGAATGCCATCGATCCCGGTCCGCATAAGTTCCAGAGCGGCACTATAGGTGACGCAGTTACCCACTATTATCGGCATCTTTACCATCTCGCACAGTTCAGAAAAGATCAAGCCCCGATAGCTTTTAGAGATATGTCGTGCTGTGGTGACGGTTGATTGCACCACGAGTATGTCAGCCCCGGCTTCCTTAGCCAGCGGTGCCAGTCGTTTGGTGTTGGCTGGTATCACCGAAACGGCACATACTGTCCCAGCCCTCTTTATCGCCTGAATCCGCTCACCGACCAGGTTCTCCTTGACCGGCTCGGAATAAATCCTTTGTAGCAGCGAGGTCACCTCACCATCAGATGCCTGCACAATCTGTGCCAGCACCTCTTCCGGCTTCTCGTACCTCGTTTGCACCCCGTCCAGGTTCAAGACAGCGAGCCCTCCCAGGCTATGCATCAAGACAGCAAAATTCGTATCCACGATGGCGTCCATAGCTGCTGCCAATATCGGGATGGAGAACGTAAAGTTGCCAACCTTAAAGTCGATATTCGTCTGGTCGGGATTAACGGTCACATCGCCCGGGACGATGGCGACCTCATCAAAACCATAAGCTCGTTCTAATTCCTTAAATTTAGGAGCAGCCACAGGACACCTCCCCGATTATTAGTCGAGACTATAACAAAGGTTAGTCATCAAAGTCAAGGGTGCCGGCTACTTTATTTCACCCTCACCTTAGTCCTCTCCCTTCAAGGGAGAGGAGAAAAAAGCAGTCCCCCTCTCCTCGCAGGAGAGGAAAGTCCTCCCCTTGTGGGTAGGTCTATCAGGATTTTGACCTCTAGCGAGGGCAAGATGACTCCTTTTAGGAGGTAAAATCTTTCTCCCTGCGGGAGAGAGAAAATGGAGTCCCCCTTTGCAGGAGGGATGGCTGCCCCCTTTATCCTCTCTCCCCTTTGCGGGAGCGAGTTACCTTGCTTTATCCTCTCTCCCCTTGCGGGAGAGAGTTAGAGTGAGGGGGAAAGGAAAAGACTAACGGGACTGACCAGCCATCTTCTGCCTTCAAAAGTGACACTATATGCTGGACGAGTACAGCAATTTGACCTCACCTCGAGCCCCTGTTAGAATACCCATTGCTGCGAGAGTAGGTACAGCAAAATCAGCAAAGATTCCAAAGCCGCTATCTACTCTCCAAATCAAGGCAAA